>JAUSBK010000007.1:0-300000 GCA_030652115.1 Coriobacteriia bacterium | reverse complement strand
GAGTGTCTGAACGACCTGGTAGTGGGTCACCGCAAGCGTGTAGCGCACCGAGAGAACGGCTGGCGCCGACAGCGCACCGGACGGCGTGATCTCGTAGACGCCCGACAGGCTGATGAGCCCGCCCGTGGGAGAAGCGGACACCTCGGTCACGCCGACGTCGGTGGTGGCGCCGAACGCCCCCGCGGGGAGGCTCAGGACGACCTCGCCGTTCGATGAGGCGAGCACCCGTCCTTCCGGCGACACCGACTCTGCTATCGCGACCAGCGAGTTCTCGGCTGCTTCACTCGGTCCGCTCTCGCCGCCGGGGCCGCTCGCGCTCACGACGTAGAACGCGGCGCCCGTCTCGCTCACGGGATACGAGAAGACGCGAGCCTCTGCGGACGCCGTTGCCACCACGGAGTACTCGCCATCGGCGCTGGCTGAGCGAAGCAGCGCGAAGTACGACACGGGACCGCCAGCCGAGAGCTCGAACGTGATGACGTCCTTCATGTCCCCGGACGTACAGGCGACAAGGACCGGCGCCGAGGGGGCCTCGGCTACCGGTGGGTCCTCAGGTTCGACCGGCGGGTCCTCGGGGTCGACCGGCGGGTCCTCGGGGTCGGTTGGGGGATCTTCGGGGTCGACCGGCGGGTCTTCGGGGTTGCCGCCTTTTGGCGGTTTGACCTTGTCCTTGGGCTTGTCGGACTTCTGCGTGGTCACACGAGGCTCGGATGACGAACCGTCCGGGGGTGTGGGCGCGAGCCCTGCCCGGGAATTCGATGACTGCCCTTCCGCGGACTCCGTGGCCATATCCGGGGAACCAGGCACGTCCTTCACGTGGCCCGTTCCCAGGCCTGACAGCGAGCCTCTGCCTGTCAGGGTCGGAACGTCTCCGAACGTGATCCACCCAAACGCAACGGTCGCGCACGCGACAATCAGCGCCACGCCAAGCGTTGTAAGCCAGATCCACCGCCTGCCGGGGCTGCGACGCGTACGCATCTGCAAGTCAACTCCTCGTGAGAACGGGACTACAGAAGCGCGGACTCCGCTACGGGAGCCCAGAGACAGGGTGGCAGTTGAGGCACAGGTCGTCGTACTGCTCGACCAGCATCGTCGCGTTGGTCGTCTGGTGCGGGAAGGTGACGAACTCGGGGTTGATCGGCGTGTTCCACGGATCGGTCCCGCGATACGTGTAGTCGGCGCTGAAGATCTCGGTCACGTTCCGCGCGTCCTCGTGACACTGCTGACACATCGGATCACGCCGCGTTACAACGCGCCCGTCGCCGTCCTCGGCCGCCGGAGCCATGATGTAGCCGCCGTTCGTGCGCCCCATGCCGATGGCATTGCCCAAACCGTCATACGGACCGGCACGCCAGGAGTCCAGCGTTACCGTAGACACGACATCCCCGTAGCCCCAGTCGGTGGCGTCGTCCACCGGGTGGTTGATCGTCGTCGCCGAACCGGAGTGTCGTTCGTCGTGACAGGCGGCGCACCACAGCGCGCCGTACTCGGCCACCGATGCACCGTTCACATCCGCTCGAAGCAGACAGTCTGACGTCACGTACGCGTCCGCGCCGCCAATGTAGGTGGTGCCGGAGAAGCCGGAGTCGCGCAGGAACGGCGCGACCGTGTTGGCACCGTGAACGCTATGGCAGTCGGAGCAGCCCAACGAACCCGTCAGGTTCACTGACCCTCCGGGGATCACATTCGTCACGTCGGTCTCGTGCTCGGCGGCGACAACGCCGCCGTGCGCCTCGATCGTGTCATACGGCCCGATGCCGCTCTGCGTGCCGTCGTGACACGTGAGACAGGCGGCGCTCACCGTCGCCCCGCGCAGGAGTAGGATTCCGCCCGCTGGCGCGTTGTGCACGTCATGGCACACCGAGCACTTCGAGGTGGTCGTCGCATAACTGCCGTGCGGGCCACTCCCGTCTGCAGGCGGCGCCTGGCTGTCGGCGGCGTGACACTGGTCGCAGTCGAAGAGATTGAAGGGCTCGGTCGTCCCGGTTCCGAGGCCGCCGATCGGCGGAGCGAACGCGTAGGCGGACAGCGCACTACCCGCCCACAACAGCGCTGCGAGCGAGACTATGCAAGCGACTAGCGGCCCCCGCCTGCTAGGGCTGATGCGCCGGTTCACGTTGTGAGTAGTCCCTTCGATGCGTCCACGAACCTGGCGGATTTTCAGCTACGTTCACATTAGCATTATCGGCAGAACACGAACAACTGGTTGTGCCGCAAATCACATAGCATCTTTTGTGCCGAAACCCTGCGCCGCGTCGATGATCTCGGTATGAACCTGACAATCCGCAGTGACAGCCCGGTGTTGGCGCGGCCCTACCCCTGTGCTATCCTTTCGAGGTTCGTCTGCACCCCACTGCGACGGGCACCATCCGATTCATGACGGAGGAACAAGAGCACCGTGGCAAACATCAAGAGCCAGAAGAAGCGCATCCTCACCAACGAGAAGGCGCGCGTTCGCAACAAGTCCGTGAAGTCAGCGCTGAAGACCACCACTAAGAAGGTGGATGCAGCCGTGGCCGCAGGTGACAAGGTCGCAGCGGCCGAGGCAGCACGTCAGGCGACGCGCGCGCTCGACAAGGCCGCCAGCGCAGGCGTCATCCACAAGAATCAGGCCGCGAACCGCAAGTCGGGCGTCATGGCGAAGATCAACGCACTCGACAGCTGATTCGCGAGCTGGACGCCAGAACCACTCGAAGGGCCGGGTCTCCCGGCCCTTTCGCTTCCCTACGACGCCGAAGCGCACGCTCGCGTCAGCCACAGCTCGAACAGCAGGCGCGGCTCACCCTGGCCCGACTTGATCCGACCCTCGAGCGTCGCAGCGTCCCTGAGCGCGCGTGACAGCTCCTCGGTGGTGAACCTCCTGGCCTGCGCCATGGCGGCCTTCGCCTGCCACTCGGCCATCCCGACTTCTCGCATGATCTCCCCGGGGGAAGCACCACGATCCACAAGCGCGCGCGCGCTTACGAGCGTCCGCAGCTGGCGAACGGTCATCGCGTGGACGCCCATGAGGTCTTGACCGTCAGCGAGCAGGTCCCCGAGCAGCGTGAGCGCCGCCGGACAATCACGCGCCCCGACGGCGTTCAGGAAGTCGAAGACGGAGACAGGTGCGGTTTCGGCGACAACGCTCACCACGTCGTCACGCGTGAGCTCGACACGCTCTCCCGCGTACGCCAGCACCTTCTCGGTCTCGGTCTCCAGCCGACGCAGATCGCGTCCGACTGCTAGAACGAGCGCCGTCGCACCGTCGTAGCTGATCCGACGACCTCTGGCTGCGAACAGGTCGACCACCCAGGACGGATACTCGCTTCGCTTGGGCGCCGGGTACTCCGACACGCCGCCGAGCGCCTGCACCGCTTTGAAGAGCTTGGAGTCCTTGCGCATGCGCTTCGCCACGAGCACCACGCATGCCGAAGGTGCCGGATCCCGCGCGTACTCAGCCAGCACAGCCTGACCCGCGGCGTTCATGCGGTCCACGTCGCGAACGATCACTAGGCGTCGCTCGGATGCGAACGGCAGCGTGTTGGCGGCGGCAACCACCGCTGATGCGTCAGCGGACTCCCCGTCGAACGCTTCGTAGTTGAAGTCGAGGTCGGCGACCTCGGCGATGCGGTCTCGCAACCGGTGGAGGGCGCGCTCGAGCAACAATTCCTCGTCGCCGAAGATGAGGTAGACGCTCCTGAGATCCTCTATGGACTTGGCCGCAACCCGAACCATCGCTCACGCCTTCGCTCGGCGAACGTCCCGGCACGAGCATCGCCGTCCGGGCCTTCCGCATTCTCGCACGAACGACGACCGCCGTTCCACGCCGTGAGACGCGAGTCCGGTATCCCGAGCGCCGCACCGTGACTGTGACGTCGCCGCTCGTGTCGGTCCTCAGGATTCGGACCCCGGCGGACTCGAGAAGCGTGATCGTCTCGGGGCACGGGTGACCGAAGTCGTTTCCCCTACCCACGCTGATGATAGCGTCACGGGGCGACCAGGCCTCAAGCCCCTCGGAGGTCAGTCCGTTCGTGCTGCCGTGGTGCGGGACCTTGAGGACCTCGACCTCCCTCGCCGCGCCCGACGCGATCAGCTCCTCCTGCACCAGCTGCTCGGCATCGCCGGTGAGCACCATGTCGAACGACCCGTTGGTGAGCTGCAGCACCACGCTCGTGTCGTTCGCATCCAGGTCTGAGGGCGCATCGGCAGTCGGCCACTGGACGGACACCGATGTGCCGCCGAGCCTCCAGTCGTCGCCGGCCACGAGCGAGCGCACCGGGCTCGCAGGTCCCTTCCATGATGTCGAGCCAGGCATCGGGTCGCGGACCGAGCCCGCCGACGCGGCTTCCTCACCGGTCGCCGGGCCCGGCACGCCTATCCAGCCCACATCGGCGACGCCGACGAGCCCGGGAGCCCCGCCTGTGTGGTCCCCATGCGCGTGCGTGAGCACGAGTACATCGATCCGGCGAATCCCGCACCGCGCAAGCGCCCGCCGCAGCGACAGGGCGTCGGGTCCCGTATCCACCAGCATCGTGCGCCCGCTGTCCTCCACGAGAATCGCGTCCCCCTGCCCGACGTCCAGCACGGTGATCGTGCACCGCTGCGCCGGCGCCGGACCGAGGGCGACACAGACCGAAGCGCAAACGGCTGCGGCGATGAAGCGCGTACCCGAGTGCCGCCCCCGCGGCAGCGGCCACCAAGCCCACAGGCCGACCGCTCCCGCGCACGTCCCCACCCCGACGAGCACACCTCCACCCAGCGCCACCGCCGCGCCGGGGACCTGGGCCATCCCACCGGCGATCCATGCGGTCGCACCGAGGATCGACGCGGCTCCGGAGGCTCCGAGGGTTCCGGCTGCCGGAGACACCGTTCCAAGAACGGCGCCGACGAGCCCGACCAGCATCGCCACCGACACCAGCGGACCCACTACCACGTTCGCGACCGGAGCCATAAGCGAGACCATGCCGAACGCCGACGCGACAACCGGTATGGTCGTGAACTGCGCCACGAGCGTCAGCGACAGCGCATCCCCGACAACACGTCGCCAACCGGTGAAGCCGCTCGTCGCCCACGCCTGCGCCAGACTGCCGAACACCAGCAGACCGCACACTGCGAGCGCCGAAAGCTGGAAGCCCAGGTCGAATACCGCCCAGGGCTCCAGCGCGAGCACGACGATCACCGCCACTGCGAGAGATGCGATCCCATCGCCGCGCCGCCCGATCATCTGCCCTGCTCCACCGACCGCGAGCATCAGCAGAGACCGCAACGCCGAGTAGGGAAGCCCCGTGACCACGGCGTACGCGGCACCCGCAAGCATGGTAGCGGCCACGAGCGGCCGTCTCGGCACGCGAAGCATCGTTCCCAGGAACGCGACCGCCGCGCATGCCGCGGCAAGGTGCGAGCCCGAGACCGCGACCAGGTGCGTGAGGCCGAGTACCCTGAAGTCCTCCTCAGTGTCGGTTCCGATCAGCCGCCGACGGTCGCCGAGCACGATTCCTTCGGCCAGATCCGCCCCGGCGCCAGGCACCTGGTGCATTCGTTCGAGCATCGTGGCCCGCCACGCGAACAACTCCCCGAGCGGGCCCGTCCGCCATGCTCCGCACTCCGCGCGCCAGGCGTTGCCGGTAGCGCAGACGCCAGCACGGGCCGTGCGCCGCGCCCAGGACTCCTCGAGAGGAAGCGCCTTCAGGATCGCCGAGAAGCGGACGGTGCGTCCGAGCTCGGGCACCTCCTCCCCTTCCGGCCAGCCGATCCGCACGACCGCACCGTCAAGCGGCCCGCCTCTGATGCGGACCCGCGCGGTCGCACCGTACTCGCCGGCCGTCGGATCGGCTTCCACGACGCCCGTCCACTCGCGCGCACCGCAGTCCGGCACGATATGCGATTCACGAAGCCAGGCCGCCGACTGCAACACGCACACACACGAGCCGGCGGCGAAGCCGGCGCACAGCAGCAGCGCCCCCGCGCGCACTCCTCGCGGCACCCTCTCGCGACCGAGCCATATGATGGCTGTGATCGCGACCGCAACCGCGACCACCGCACGACCGGCGCGAACGTCGGACGGCCAGACAACGGCCTCGGTGGCGATGCATCCTGCGCACATCGCAAGCGCGAACCACGCCACAGGCGGCAGCTGGGGCCTCTCAGGCGCGTCGCTCATCCGCACGTCACGAGATCCTTCAGCGCGTCGAACTTCTTCGCTCCGATTCCCGTAACACGCATCAGGTCCTCGGGCGTCGCGAACGGCCCGTTGGTCTCCCGGTCATCGACGATCTTCTGTGCGGTAGAGGGCCCCACGCCGGGAAGCCCGTCAAGCTCGGCCGCAGTGGCAGTGTTGAGGTCCACCAGTCCCCCCGCCGCGCCGCCTCCTCCCGCAGCCCCACCTGCCGGAGTGGCTCCGGATGCTGCAGGTGGCGCAGCGCCTCCCGCCACCTCCTCGGCGGTGAACACGTACACCTGCTCGCCGTCGGTCAGGATACGCGCAAGATTCAAGCTGTCGAGTGCCGCGCTGCCGAGGCCTCCGCCTGCAGCCTGCACGGCATCCACGACGCGACTGCCGGGCGCAAGCGAGTACACGCCGGGGTGCAGCACGGCGCCTACGACATGCACGACCACGTTCGGATCGACGGTCTCCGAGGTGGCGCCGCTCTCGGGTAACGCAGCGACAGTCTCTCCGGCCTCGTCGAATTCGACTTCCGGCACAGGCGCTGCGGGCCAGAACCGCCACACGCCGAGCGCCACGACACACGCAGCCAGCGCGATCACCGCCCACTGCGTACGTGGCTGCAGTCCGCCGAGCCCGGCTCGCTCGAGCAGCCCGCGAACGCGATCGGATTCAAGCACAGACACAGAAACGCCCCCTTCATCCATCTGGACGGAGGGGGCATCCGGTCTAGAGAATGCACCGGTGGCCTTGCACCAAACCTAGCGGGATGTCACCCGCTTCTCAACGGAAGCTTCAGGACGCGGCGACGATGCTCACGAGCTTACCCGGGACGACGACCACCTTGCGGACTTCCATCCCCGCCAGGTGCTCCTGGACCTTCGGCAGGCCGAGGGCCGCTTCGCGAACCATGTCCTCGGCCGCATCGGCCGCGATCGTGAGCTTGGCGCGTACCTTGCCATTCACCTGCACTGCGATCTCGACCTCATCGGCAGCCGCAAGCGCCGCATCGAACGCCGGCCATGCCTCGCGATGGACCGACCCTTCATGTCCGAGCACCTCGCGCCACAACTCCTCGGCCATGTGCGGGGCGTATGGTGCGATCAGCAGAACGAGCGTCTGGGCGACCTCGCGCTCGAGCGCGGCGTCGCGTACGTCAGACGCTACCGTCCGACGGTAGTCGCCGGCGGCGTTCAGGAGCTCCATCATCGCCGAGAGGGCCGTGTTGAAGCCGAACCGCTCGATGTCGTCCGTCACTTTACCCACAACCCGATGCCGCTCGCGGCGCAGCGTCTTTGCGAGGGCATCGTCGCCTGCGCCACCGCCTGCATTGGAGCCTTCGGCAACTTCGGAGACATATCGCCATAGCCGGCCGAGGAACCGGGACATGCCCTCAAGGCCGTCCTGGTTCCAGTCGAGGTCCTTGTCGGGCGGCGCCATGAACAGGATGAATGCGCGCAAGGCGTCGGCGCCGTAGCGTGCCACCATGTCCTCGGGCGCCACCACGTTGCCTCTGGACTTGCTCATCGTCTCGCCGTCCTTCTTCACCATGCCCTGCGTGAGCAGGTTGGTGAACGGCTCGCGCGCCGAGGTGAGTTCCAGATCGGCGAACACCTTCGTGAAGAACCTCGAGTACAGCAGGTGGAGGATCGCGTGCTCGATGCCGCCGATGTACTGATCGACCGGCATCCAGTAGTCGGCATTCGTGCGCGCGAATGCCGCCGAGTCGTCGCGGGCATCGCAGTAGCGGAAGTAGTACCACGAGGAGCAGGTGAACGTGTCCATCGTGTCGGTCTCGCGCTTGGCCGCGCCGCCGCACTTCGGACATGTCGTCTCGTAGAACTCGGGATGATCCGCAAGCGTCTCGCCCTTGGTGATGTCCACGTTCATAGGAAGCACCACCGGCAGCTGCTCCTCGGGCACCGGGACCAGCCCGCACGCGGGGCAGTGCACGGCCGGGATCGGGTTGCCCCAGTACCGCTGACGGCTGATGAGCCAGTCACGCAGACGGAAGTTGATGGAGAAGCGACCCTGTCCGCGCTCGGCCAACCACTCCGTCACGGCCTTCATGCCCTCGCTCGCCTTGCCGCCGCGCATGCCCGTGAACTCGCCTGACTGCACCATCACGCCGTAGCCGTCGAACGCCCCGGCCCAGGGCACGTCACTCGAAACGCGGTCGCGCGCATCACGCAGATCTTCGAGCAGCGGGTCGTCCTCGGCCACCACCACCGGCGGGATCGGGAGCGCGTACTTGCGCGCGAAGTCGAAGTCGCGCTGGTCGCCGGAGGGCACGGCCATGACCGCACCGGTGCCGTACTCCATCAGCACGTAGTTGCTCACCCACACCGGCACCTTCTCGCCGTTGACCGGGTTCACCACGTACCTCCCGGTAAACGCACCCACCTTCTCGGCCTCGCCGCTCGCCCGCTCGACCGCGGTCTCGCGAGCGGTCGCGGTGATGACGGCCTGCACAGCCGCGGCGTACTCGGTGCCCTCGGTGAGCTCGCGCACGAGCGCGTGCTCGGGCGCCAGCAGGAAGAACGAGCAGCCGAAGAGCGTATCCGGCCTCGTGGTGAACACGGTGATCGTGGTCTCGGTGGGCTCGCCGCTCGCATCGCAGAGCGTGAAATCCACCTCGGCGCCCTCGCTGCGGCCGATCCAGTTGGCCTGCATGGTCTTCACGCGCTCGGGCCAGCCCGGAAGCGTGTCCAGATCATCCAGCAGCTCCTGGGCGTACTCGGTGATCTTGAAGTACCACTGCTCGAGGTCGCGCTTCTCAACCACGCTCTTGCAGCGCCAGCACACGCCGTCGCCGATCACCTGCTCGTTGGCGAGCACGGTCTTGCAGCTCGGGCACCAGTTGACCGGGGACTTCTTGCGCTCCACCAGGCCGCGCTCCCAGAACTTCAGGAAGATCCACTGACCCCAGCGGTAGTAGTCCACGTCGCATGACTTGACGGTGCGGTCCCAGTCGTAGCTGAAGCCCATGCGCCTGAACGACGCCGCCTGGGTGTCGATGTTCGCGTACGTCCACTTTGCCGGGTGGGTGGCGTTCTTGATCGCCGCGTTCTCGGCCGGCAGCCCGAATGCGTCCCAGCCGATGGGATGCAGCACGTTGAAACCACGCATGGTCGAGAAGCGGGCGACCACGTCGCCGATCGAGTAGTTGCGCACGTGACCCATGTGGATGTCGCCCGAAGGGTACGGGAACATCTCGAGGACGTACTTCTTCGGCCGCGACAGGTCCTCCGTCACCGAGTAGAGTCCCTCGGCGTCCCAGACTGCCTGCCACTTCTCCTCGAACGCGTGCGGTTCGTACGGGCGCGTCACGCAAGTGCCTCCGCTTCTACAATGGGTGCGACAGGTGCGCCTCATTGTAGCGGAAGCCGAGCGCCGAGCAGCCTACTCCACGGTCACGTCGATCTCATAGACCTGGACCGCCTCGACCTCGCCCTCCCACGACTTCTTGTACTCCAGCCGAAGTGTGCCCTCGCCGGGTTCCGCCCCCACGAACCGCCACGTGTCCTCGCCGCCCGCACCCACCATGCCGGGAAGCGCGTCGGAGTCGTACTCCGGCTCGCCGTCCTGATCGAGACACGCCGGGACCTCGACCGCACTCCATGAGTAGCCGGTCGTCGGATTCGAGGTGAGCACGAGCTCAAGCGCTTCGCCATTCGCGAGCGTCACGCTCGTGCCGTTGTCGTCGTCTTTCAGCCGGACATCGCCGTCACAGCCTGCCACGGCCGCTGCCGAGATCGCGAGCGTCATGACGACCCACACAATGGTCGCGCGTCTCATCGGGACTCCCCCCTCGATGCCTGCACGTCGTTCATACCCGTGAGACGCTAGCACGCCCTCCGCGGTTCGCGCATAACTGAACGCGAGCAAGGCCCGGAGGATCTCCGGGCCTTGCGTCATCTGTCTTTGGTGGAGCCAAGGGGGATCGAACCCCTGACCTCATGGCTGCCAGCCATGCGCTCTCCCAGCTGAGCTATGGCCCCACGTCTGGGTGCTGCTCGCGCAGCAAACGGAAGTATACCAGGCGCTTCGGCCCGGTCAACCCGACCGCTTCCCTACTCGGGCACCGTCTCCGGGCCTTCGTCCAGCAGCGGAACCGGCGGACCCTCCACACTCGGCTCGTACTCGACCGCATCGGCACCGACTTCGGTCCCGACGCCCAGCATCTCGGCCACGACCATTCCCGAGAGGATGAGTGCGCTGCCCGCAAGACCGCTCACGCCGAGCCGCTCGCCCGCGATCCACCCGAAGACACCGCCGAACGCCGGCTCGGTGATAAGGATGAGCGCGGTCTTGCTCGGCGACAGGAACCGCTGAGCGTAGGTCTGCACGGCAAAGGCCACCGCCGAGGCGAACACGCCGGTGATCACGAGGGCCACCCACACCGTCGTTTCGGAGGGCAGCGCTATCGGTTCGGTCGCCACGGACACCACGCCGCAGACGACCGCGACGGTGGCAAGCTGTACCAGCGTCAGGGGACGTACGTCGTGGCGGTCGCCGAGGCCCCCGAGAACGATCATGTGCGCCGAGTACGCAACCGCGCAGAGCAGCACACGGGTATCCCCCACCGTCCATCCGCCCTCCCCGCCACCGGAGAGGAGCCACAGCCCCGCAACAGCGAGCACCACGCCGAGCACCGTCGTGCGCCTTGGCACCCGCCGTAGCACGAGCGCCTGGAGCGCTGGCGTGATGACCACGAACATGCCTGTGATGAACGCGGCTTTGGAGGCGCTGGTACCCTGCAGGCCCCAGGTCTGGAACACGTAGCCTGCGGTCAGGAACACCCCGGCAAGAAGCCCCACACCGAGCGTGTCTCTGCGCAGGCGGGTGAGTGATGAGGGGAGCACGACCGCGAACGCCACGACGGCGATCGCGAAGCGAAGCGCCAGGAACGCGTAGAGCGGGTACTGTGACACCGCGTCCTTGACGACGACGAACGTCCCGCCCCACACGGCCGCCACGGCTATGAGCGCGAGCTGAACCCCGTAGACCCTGAGGCCCCGCTTCACGAGTTGGCGGCCTCCGGCTGGGGCGCCGTCTGCTCGGCCACCGACGCGGGAAGCTCCACGCGCGGCGCGTCGGACCACAGCTTTTCGAGCCGGTAGAAGTCACGCTCCTCCGGCTGGAACACATGCACGACCAAGTCGCCGAAGTCCAGCAGCACCCACTTGCCTTCGCGCTCGCCTTCCCGGCCGATGGGCTTCACGCCGGCCTTCTCGCGCAGCTGGTCCTCGACCTCATCGGCGATGCTCTTCACCTGACGATCGCTCGAGCCCGTCGCTACCACGAAGAACGCGGTGATGACGAGCGTCTCGGCCACGTCCAACACCACGATGTCCGCTGCCTTCTTCTCGGCTGCCGCCTCGGCGGCGAGCAGTGCGATTTCACGGGGTTCCAGGGTGATTGCTCCTTCCGTTCACTGATTCGCCACCGGCGGCACGTAGTCGCGGCCGATGATGACCACCACGTCGGCGACATCCTGATCCGAGGGTTGTTCGACGATCTCGCCAACACCCAATGCCTGACGCACCTGCTCCCCTTGATCGGGACTCCCGCTCTGGACGACGATCATCGTCGTGTCGTAGTCGAACCTGTCGGCGTTCCGGGTGTCCACGACCCGCAGTCCCGCGGTGATGAGCTGCTGTGCCGCTGCTCCCGCGATGCCCGGCGTGCCGACGCCGTTGTAGATTATCACCCGCACCGAGGAGTCCTCGGCACCAATCCTGACGCCCCACCACTGGAGCAACAGGTCCGCGATATCGTCGCGCTGGGGCTCGTAGTACGTCTGCCCGCCGAGGTCGATCGGCTTGACCGGCAGTGACACGAGCGCCGTTCGGTCGCTGCCCACCGAGTCGATGAACTCGGCGATGCGCTTCTGGTCCTCGGCGCTGAGATCGGACTCCTGCACGTTGGCCATCACGTCGCGAAGGCTCTGATTCGTCAGCGCATCCTGGTAGACCGTGTCGTCCACGACCACGTAGTGCGCAAAAGACACCGATAGGTAGTTCGACACCGCCGCGAGCGAGACCCCCACGCCCGAGCCGTAGCTCTCGCCGACGCGCTCGAAGCCCTGGCCCGGCACTTCCATGAACGCGCCGCTCGGTATGGCGATGCCCAGTATCTGTCCGTCGGTCTCATCCAGGCGCACCGCAAGGAACTCGGCGGTCGTGTCGGTGACGCCCACGATCAGCAGGTTCTCGCGCGCTTGCTCGGCGAGGGCCTCCGGGGTCGCGTCCTGCTCGGCCTGACGCTTTGCCATCCACCGGGCACCAGCGTTCACGCCGAGCACCAGCAACGCCAGCACGAGCACGAGCGCCACTGCACCAACGAGTACCCTGGCGGCGATCTGCATGACCCCTATCGCGCTGCTCTTGGTGGCACGGACGCCCTCGCTGAGCTGCTGCTTGCGCCGCTCCGTCCGCGCGTCACGGCGGACCTGCTTGCCGAGCTTGGACGAGCGTTTCGTGGCGCGCCACCCTGGCTCCGGCTTCGAGGTCGGGGGCCGCTCGGGCTCGTGGTGCGTGCGGCGCCGGGGATAGTCGGCTTCCGGGGACGGCCGAAGCTCCCGATCGTCGTCACGCGAGCGCCCTGCGTGTCGGCGCGCGCTCATCGGTGACTCCTCGCCGCGATGTCGTTCCAGGTCGAGACCGTCTGTGGGTGGATGCGTCTCCGGCGCTCGATGAGGTGATGCAGTGAGGCGGCATACGCCTCGGCGAACAGGTCTTCGAGCGGGCGCACGCCGGCCGAGGAGCGCAGTGAGTCAACGCCGTGTTGGTGGCGCGCCGGTTCGATGACATCGGCGATGTACACGATCATCGACAATTGCGCCATGTCCGGCATGCCGTACGTATGGGCGCCGACGGCGGTCAGCACGTCTTCGGGGAGGTCGCGGAACTCGAGCTCGAGATCCGCCTGCGCGACCGGTCCGTGCAGGAGGTACGGCACAGCCTCGTCCACCTCGGTCACGTCGAGGCCGAGGCGACGCGCCCGCCCGACGAGGTCTTCGGCGGGCGTTTCCCGGTGCCAGTCGTGAAGAAGTCCCGCGAGACGAGCGGCTTCCGGATCGTAGCCGTAAAGCGAGGCGACGTGCGCCGCGGTGGCTGCAACGCGCTCGGAGTGGCCGAGCGCCTCTGCGGACAGACGTGCCCTCACCTGCGCGTGCGCCTGCTCGTAGGAGACCGGCACGTCAGACCGTCCCCTCGTAGAGGCCGTTCTTGCGCACGTATGTGGCCACGGCCTCGGGCAGCAGGTAGCGGACGGGCCGACGGGCCGCGATCCGCGTGCGGATATCGGTCGAGGAGATTGCGAGCGCCGGAACCTCCATGAGTTCGATCGAGAATGCCTCGGCGCCCGGTTGCGTCATGATGCGCGAGAGGTCGTAGCCCGGACGGGTGGCCGCGATGAGCGTGCATGCCCCCGCGAGGCGGGCCGAATCCTTCCAGGTGAGGATGTCGAGAATGGCGTCTGCGCCGGTGATGAAGAAGAGCTCCGTCTCGGATCCGTGGGCCGCGCGCAACTCCAGCATGGTGTCGACGGTGTAGGTGACGCCCGGGCGGTCGACCTCGAGACGGCTGACCGTGAAGTCGGGATTGCTCGCCGTGGCGATGACAGTCATCAGGTAGCGGTGTTCGGCTGACGTCACCCGACGGTGCGACTTGCGCGCAGGCTCGCCGGTAGGCATGAACACCACGCGGTCCAGACTGAACTGGACGAGCGCTTCTTCGGCGGCAACGAGATGACCGTAGTGGATCGGGTCGAACGTGCCGCCCATGATGCCAAGCCGGAGTTGCTTTCTCACTCCCGTATCTGACCGCTTCCCATCGCGACGTACTTGGTGGTCGTGAGCGCGGCGAGCCCCATGGGTCCGCGCGCGTGAAGCTTCTGGGTCGAGATGCCGATCTCCGCGCCGAGGCCGAATTCACCGCCATCAGTGAAGCGCGTTGACGCGTTCACGTACACTGCGGCTGCGTCCACCTCGTTCAGGAATCGCACCGCCGCCGTGTAGTCCTCGGTCACGATCGCCTCGCTGTGCTTGGTCCCGTAGGTGTTGATGTGGCGGATCGCCTCATCGAGACCCGAGACCACCTTGCACGCAATCTTGAGGTCGAGGTACTCAGTCGCCCAATCCTCCTCGGTGGCGGGGTTCACGCGCATGACCGCCCCGAGAGCACGGGTCTTATCGTCGGCGTAGATGGTGACGCCCGCCTCCTCAAGCTCCTTGAGGATCGGCGGGAGGACCGTTTCGTAGATCGCATCATCGATGAGAAGGGTCTCGGCGGCGTTGCAGACGCCCGGTCGCGAACACTTCGCATTGACCACGATGCGCCTCGCCATCTGAGGATCGGCCTTCTCGTGGACGTACACGTGGCAGTTGCCCACACCGGTCTCGATCACCGGGACCTTGGCGTTCTCGACCACGCTCTTGATCAGCCCCGCACCGCCGCGCGGGATGAGCACGTCGATCATTCCGTGAAGCCCCATCAGTTCCTCGGCAGCCTCGCGTTCGGTGGACGCCACCGACTGGATGCAGCCCTCGGGCAATCCGGCACTCACCGCTGCGTTCGAGAGCACCCTGGTGATGGCGAGATTGGAGTTCACCGCAAGCGAACCCCCACGCAGGATGACCGCATTGCCGGTCTTCACGCACAGGCCCGCGGCATCGGCTGTCACGTTCGGCCGGGCCTCGTAGATGATGGCGACGACGCCCATGGGAACCCGCACCTGCTGAAGCCAGATGCCGTTTGCGAGCCGCGAGCCTGTCAGAACCTCCCCGATCGGATCGGGCAGCACCGACAGGCTCTTCAACGCCTCGGAGATCGCCTTGATGCGCATCGGGCTGAGCTCGAGCCGGTCGAGCAGCGAGACAGAGGTGCCCTTGGCCCGCGCCTCGGCCATGTCGGCCTCGTTGGCCGCCATGATCTCGTCCTGCTGCGCTACCAGGGCGTGCGACATCACGAGGAGTGCGCGATTGCGCTGGTCGGTCGACGTACTCGCGAGCGCGATGGCCGCCTGACGTGCGCGGGTGGCGAGATCACGGACCTCCGACATCTGCTTTCGTCCCTTCCCTCGTCCGAACCCGGTCTAGAGGATCACGAGATGGTCGCGATGGATGACTTCCGAGCCGTTCCATGCCACCAGCACCCGGGCGATCTCGCTCGTCTTCAGCCCGCGGACCTTCTGCAGATCCTCGGCCGACATGCCCGCCACTCCACGCGCAACGACGTTCCCGTTCCGGTCCTCCACCGAGATGGGGTCGCCGACGACAAAACTCCCGGTCACGTCGAGGACACCGGCCGGGAGTAGGCTCTTGCCGCCCAAGCATAGGGCGACCCTCGCGCCATCGTCAATCGTGACGGAACCCTTCGGATGGCCCGCGTAGGCGAGCCAGAGCTTCTTGCCCTTGACCGCCGCGTCGCCGCCCGCGAAGAGCGTGCCCACGGGTCGTCCCTGCGCGGCATCCACGATCACGTTGGGCCGGTGCCCCTCGCACACGACCATGGGGATGCCGGCTTTGATGAGCGCGCGGGCCGCCTCGAGCTTGGTCGACATCCCGCCGCTACCCACCGCCGAACCGGCGCCACCTGCAGCTGCGAGGTGTTCGTCCGTCACGGCATCCACGACCTCGACAAGCTGTGCGCCCGCATCCGACCGCGGGTCGGCAGTGTACAGGCCCTCGATGTCGGTGAGGAGCACCACCACATCCGCGTGCACCATCATCCCGACCAGTGCGGCCAGGTAGTCGTTGTCTCCGAATCGTATCTCCTCGACGGCGGTCGTATCGTTCTCGTTCACGATCGGCACGACGCCGAGGTCGAGCAGGCGCTCGAGCGTGTGGCAGGCGTTCACGTACTGTTGCCGATGCCCGACGTCGTGACGCGTGACCAGCACCTGGCCGACCTTGGCGCCCTGAGTGTTGAACGCGTCACGATAGGCGTCGAGGAGGCGCACCTGGCCGATAGCAGCAGCGGCCTGAAGCGTGGGCATGTCGGTCGGACGCGTGGCGATCTCAAGCGCTTCGAGACCCGCGGCGATCGCGCCGCTCGTCACGACGACCACGCGGTCCCCTGCCGAACGCAGACGGGACACCTGCTCGGCCAGTAACGCCAGATAGCCGCGATCGATCCGGCCGTCCGCACCGGTGACGGTCGAGCTGCCCACCTTGATGACGACCGTGCGCTTAGCCAAGCCCCTCCCCGTCCCCCGTCGGTGACTCGAACTCGAATGATACCGGGCCGATGTGCACGGTGTCGCCATCAACGGCGCCAGCCGCGATCAGGCGCCCTTCGATCCCCATCTTGCCGAGACGGCGCTGCAGATAGGCGACCGCCTCTTCGTTGTTCATGTCGGTCTTGATCACGGCGCGTTCGATACTTACGCCAGTGACGTCCCATCCACCGTCCATGGCGCGGGCAACGACGATGTCGCGGTCTCCCGATGGCACGTGCACGTATTCGGCCTGGAACTCGGCGTCCTCCGATGGGAGCGCCAGACGTATCTCGTGCACAGCTTCAGCCACTGCCCGAATGAGCGGACCGATGCCATCACCGGTAGCAGCGGACACCGCGAAGTACTGCCGCTCGTTGGCCTCGCACCACGCGGCCACTCGAGCCGAGTTCTCTTCGGCGCCCTCGGCGTCGAGCTTGTTGCCGACGATGATCTGGGGCCGGTCCGCGAGCTCGGCTGCATGCGCCGCAAGTTCGGCGTCGATCACCGCACGGTCCTCGAGAGGATCGCGGCCTTCGTAGCTGCCGGAGAGATCGAGTACATGGAGTATGAGTGCGGTCCGCTCGATGTGGCGCAGGAAGGCGTGGCCGAGGCCCGCCCCTTCACTGGCGCCCTCGATGAGCCCCGGAACGTCTGCCACCACGAACGATCGCTCGCCGCTGGACACCACGCCGAGGTTCGGCACGAGGGTCGTGAAGGGATAGTCGGCGATCTTGGGACGCGCGGCGCTCATGCGGGCGATGAGCGACGACTTGCCAACGCTCGGCAAACCCACGAGCGCGGCATCCGCAAGCAGCTTCAACTCCAGATCGACCCACCGCTCCTCCCCGGGTTCGCCGAGTTCTGCGAACGAAGGAGCGCGTCGCGTGGCGGTCACGAAATGCCGGTTGCCGAGTCCGCCGCCACCACCGCGCGACACGATCAGTCGCTGACCGTCTCGCGTGAGATCACCAAGCGTCTCGCCGGTATCGGCGTCGCGGACGACGGTGCCCTTCGGCACGTGCAGGATCAAGTCCGGGCCGTGGGCGCCGTCCTTGCCCGCTCCCTTACCGTGAGTGCCGCGCACCGCCTTGAAGTGACGTTTGTAGTGGTAGTCGATCAGTGTGGTGAGCGTGCCGTCGGCCTCGAGCACCACGTCACCGCCGGGACCGCCATCGCCCCCGTCGGGTCCGCCCTTTGGCACGTGCGCCTCACGCCGGAACGACGCGCAGCCTGCGCCGCCGTCGCCGGCCTTCACATGTATTCTCACTTCATCGATGAACATGGTGCTCCCAGGTCGTACCGGGGTTCCATTCTAGTCGAGCCGGTCCCCGGAATGCAGAAGGCCCCCCGCACGCAAGCGGGAGGCCTTCGGGCGTTTGTGTGGCAGGTATGGTGCTTAGGCCTGCGGCAACACGTGCACGCGACGGTCTTTGCCGTGCGTGAACTCAACGACGCCATCGATCTTCGCAAACAGCGTGTCGTCGCGGCCGAGGCCGACGTTCTGACCCGGCTTCAGGCGCGTGCCCCGCTGGCGCACGAGGATCGAGCCGGCGGTCACGACCTGACCGGAGAAGCGCTTCACGCCGAGGCGCTGAGACTGGGAGTCGCGACCGTTCCTGGTCGACCCCATACCTTTCTTGTGAGCCATTTCAGTTCACCTTCGCATCCGTCGGGCAACGCCCGAGTAGTGTATCAGCCTTCGAGCTACTTCGCATGGACGCCGCAGTACTTGGAGCCCTCTTTCGCCTTGTTCGCGCACCGGGTGCCGTCGGACTTGATGGCCGCGCACTGCGCGGCCTCTCCAGCCTTGGGTGCAGCAGGCTTCGCGGCCTTGGGTGCAGTGGGCTTCGCGGCCTTGGGCGCAGCGGCCTTCGGCGCAGCAGGCTTTGCGGCCTTGGGCGCAGCAGGCTTTGCGGCCTTGGGCGCAGCAGGCTTTGCGGCCTTGGGCGCTGCGGGCTTCGCGGCCTTGGGCGCTGCGGGCTTCGCGGCAGCGGCCTTGGCGGCCTTCGGCTTCGCGGCGCCCTCCGCGGCGATATCGAGGATCACGATGCTCGTGAGCTGCTGGCGGTGACCCCTCGTGCGCTTGTAGCCCTTGCGCTTCTTGAACTTGAACACCATCTGCTTGTCGCCAAGGAAGTGCTCGAGCACCTGGGCTGTTACGCCAGCTCCGGTGAGCTCCGCCGGCTTGGCCAGGATGGTCTCCCCGTCGGCGATCATGAGAACGGGCAGTGAGACGGTGTCGCCGACCTTCGCCTTGAGCTTATCAACGGCGATCACGGTGCCGACCTCGACTTTGGCCTGCTTGCCGCCGGTGTTCACGACTGCATACATGGGTATCGCTCCAGTCATAAAGGGAATACACGCGAGCGCAAATCCTAGCAGAACGGGCGTGCGAGCGTCAACGCGCGACAGTGCTCAACGGACGGCTCACCTGCGCCGACTCTCAGTCCATCTCGAGCCCGATGCTCCCGGCTTTGCCTTCGATCAGAATTCGAACCTCCGTTGGCGCCACGTCCGGGTCGGCGATGACGCTTAGCTGCTTGCCCGTCTCCGCGCGCAGAAGCGCGATCGCGTTGTGCCCGGGTGCGCTCACGAGCGCATAGGTCTGCGGGTTGAGACCCACCAGGTATGCCGAGGAGCGTCCCGAGAGCAGGATCTCGCGAAGTCGACGCTCCACACTGATGCGCCTCGTCGCGTCAGAGAGAACCCGCCCCTCACCGTGGCAGGTAGGACACGGCTCGGTGAGCACACCGTAGAGACCGTCCGTCACGTTCTTGCGCGTCAATTCCACGAGGCCGAGCCGCGACATCTCGGAGACCCGGGTCTTGGTCCGGTCGCGCTCGAGACCCTCCGTGAGCCGGTCGATCACGAGCTGACGATTCGCGGGGTCCTCCATGTCGATGAAGTCGATCACGATGATGCCGCCAATGTCGCGAAGCCGCAGCTGCCGAACGGCCTCGACCGCGGCCTCGAGATTCGTGCGGACCACGGTGTCCTCGAGGTTCTTCCGGCCCACGTAGCTGCCGGTGTTGACGTCTATGGCCGTCAGCGCCTCGGTGATGTCTATCGTGATGTGCCCGCCCGAAGGCAGCGGCACCTCGCGCAGCA
Source organism: Coriobacteriia bacterium (assembly GCA_030652115.1). Lineage (NCBI taxonomy): Bacteria > Bacillati > Actinomycetota > Coriobacteriia > Coriobacteriia bacterium. Next base: position 280,526 of record JAUSBK010000007.1, on the reverse strand, counting down.
CGGCTCCTATGATGTCGTCTCGCATGCCGTACGTCTCGAAAAGCGGAAGTCGATCCTTGTACAGCTGCACTCGCTTCACGAGCTTGGGCGTCGTCTTGCGCAGGAACGACGTGACCTTCTCGAAGACCCGCTTGTCGTCTATCACGAGCCGGCGGAATTCGTCGCCGAACGCATCGCGCACCAGCCGAAGCGCCACATCCATCTCGGTGTAGACGACCTCCGGCGCCAGACCGTCGCGCGCCTGATTCCGCACGCGACCCCACAGACGCAGCAGGAACTCCAGATCACCCGTCAGGTCCGTCTCTGTGGCGCCGACTGCGGCGGTACGCACTATGACGCCGACCCCCTCCGGCACGAGCGGAGAGATGATCTGCTCGAGCCGGTCTCGCTCTGCGTCTGCGAGCTTGCGGGACAGGCCCACGAACGGCGAGAACGGCATGAGCACCAGGAAGCGCCCCGGCAGGGTGATCTCGGTCGTGACCCGGGCTCCCTTGGTGCCCATCGGGTCCTTCAGCACCTGCACCATGAGCTGCTGTCCGGGGCGCAGCAGCGACTGGATATCCCGGCTCGCCGAGGTCGACGCGCCCTCCGGTGTCACGACCTCGTCGACGTAGAGGAAGGCGTTCTTCTCGAGTCCGATGTCCACGAATGCCGCCTGCATCCCCGGCAGGACGTCCTTCACCTTGCCGAGGTAGACGTTTCCGACGACGCTCCGCTTGGGCCGCTCGACGTACAGTTCGACGAGCCGCCGGTCTTCAACGATCGCGACGCGCGTCTCGTGGGTATCATGCGAGATCAGCATCTCGCGGGTGATGTCAGACACCTCGTCCCCGCTACAGGGGGCGGCGCCAGACTCCCTCATCGTCGATGAGCAGATCGGTACGGGTCACGACAGCCCGGATGTCTCTTCCGAGTGCCGAGCGTATCAGCACTTCAGGCCTCAGAGACCCATGCTCACCCATCTTGACAGCCAGGCGGACGAGGGTGCGGTCTCCTGCCGACGTCACCTCAGGCTCCTTCGGGAGCGCTTCGGCGAGGTCATAAACCTTCTGCTTGCCCTTGTGCTCGACGCTGATCGTACCGTCCCCCATCAGTCCGTGCAGAGAGCCTTGCAGCTCCTCGGGCGGGATCCCTCCTTCCAGGCTCAACTCATACATCGCTATGGTTAGAGCGGCAGCCAGGGACGGCTCCCGCGCGGTCACGTAGCCGCACTGCAGCGGAGCAAGGTCCTCGGCGGTCACCGCTGTCAATGAGGCACACACTTCGGCGGCCGGCAGGTAGCGGGTGAGCGTCAGGTCGTAGTACTCCCGCTCCCCCGCGGTGCCGACCGGCAACGCCGGGCCGAACGACATGCGCATACGAGGCGTGAACCCTCGACTGACAGCATACGGCAACGCCGCTCGCCGCGCAGCGCGTTCGCATGCGCGGACCACCTCGAGATGCGAAAGGAAGCGCAGCCGACCGGACTTGCGGTGGCAGACGCGCAGGCGGAATCCCTCAGCCACGGCGACCGCCCCCTGCGACAACGACGTCTGCCGAGAGCGCCGGGCACACGCCACACCCGGTGCAGTCGCCGAACGTGCAGTCCTCGGTGATGATGCCCTCGTACGCGCGATGGCGCTCTGCGAGCAGGAACGAGCGTGCGAGCCCGCTGTCGATATGCGACCAGGGCAGAGTCTCGTCCTCGGCGAACGGGTCATGTGCACGAGCGCCGGCGTCGATGCCTGTCGACTCGAACGCGGCCGTCCAGCGCGAAAGCTCGAAACGCTCGCTCCAGGCGTCGAAGACGGCGCCGGCGCGCCATGCCGCCTCGATCGCATCGGCGAGGGACCGGTCGCCACGGGCGAGCACCGCCTCGAGGAACGACGTCTCGGCATCGTGCCAGGAGAGCTCGACGCCACGACGCGGCATGGCGTCCCTCAGGAGCGACTGCCTGCGGCGGACCTCACCCGCGGGCAGCTGCCCTTCCCACTGGAATGGGGTATGGGCCTTCGGGACGAATGTCGAGGCAGATACGGCCACGCGCAGGCCGCCACGCTCGGCAGGCGGTGTTGCCTCACGCGCCACGGCGAGCACCCGGGAGACGAGCCCCCCTATCGCAACGACGTCCTCGTCGGTCTCTGTCGGCAGCCCGACCATGAAGTAGAGCTTGAGTCGGCGCCACCCCGCCCCGAACGCTGCCGCCACGGTCTCGAGCAGCTCGTCCTCCGTCACGTTCTTGTTGATGGCGTCCCGCAGCCGCTGTGAACCCGCCTCGGGAGCGAACGTGAGACCGCTGCGCTTCCCTCCGCCCAGCAGACGCGCGAGCGACAGCGTGAACGAGTCCACCCTGAGCGAGGGCACCGAGATCGCCACATCGGCGTCTTCGAACCTGCGGAATAGACGTCGGAGCACCTCTTCGAGTTGCGAGTGGTCGGCGGTCGACAGCGACGTGAGCGAGATCTCCTCGTACCCGGTGCAGAACAGCGTCGCGATCGCATCTCGCACGATCGCGTCGGCCTGACGCTCGCGGACCGGGCGGTACACCATACCCGCCTGGCAGAATCTGCACCCCCGCGAACAGCCGCGGAGCACCTCGATGGTGGCGCGATCATGGACGACGTCGGCGTAGGGCACGACGGGGCACACGGGACTCGAAACTGCGTCAAGATCTCGGAGCACGCGTCGCGTGATACGCTCAGGCGTTCCCGCCGAGGCCACCAAGGCGCCGTCCGGTCCAGCGACGTAGAGTGAGGGCACGTAGACGCCCTCGATGCCCGCGAGGTCGCGCAGCGTCTCTGCTCGAGTTGCCGAGCGCTCGCGGGCGGCCCGATGCGCGGCCACCATCTCGAGGACGGCCTCCTCGCCATCGCCGATCAAAATGGCATCGAAGAACGGCGCTAGCGGCTCGGGGTTGTGCGCCGAAGGACCACCACCGATCACGAGCGGATCGCCCTCGCTGCGCTCCTCGGCGCGCAGCGGGATACCCGCGAGATCGAGCGCCTCGAGGATGTTGGTGTACGTGAGTTCATGCGGGATGGTGATGCCGAGCATCTGGCACCCGGCGACCGGCAGGCACGACTCGAGTGTGTACAGGGGCACACCGGCCGCGCGCATGGCCGCCGACATGTCGGTCCAGGGCACGAAGACGCGCTCGCATGCCACATCGTCGAGCCCAGCGAGACGGTCGGCGAGCACCTGGAGTGCCTGGTTCGCCATTCCGACCTCGTAGGTATCGGGATACATGAGCGCCACGCGGTAGGCTGCGTCGGGCCGGTGCACGGCCCCCCACTCGCGATCGATGTAGCGCGAAGGACGCTCCACTCGCGCCAGCAGCGGCTGCACTCGCTCCCAGAGATCACTCACCAGCAGGCTCGACCTCGGCAAAGGGCAGGACAGGCTGGGCAGGCTGGGCAGGCTCCGCAGGCGCCGAGTCGGAGACGATGGTCACAGGACGCCCGCCTGCGGGCTCGAGCGCCTCCTGCTCCATCGCGGGCAGTGCGCGTCGGCGCGCGCGACCCAGGAGCCGCGGGCCGTACGCCCGGCTCTTGGCGAGGGCACTGTCCCGTAGGGTCCGGAAGTGCGCGGTCAGCTGGCTCAGGTCCGCGCCGCTCTCGAAGTAGCTGACCGCCGCGCGCCCCATCGCTATCGTGCCCGTGTACCCGATCCCGCCCTTGATTGCCCACCCGAGCACCGGGACGACCACGAGCGCCTGACGCGCGATCGTGCGCAGAAGGTAGCCGCCTGCCAGGACTGCGGCAAGCTCCCTGATGCGCTCCACGCCGAGCGGCTGGCCGTACGCCGCGGCGATCTGGAGCAACATCTTGACCTGGTTCGCGGTCATGATGGGCATGTCGGCGCCGGGAATCGGCGTGACCGCTCCGATGAGTCCGTTCTGCAGCGCTGTTGTCTTCATGGCGTCTTCGGCCACTGCGCGGCGCATGAAGGCGAAGTTGTGCGCGAGCGCGAGGCGCTTACTGCCGACGTTGTCGGCTATCCACAGGCCAAGGCGAGCCACCACCTCTTCGGGTTCGGCACGCACGATGAGATTCCCGGTGGGCTGCAGCAGCGAACCGGCGAGCAACCCCGCGCGGTCCTCCTCGCCGAGCGAGACGACGACCAGCGGAAGTCGCATCTGTCGCGGCCCTGCGAGCGCCTCGCGAAGCCCTACATTGCCGGTGCCGGCGATTGCGATGACCAGATCGGTGCCCTGCGGAACCATCGGCGCCGCACCGAGTTCGGCCACCTCGATCTGCAGCGACACCGCGGCCGTGGCCGGGCGAAGCTGCTGACGCACAGCCTCGATGAGCGCGTCGGAAGCGTCGACCTCCACGAGCACCGCGATCGAAACGTTCTGGGAGCGCTCCTCCGTATAGCGGGCGCCGGACTTCATCACATCGCGCACATCGAGCGGGAGTGCCATGTCGTGCCCTCCTCTGACTCAGGTGCCATAGCGCCTGGACCACACCGACAGGAGCAGTCCGATCGCACCAAGATTCGTCACCATTGCGGAACTGCCGAAGCTCATGAACGGCAGAGGAATCCCTGTGATAGGCATCATACCCACCGTCATGCCGATGTTCTCCAAGATCTGGAACAGCCACATGCCGAGAACGCCTGCGGCGATAAGCGCCCCGTATAGATCACGCGACGATGTAGCGATCGCCAGCGCCGTGATCAGGAGAGCGAGGTACAAGCCGAGCAGGGTGACCGCCCCGAGGAAGCCGAGCTCCTCACCGAGGACCGAGAAGATGAAGTCCGTGTGCCGCTCGGGGATGAAGTGCAGGTTCGACTGAGTGCCCGAACCCAGGCCCTTGCCCGCCAGTCCACCAGACCCGATCGCGATCTTCGACTGCGCGAGATTGTAGCCGGCGTCGTCAGGATCGCGTGCCGGATCGATGAAGACGAGCAGCCGGTTCAGCTGGTACTCCTTGAGCGCCACATCTCTATCGAACAGCTTGTCCAGCGATGAGTCGACAGCCACGATGCCAACGAGCCCTACCGCCGCCACAAGGAGCATCACGAGGAAGTAGCGGCCTTTCATGCCACCGGCGATGAGCATGATGAACGTGATCGCCACGAACACGAGTCCGGTGCCCAGGTCGGGCTGAAGCAAGATGAGACCGACCGCTCCACTCAGGTATGCCATCACCTTGAGCGCGTCTCGCGGCTCATCGATCCGGCCTTTGAACGACGAGATGACCGAGGCCACGACCACGATGAAGATGAGCTTCGCCGGCTCGGACGGCTGGAACAAGCGCACGCCGAAGACAGAAAGCCAGGAGGTGGCGCCGCCCGCCTCGTACCCCAGGCCGGGTATCCGCGGACTGATGAGCAGGAACGCCGCCAGCGCGATGAGCGGCCCCTGCCAGCCACGGAGGCGCGTGTAGTCGAACGCCCAGGCAAGCGCCAGTGGCACGAGCCCCACGCCGATGCCGACCGCATGACGGAGCAGCATACCGCTGCCCCCGCTCATCCCCGATGTGGCCGAGGCGACCATGATCGTGCCGTATCCGATCAGGGCAAGGGACCACAGGACGAGCGGCACGTTGACCGCGTCCAGGAACCTTCTCGATCGTGACTTGCGGATCATCGCCCTACCTCGACTGGTCGGTCGTTCGAATGGTCTTGAGCGGCTCGCCCAGAAGCTGGGCCAGGATGTTGCGCGCTGCCGGACCGGTCACCGAGCCGCCGTGACCGCCCTGCTCGACGATGACCGCGACGGCATACCGCGGCTCATTGGCCGGAGCGTACGCGCAGAACCACGCGTAGTCGTCCTTGCCCTTGACCTCGGCGGTGCCGGTCTTGCCGGCCACATTCACACGGAAACCCGCAAACGCGCCCGCACCGGTGCCCTCCTCGGTCACGTCTATGAGCGCACGCGTTATCACGGCGAGCGAAGCATCGGAAACCGTCGTATCGTGGAGCACCGAAGGCTGCGTGGTCCGCGTTGGCTGGCCTTCACTGTCGAGCACTGACTTGAGCACGTAGGGCTTCATCACGGTGCCATCGTTGGCGATGCCCGCGTACAGGCACGCCATCTGTAGCGGCGTGGCGAGCATATCGCCCTGACCGATGGCCATGTTCACGGTGTCGCCCGGCAACCACATCTGGTACTCGGGGTAGTTCTCGTTGAACGCCTTCTTCCACGCGGCATCGGGAACCCGCCCGTCTACTTCACCCGGCAAGTCGATGCCCGTCTCGGAGCCGAGCCCGAAGGCCCGGGACTGCGCCTGCAGCTCCTCGAGTTTGCGCTTGTAGAACTCGTAGCCGATCTCGTAGAAGACGGTATCGCACGAGTTCTTCATGCCGCTGCGCAGCGAGAGTGTTCCGTGTCCCCCCGCGCGCTTCCAGCACCACTTGGGCCACTGCGTGCCCATGTCGGTCCAGCGGCCCGTGCAGGTATAGGTCGTGTTCTCGGTGGTGATGCCCGCTTCCAGGCCGGCGATCGCGGTCACGACCTTGAAGGTCGACGCCGGCGGGTACGCGGCCATGATAGCCCGGTTGTTGAGCGGATACTCGCTCTCCTTCGCGGTGAGGGACGCCCACTCTGCGGTGCTGATCCCGCCGAGGAACGCGGACGGGTCGTACGAGGGGGCGCTCGCCATCGCGATGACCTCGCCTGTGGTGATGTCGACCACCACAGCGGCTCCCGCCTTCGCGCTCGCGTAGCCCTGACGCCGCGCCTCGGCGATTGCGTCGGCAAGCTGCTCCTCGGCGACGCGCTGCGCCTCGATGTCGAGCGTGAGCTGGATGTCGTTGCCGGCGCGCGGCTCCTGCTCGCTCACCACGCCCTGCGACTTTCCGGATGCGTTGACCTCGATCCGGCGCCATCCCTTGTCGCCCTGCAGCACGCCTTCGAACTGTCGCTCTGCGCCGGTCTTCCCCACGATATCGCCGAGCTCGTACCCGGCGTACTCGTCTGACTGCTCGTACTCGGCCTCGGAGATCGCCCCTGTGTAGCCGATGACGTGCGCGCCCAGCGAACCGTACGGATACTCGCGTACCGAGGTCTCCTCGACCACGACCCACGGGAAGTCCGTCTGCCGCTCGAGCAGTTGGGCGACCACATCTCCCGGGACGTCGATTGCGACCACGCGCGGCCGAAGCGCCTCCTGGCTCACGTCGGAGATCGCGGTCAGCACGTCGGAGGGAGTCACCCCCACCATGCTCGCGAACTCGCCGAACAGCTCCTCGGTCTCGTGCCGCGTCGGGTCGTTTGCCGAGTCGGAATCCTGCGCACGGATGATCATGTCCCGCACGTCGTCATCGCTAGGATCGACGCACACCGCGAGCGCCGAGCGATTGGTCACGAGCGCGACGCCGTTGCGGTCGTAGATCTCGCCACGCGGTGCGTCGATGGAGATCTCGCGCACGCGGTTGTTCTCGGCCTGAGCTGCGAACGACTCCCCGTTCAGGACCTGCATCGTCCAGAGGCGTACGAGCAGCGCGGTCAGGACCACGACGACGATGATGCCGAGCGTCGCGAAGCGGCTCTTGAGCTCCTGCCGGTACGTTGCCATAGGTAGCCGTTACTCCAGACGGACTGACGGTGCAGCCGTCGCTTACGCGAGGCGCCGGAAGGACTTCATCGAGCGGTCAGCGCGCAAGAACCGCGCCAACCACGGATACGCGAGCATGACCAGGACCGCATTGTACACCGCTCTCGGGAGCACGGCCTGGACCAGCGAGGCCCAGAAGGCCGGGCCGACACCGAGGATGGTGACGACCAGCAGGTAGGCGAAGTCGGCGAGCAGGCCGGCGATGATCGCCACAGTGACCGGCGCGAGCCAGCCTTCGGCAAAGAGGTTCTCCTGCAGCATGCCAGCCGTGTAGCCGGTGATCGAAAGCACGAGCGCCCACGCACCAACAGGTCCAGTGGACAGGAAGTCGAGAAGCAATCCTGCCACGAAGCCAGCGACCGCCCCGGCCGACGGGCCCTCTACAAACGACAGGGTGATCACGACAAGAAGCAGGATGTTCGGGATCACGTTCCCGATCGCGATATGCGGAGCGAGCATGACCTGCAGCACGAGTGCCGCGGCGAGCGCGCCGATCGTCGCCCACCAGCGCTTCACTCGACCTCACCCGACCCGGCATCGGCGGCAAAGCCCACGAGGATGAGCACCTCTTCGATACGGTCGACCGGCACACGGGACTCGACGGTGACATCCGGATAGAGCTCGCCGCGCTTGTCGCTCACCGCGACGATGTCCCCGACCACGATACCCGCCGGATAGACGCCGCCCAGACCGCTCGTGAGTACGACATCGCCCTCGACCGGGACCAGGGCCCGGTCGATGAAGTCCAGCGACAACGCCCCGCTCACCGAGCCGCGGATCACGCCGGTGGCACGCGTCGACTGCACGAGCGCGGCAACGCCGCTCTGCTGGTCGGTTAGGAGGCGGACGGTACACGCATTGGGAGACACCTCGGCGACCTGGCCGACGAGACCCTGCGCAGCGATGACCGGCATGCCGGGCTGCACGCCGTCGTTCGAGCCGCGGTCGAGCTGGATCACGCCCTCCCAGATGCTCACCGGGCGTCGGATGACGTTCGCGCCGAGCCGGGCAAGGTCCTGACCCTCGGCGAAGGCGACGAGTTCGCGGAGCCGCTCGTTTTCCTGACGCGCCTCCTCGAGCTCGGCGAGCCGGGCACGCAGCTCCTCGTTTTGCTCCTCGAGCGCCGTGAGGCGCTCGCGCGACGCGCCGAATCCCTCGAGCCAATCGCCGAAGTTCCGGAACGGACTGGTGATCGCGGTCCCGAGACGCGCGATCGGGGCGGTCACCTCGATCGTGACGCCACGCGCAGTGTGAAGCGGTCCGGAGTCGCCTTCTCTGAAGTACACCGTCACCATCACGAGGGACAGCACGATGAGCACTATGAGCAATCGAGGGTTACCGCGCTTCGGCTCAGGCTGCCCTATCCGCATACGACCGGCCTCCGCCGCTACCGTGAGACGGTCAGGACCTTCTTGAGGACGTCGATCTCCTCGAGGGCCTGAGCCGAGCCGAGCACGACGTTGATGAGCGCGTTCTCGGAGACATGCACAGGCATGCCGGTCTCGAAGCGGAGGCGCTCGTCAAGCGCGCGGAGCAGCGCTCCTCCACCCGTGAGCACGATCCCGTACTCCATGATGTCGCTCGAAAGCTCCGGCGGCGTCTTCTCGAGCGTACCTTTGATGGCCTGGATGATCGCCATCGTGGGCTCCTCGATCGCGACCCGGATCTCCTCGGAAGAAACCTGGAACGTCCTCGGCAGGCCGGTCAGGAGGTCGCGGCCGCGGACTTCGACATCGAGCTCCTCGGCGAGCGGATACGCCGACCCGATCTCGAACTTGATCTCCTCGGCCGTACGCTCGCCGATGAGGACGTTGTACTCCTTCTTGATGTGGGCGATGATCGCCTCGTCGAATTCGTCTCCGCCGATGCGGATGGACTGCGCCACCACGATCCCGCCGAGCGAGATGATCGCGACCTCGGTCGTGCCGCCTCCGATGTCGACCACCATGTTGCCGGTCGGCTCCTGGATGGGCAGCCCCGCCCCGATCGCAGCGGCCATCGGCTCCTCGATGAGGTACGCGCTCCGCGCGCCGGCCTGCATCGTGGCTTCGAACACCGCGCGCTTCTCGACCTCGGTCACGCCCGACGGCACGCAGACAACCACGCGCGGCTTGGGCTGCCAGGGGAAACGCTTCACGCGAGTCTTGTTGATGAAGTAGCGGAGCATCGCCTCGGTGACCTCGAAGTCGGCGATGACGCCGTCTTTGAGGGGCCGGATGGCGACGATGCTGCCGGGGGTGCGGCCGAGCATGCGCTTGGCGTCGACGCCTACGGCGAGCACACGCTTAGTATCCCGCTCGACCGCAACGACCGACGGCTCGATGAGCACGATGCCGCGACCGCGCACGGACACGAGGGTGTTGGCGGTGCCAAGATCGACCGCCATGTCCCCGCCCCACGAGTCGAAGAACATATCGATGAGCGACAAGTCGCTTGCTCCCTTCAACGGCGGTCGGGGCACATTGGCCCGTCGCCCGCCGGCAAGAACGAGGTCCGTGCGGGCGCGCCACTAAGACGCGGTTCTCCCGCACACCGCGTGAAGTGTACCAGACTGAGCAGGCCGCGGCACCCTCTGCAGAGGTTTCGGTTCCGCAACCCCGCAGGTGGCGGGCGGTATCGGTCACATCAGACCGAGGTCGCGAAAGCTCGCATGCTCGCCCGAATCGCCGATGACCACATGGTCGAGCACCTCGATCCCAAGCACGTCTCCGGCCTTCACCAATCGGCGCGTGAGCTGGATGTCGGCGCCCGAGGGGGTTGGGTCCCCACTCGGGTGGTTGTGAACCACAACGACGGAGGCCGCCGAGAGCCTTACGGCCTCCTTGAAGAGTTCCCGAGGGTGCACGATCGAGGCGTTCAGACTGCCCACCGACACCTCGATGACGCGGATGAGCTGGTTCCTCGTGTTGAGCGCAAGTGCCCAGAAGTGCTCCCGGTCCGAACCGCGGAACTGCGACGCGCACAGGCGGACCACATCCTCGGCGCGCGTGACGTACGGTCGGGGCGCGGACCCACGGGCGGATGCGCGCCGACTCAGCTCGAGACAGCCCAGGAGCCGCGCGGCCCCGGCGGGACCCACACCCTCGTAGCCGACGAGGTCCTCCGCACTCAGGCGCCACAGCCCGTCGGGGATCGGATGCCGCTCCAGCACGCCTCTGCCGATACCGTCCTCGCGGGTGCCCAGGACGAGCGCGACGAGCGCGGCATCGGACACTGCACCAGCCTGGCCGCACAACACAAGATCGCGCGCGTGAGAACGCTCCGCAACAAGTCGCGGTGCCACCGGTCACTCCTCCCGATCGAGCCTACCCCATGCGGAGACGGGAGACCGCGACCAGGGCGAGGTGGCCCACGAGTGCGCCGAGGATGAGCGCGAGGAGCACAGACAGCGGTGCGAGCGAGAGAACGACTCCCGAGCCAAGCAGACCTGCGGCGATGGTGAACTGGGCGATCACATGCGCGGCGGAGCCGGCGGCGGACCACCCCACGGGGGACGTGCCTGTCGCGTACCGGGACAGCGCACCCATGACTGCGAGAGACGCAAGTGCTCCCGCGCCCGCCATGAGCGATGCGGGGCCGAGCAGCGTGCCGGTCGCGAGTCCGACGATGCCGACGCGGCCGAGGCTGACGATAGTCGCCGCACGCATACCGAGCGCCGCAAGGGCCACGACCACCGCGATGTTCGCGAGGCCGAGCCGAAGCCATGGCACCACCGGCAGACCGGGCAGGGCTGCTTCAACCAGGCCGAGCACGCATGCCGAGGCGAGCAGCGCTGAAGTGACCGCTACACGACGCGAAGGCGAGATGACGATCCCGCCCGGCGCGTCAGCGTATGCGAGCGTCGAGGCCATCGCGGTCGGCACCCCCCACTCGAACGATGACGCGGTTTGGAACGCATGCGATGACCGAGCCGGCCGCCGTGACCGCGCCCGTTCGCACGCACGTCTGATCGGGACAACCGGACTCGGTCACGCTCACCGCGCCGCTTTCGATGCGAACGGTCACGCTGCCCGTCGCACCGGCTATCTCATACTCCGCATCCTCGGCGAGCGAGACGACCGTCTCGCCGGCCGGGCAGGTGATCGTCACACGGTCTGCATCGTCGGTCGCCGCTGCCGAAGCGAGCGGCCAGAGCGCCACCGTGACGAGCGCCAGAATGCCGATGACGATCCGGTCCGCGCGGGTCATGCGTCAGGCACCCACCTCGACCGGCTCGGCCGGTTCGGCCAACTCGGCCGTCGTGCCGGGACCTGCACCATCGGCGGCCTTGACGTCGATCGCGCTATCACGCCCGTACAGGTCGATGCACTTCTGTGGGCACACCTCCACGCACGTCCCGCAGCCCGTGCACTTCTCGTAGTCGACAACGGCGAGCATGTCGATCACGTGTATCGCATCGCTCGGGCACTCGCGCTCGCACTTCTTGCAGGCGATGCAGCACATCGAGCAGTTGGCCTTGCGGCCCTTCACCTTGTCGTGCGCGTTGCAGCGCACCACGACCGGCGCGGCCTCCGGAACGAGCTCGAGCAGCGAGATCTGCCCGCGCGGACACTCCTTGACGCAAATTCCGCATCCGGTGCACCGATGCACGTCGATGACGGGGAGCCCACGCTCGTCCATCGAAATCGCCCCGAACGGACACGCACGCTGGCAGTCGCCGAACCCGATACACCCGGCAGCACAGGCGAGCGGTCCGCCAGCCAGACGGTTCGCCGCGGCACATGACATGACACCGACATACGTGTACGCCCGGACCGCGTTCGTCCCGCCGCCGCAGTGCCGGGCCGAGATCACAGCGACTGCGACACAACTCTCGGCCCCTATGATCAGCGCGATGGCGTCCGCCACCTTCTGACCGCCGGCAACGCACGAATTGACGGGCTTCTCGCCCATGGCGATACCCTCGGCGGCCGCGAAACACGATGCGTTGCCGCAGGCGCCGCAGTTCGAGCCCGGCAGCGCGGCGGCGACCGCCTCTACGCGAGGATCGACTTCCACGTGGAAGCGTTTCGCCGCGGTCGCGAGCACCGCGGACGTACCCAGGCCGATAACCGCAAGTGCACCCATCGCCTTTGCTATGAGCATGAAGTCCACGTTGCTACCTCACAGACCGAACCAGCCGGACATGCCAACATACGCAAGCGACAGCATCCCTGCAGCGATGAACGCGATCGGGCTTCCCTTGAACAGCCTCGGTACGGGAGCCAGGTCGAGACGCTCGCGCAGTGCCGCGAAGGTCACGAGCGCGAACCCGAACCCGACAGAAACGCCCAGCGTATAGATGAGCGCCTCGCCGAGACTGAGCGACGCGCCGAGGGCGATGTTCATCTTGAAGAAGCCCGGCTTCGCGGCCTCAGTGGCGGTCGCCAGAACGGCACAGTTCGTGGTGATGAGCGGCAGATAGATGCCCATCGCCCGGTAGAGCACGGGACTCGCCTTGCGCAGGTACATCTCCACGAACTGCACGAGCGACGCGATGATGAGAATGAACGCGGGGATGTACAGGAACTCGCCCACCCCTAGTGGCTGGAGGACGAACTCCCACACTGCCCAGGTTGCGCTCGATGCCATCATCATGACGAACACCACCGCGAGGCTCATCCCGATCGACGTGTCCATGTTGCCCGACACGCCGAAGAAGGGGCACAAGCCGATGAACCGTGTGAGCAGGATGTTGTTGACGAGGGCCGCACCTATGAAGAGCAACGCCAGCTGGCTGACCGTGCTCATGCCGACCCCTCCTTCCTGGCCTCGAAACGGTCGTTGATCCATCGCGCTCCGGCGATCATGAACGCGAAGACGAAGAACGCGCCCGGGAACAGCAGGAGGAGGCTCGGCGGAGCGTAGCCGGAAGGCAGACTCACGAGCGTCGCGTCAAACCAGACGATTCGACCGGTGCCGAACAGCTCGCGTATGACAGCGAGCAGCGAGATCACGATCCAGTAGCCTGTGCCCATCCCGAGCCCGTCGGCGATCGAAAGCCCGACTCCGTTTCGGTAGGCGAATGCCTCGGCACGACCGAGGATGATGCAGTTCACGACGATCAGCGGGATCCAGATGCCGAGCACCTGATACACGCTCGGCACGTACGCCTTCATGACGAGGTCCACGATCGTGACGAACGACGCGATCACCACGATGAAGATCGGAATGCGCACCTGATCGGGAATCGCGCGCCGGAACATCGATACGAGCACGTTGCTCATCGTAAGCACGAAGATCACGGCCAGGCCCATGAAGAGCGCATTCTGGAACTGCGTCGAGACGGCGAGCGTCGCGCACAGTCCGATCATGAGCACCGTGAGGGGATTCTCGATGCTGAGACCCCGGCGGAACACGCTCAGCCACTCGCTCATTCGGACCCTCCCTCCACGTCGCTCAAGACCTCCGCATACACACGCCCCGCTGCCGCAACACCGTTGCGAACGCCGTTGGACGAGCGAGTCGATCCGCTGATCGCGTCGAGCGCGCGAACATCAGCGTCGGTGAATCCGCCCGACAGACCGGCGAACTGCTCCAGGAACCACTTCTCGCTTTGCACCTTGGTCCCCAGTCCCGGCGTCTCATTCATAGACAGGATGGTGACGCCCGTAGTTGAACCCGATGTATCCAGACCTATAACCAGGACCATTCCGCCGCCGTAACCGCGCGAATTCACCTTCACTGCCCAGCCGATGGGAGTGTCGCCCTCGATGGCCTGGAACATGTCGACGACCTCGACCTCGCCCGCCGCGTCTCCTGCGGCGGTGATGAGCCCCGGGTCCTCGACCCGCTCGAATCCATCTGCATCGGGTTGCACGACTTGGAGGGCACGCTCCTCGGCCAGCCGGTCCTGCTCGGCGATGCGAGGCGCCGTGAGTCCGTAGGTGAGGGACAGCCCCGTAGCGGCCACGATGCAGGTCACGAGCACTGGCATGATCAGCTTCAGCGGACTAGTCATTGCTCTTCACCCACCCGAAGGTACGCGGCCGCGTGACGCGATCGATCAGCGGTGCCAACCCATTCATGAACAGGATGGCGAACGTGGTCGACTCGGGCATGGGGCCGATGAAGCGACCGAGCGCGTTGAACAGCCCGCACCCGACTCCGTATACCAGGCGCCCGGTCTTCGACATCGGAGACGAGACGTAGTCTGTCGCCATGAAGAAGGCGCCGAGCATCACCCCGCCGGCCAGGATGTGGAACACCGGATCCGAGCCGAATGCCCACGACGCCAACGCCATCGTCCCGATGTAGCCTGCGGGAATGCGCCAGTCGATGATGCCCCTCACGATCAGTACAAGACCTCCGAGGATCAGCAGCACCGCGGAGACCTCGCCAAGCGAGCCCTCGAGGTTCTTCAGCAGCAGCGGCTGGTACTGGGCGGCCAGGTCGAACCCGTACGCCCCGGAGGCCGCGCGGTCCGCGGCCGCCACCGCAAGCCTCGTGGCGCCTGAGATCGCGTCATATCCCTCGGCCGTCACGTCCGGCAGCGCGCGGAACCACCCGCGCTCGGGTGCTGTCGCCAGCACGCCGGCCCACGACAGCGTCACGAATGCGCGGCCTACCAGTGCGGGATTGAACAGGTTGTGACCAAGCCCGCCGAAGATCATCTTCCCGAGGCCGATGGCAACGAGCGCGGCGGCTGCGGCCATCCACCAGGGCGTCCGCGGCGGTAGGCTCATCGCGAGCAGGAGGCCGGTCACCAGTGCGCTGCCGTCGAGTAGCGTCTGCGGCTTGCGCGCGATCCGATTCCAGAGCGCCTCGGTCACGAGGGAGACCCCGATGGTGACCGCGAAAAGCTGGAGGGCCACAAGACCCATCGTCACGATCGCCCAGAGTGCCGAAGGCACCAGCGCCGCGACGACCCAGAGCATGATGCCCGGGCACGTCTCCTTGGAGGTGATGTGCGGCGAAGGGCCGACGATGCGCGCGGAAAGGGGTTCGCTCATGACTTCACCCCCTTCGCCATCGCTGCGGCCTTGGCAAGGCGGATGAGCTGCAGCAGCGGGCGTTTCGTCGGACAGACGTACGAGCACACGCCACACTCGATGCAATCGAGGACGTTGCGCTTTGCGGCCGCGTCCCACATGCGCCGGTCGGCGAACGTGGCGAGCGCGTAGGGCTCGAGCCCCATCGGACAGGTTTGGGGGCAGCGGCCGCAGCGCATGCACGGCTGATCGTCGGCGATCGCGGGTGCCGCCATACCCTTCGGCACCGCCACAATGCCTGACATGCCCTTCGTGACCGGTACGTCGAGAGAGCCGAGCGCCATGCCCGTCATCGGGCCGCCGGAGATCACGCGCTCCACGTCGCCGACAAGCCCGCCGGCCGTCTCGATAAGCTCGCTCACGAGCGTGCCGAGAAGCACGCGGTAGTTGCCGGGACGCGCCACCGAGCCGGTCACTGTCACGATGCGTTCAGTGAGCGGCTTGCCGGTCTCCAGCGCATCGGCGATCGCCACGGCTGTGGCGACGTTGTGCACGAGCACACCGGCCGCGGACGGAAGCTTGCCGTGAGGAACCTCCGTCTTCAGCAGCGCGTAGATGAGTTGCTTCTCAGCACCCTGCGGATACCTTGTGGGGAGAGCCACGACCTCGATGGTGTCGTCGGCGGCCGCGCGCAGCGCCTCGAGGGCGTCCGGCTTGTTCGACTCCAGGGCGATGATCACGCGCTTGGCCCCGATGATCTCGCGCACGTGCTTCGCGCCCGCGATCACCCGCTCCGGCTGCTCGAGCATCAGACGATGGTCGCAGGTGAGGAACGGCTCGCACTCGCAGCCGTTCAGGATCACCGTGTGCACGTCTGCGTCCTTGGGCGGCGTGAGTTTGACCACGCTCGGGAACGTCGCCCCTCCCATGCCCACGATGCCCGCTCCGCGGACCCGCGCACGCGCGTCGCCCGTGTCCGGCACCGGGACGAAGGACTCAAGTTCTTGCGCCTCGTCTGCGTCGATCACGACGGCCTTAACCGTCATGCCTGCGGCGGTCAGCGTGGTGCCGACCTCGGCGACAGTCCCGTTGACCGGGCTATGGACGGGTGCCGAGACCATGGCCTCGATGTCCCCGATCACCTGACCGCGCGAAACGCGGTCGCCCACAGCGACAGTCGGGACGCACGGCGCCCCCAGGTGCTGACTCATCGGAACGACGAGACGCGCCGGTACCGGCGCCCACTCTACCGCCGATCCCGCAGTCGCCTCCTTGTGCCCAGGTGGATGTACACCACCCCTGAACACGGCTCTTCCCACGTGCACCCCTCTCGGACTTCGACAAATCACCGGCGTGTGCGTATGAGTGACAAGAGTTCTGCGCCCAAGCGCGATTCCCTGCATACGCGTACCGGCCGCTTCCCGCGGCCGGTGCTCAACATCACACGATCATGACCGCACCGAGCGGCCGGAATACTCCTTATCCGAAGAAGATCGCGATCTCGCGCTCGGCGCTCTCGGGAGAGTCCGACCCGTGCACGATGTTCGCGTCCAGCGTGAGGCCGAAGTCCCCGCGGATGGTGCCCGGCGCGGCGTCCTTCGGATTGGTGACTCCCATGAGCTTGCGGACCACCGAAACGGCTTCGGGACCGGACAGGACCATCTTCACGACAGGGCCTGAGGTGATGTAGGCGACCAGCCCGTCGTAGAACGGCTTGCCCTCGTGCTCTCCGTAGTTGGCCGCCGCCTGTTGGGGGGTCACCATGCCGAGCTCAAGACGCTCAACGACCAGACCCACGTCCTCGAAGCGGCCGACGATGCGGCCGACAAGGCCGCGTGCAACGGCATCCGGCTTGATCATGCAGTACGTTCTCTGGCTCACGCGCACTCCTTCATACGGACTGTCTGCGGTTCGGAACACTCTGCCCCAACGCTTCGCGCCACGCAACACCCGGGCGCGCATCGTTCGAACGGCCGAATCAGACGCCACCGTCCATCGAGTTGAACGAGGTCGAGACCCCGTTGACCTTCCATCCAACGCCCTCTCGGGCAAGCGAGATCTGGTACGTCACGACGCCCCCGCGCTCGAGCGTCACCGTCACCTCGACCTGAGAGGTACGCGCCGACCGCTCCACACCGCTGATCGCGTACGATACCCACTCGGTGGGCAGGCTCGACATCGCCTTCTCCACGTCGGTGGACGGCACGGCCACCCAGTACGAGGTCACGTCGTCACCGTCGGCATACGCCTCGAGGACTCCGTTGACCGTCATCTGCTGGGTCGGGTAGCCGAGTCCGTACAGGTACGCGCCGATGAGCGCGCCTGCCACCACGACCGCGAGCGCGAGCCAGAGCACGACGCTCAGCCATACTGGCCGCTTCGGCGGCCGCTCGCGACGCTCACGACGCCGTGCATCACGGTCCGCTACCTTCATCTCGGCGTCGGTGATCGTGAAGAAGCGTGACTCCTCCTCGTCGCCGTCCTCGGGGAACTTGAGGGCACGCGACGTTACGACCGGCGGCATCTCCCCGGTCGTCCAGCCCTCCACGCGGTCTGGCGTCTCCGGCTGCGTGCCGAGCGTCGCCGCACTCGCCCGGTAGGCAGCATCCAGCTTGGACGACAGCTCAAAGCCGAACTCGTCCCGGGCGCGCTCGAATGACGCCACCGCCCGGTCGTGCATGCCGAGGGCCGCATATGCCATGCCGAGGTTGGCGGCCGCGCGTCCACGGCCCTTGTAACCCGGGAGATCGACCGCTGCCCGGTACGCCTCTACCGCGTCCTCCGGCCGGTCGAGCGCCACGAAACACAGGCCGAGGTTGTTGAGCGCCTTGCCCGGATCGGGGTTGCCGCTGTCGAGCGCCGCCTGACGATAGGCCTCGGCGGCGTCCTCGATCCGGCCCATCTGGTAGTAGGCTCCCGCGACGCCCTGCAGCGCCTTGTATCGCGCCGCGTATGCGGGAGCCTCAAGCGAGCGTTGGAAGGCCCGCGCCGCCTCGTCGTACGTGCCGAGCGACGCTTTCGCCGTGCCGAGATTGCACGACACGGTCGCCGCATCGGGGTAGTCGTCGTCCTGCAGGGCCCGGTCGTAGACGGCACAGGCGTCATCCAGCCGCTTGAGCTTCATGAGCGCATTGCCCGCGCGGTGGAACGCGTATCCGCTTCCCTGGATCTCGCCGGCGGCTGCACCAAGGTACTCCCGCGCCGCCGTCGTCCAGTCCCCGGCCGCATACGCGGCTTCAGCGACTTCGAGACGAGTCTGGTCCAAGACCGTTCCCCCTTCTAGCGCTGGATGGTCACGGACTCGATCACGTCGCCCACTTCGATGGACATGACCACGTCCATCCCCTCGGTGACCCTGCCGAACACCGTGTACTGCCCGTCGAGCGAAGGCTGCGGGGCGAGGCAGATGTAGAACTGCGAACCCGCCGAGTCGACGTCGCGCGCACGCGCCATCGCCAGCGTTCCGGTCTCGTGCTTGCGCGCGTTGAACTCGGCCTTCTGAGTCCAGCCCGGCCCGCCGGTGCCGGCACCGCCGACACCCGACTTGACCTGCTCGACGGTGAGATCGGCCGTGAGCGGATCGCCACCCTGAGCGACGAAGCCCGGCACCACCCGGTGGAACTTGAGGCCGTTGTAGAAGCCCGCGTCAGTCAGCTCGATGAAGCTCGCGACGGTGTTCGGCGCATCCTGGGGATAGAACTCGAGCGTGATAGTACCTTTGGATGTCTGGATGACGGCCGTTTCCGTGCCGGTCACCTGGACGGGAGAGACGTGCATGGGCTCCTCCTCGTAGACGGCCGCCGCTTCCTCGGAGGTCTCCGAGGGCGACAGCGCGCTGTCATGTACCTGATCCGATCCAGCGTCTGTTGTGGCTTCGGGAGCGCACTGCGTCGCCAGGAACGCGATCACGACGGCTGCGACGACGAGCGCCGCGATCACGATGACGAGGGACGTTCTCTGCTTCACGCGACCTCCACGAGACGACGGGACGATTCTGCCGCGAGACGCGCCGCGGCCGTCCCATTCTAACAGTGAGCGGGACGCACGTCAGTGCCGCCGGAACCCCCTGTCACACCCGGTCCTTGTGCTATCGTGTGCATCACGCCGACGGCCTCCCGGCCCCTCGGCGCACCGCGTGAACCGGGCCCCTCGTCGGACCGCTGTCGCGCTCAGCCGCGACATACGCGCGCCCGTCCGAGACCGGCCCGTCCGGTATCCGACGCGCGTCGCACGAGGAGGCGGTGCTCATGGGAGCGTCCAGCACGGAGAACGTCCGCAACGTCGTCCTGCTTGGCCATGGAGATTCCGGCAAGACATCACTCGCCGAGGCGATGCTCTTCATGGCGGGACAGACCAAACGCCTCGGTAGCGTTGTCGACGGCCATTCGAACCTCGACTACGAGGCCGAAGAGGTCCGTCGCAAGATCACCCTCAATCTCTCGATGGCGCCGGTTGAGCACGAGGGCGTCAAGATCAACGTGATCGACACCCCCGGCTACGCGGACTTCCTCGGAGACGCGATCGCCGGCATGGAGGCCGCCGAGATGGCGCTGTTCGTGGTGGACGCGGTCGCCGGTCCCCAGGTACAGACGCGCAAGCTTTGGAAGCTCGCCACTCAGATGGGCATCGCCAAAGCGGTGTTCATCAACCGCTTGGACAAGGAGCACGCCGACTTCCAGGCGGCGATGGACGGCCTGGTGAAGGCGTTCGGACACCGCGTGGGCGCCGTGCAGCTACCGCTTGGCGCCGAGGCCGACTTCCGCGGCGTCGTGGACATCATCCGCATGAAGGCGTACCACCACGAGGACGACAAGGAAGAAGTCCTCGATATCCCGGCAGATATGACCGACGCAGCCGAGGCCGCCCGCGACAAGTTGTGCGAGCTCGTCGCCGAGGCCGATGACGAGCTGATGGAGAAGTACCTCGAGGGCGAGCGACTGACGCAGGAAGAGCTCGAGACCCTGCTCGACAAGGCTATCGCCCAGTCGCTGTTCATCCCGGTGTTCGTGGGCTCAGCCATCACGATGCAGGGCGTCGAGGACCTCATGGACGACATCGTGACCTTCTTCCCGCAACCCACCGCCCACGGCCCGTTGATGACCACCGCCGGCAACGAGGTGCACATCTCGACCACCGGCGACGTAGCCGTACATGTGTTCAAGACCCTCTCGGACCCGTACGTCGGCCGGATGAACTTCGTGAAAGTCGTGTCCGGGACCCTCAAGCCGGGTCAGGAACTCGTGAACTCGCGCACCGGCAAGAAGGAGCGCGTGGCGCACGTGTTCAAGATGATGGGCAAGGAGACCGCCGACATCGATGCCGCGCCCGCCGGCGACATCGCGGTGCTCACCAAGCTCGCCGACACGCTCACCAACGACACGCTCTCGGCCAAGGGAGACGTCGCGTTCGCTCCCCTGCCCCTGCCGGAGCCGCTCTACCCCGTCGCGATCGTCGCCAAGACGAAGGCCGACGAGGACAAGCTCGGCTCGGCCTTGAAGGCGATGGTCGATGAGGACCCGTCGCTCACGATGCGCCGCGACGAGGAGACCCATCAGACGGTCATCACCTCCTACGGCGACGCCGCGATCGACGTGCTGCTCAACCGCCTACGCGACCGCTTCCACGTGGAAGCCGAGACGATCGATATGCGCATCCCCTACCGGGAGACCATTCGGAAGACCGCTCAGGCACAGGGCCGCCACAAAAAGCAGACCGGCGGGTCCGGCCAGTTCGCCGACTGCTGGCTCAGACTCGAACCCAACCCCGGTGGCGGCTACCAGTTCGTCGACGAGATCGTCGGCGGACGCATCTCGAAGCCCTATATCGTCGCGATCGACAAGGGCGTCCAGGACACGATGACCTCAGGTGCCATCGCCGGCTACCCCGTGCAGGACGTGAAGGTCGCCGTGTACGACGGTTCGATGCACGCCGTCGACAGCAACGAGATGGCGTTCAAGACCGCGGCCCGCATCGGCTTCCGTGCCGCCGCCGAGAAGGCCGAACCGGTCATCCTCGAGCCGATCGCAACGCTCACGATCGACGTGCCCGACGAGCACGCCGGTGCGGTCATGGGCGACATCAGCTCGATCCGTGGACGCATCCTCGGCATGGACTCTTCCGAGGCGGGCGTGCAGACGATCCGCGCGCAGGCGCCGTACGCCGAGGTCGTGCACTACTCGCCGCACCTGCGGTCGATCACCAGTGGCACCGGCACGTACGCACTCTCGATCGACAGCTACGAGCAGGTGCCCGGGGACATCCAGAAGAAGCTTGTGGACGATCACCAGAAGGAACGGGCCGAGGGGCACTAGCCCGATCCTGCGAGAAGCGATCGAGAGGCCGGCCCGCGAACGCGGACCGGTCTCTCGTGTGTGTGCTGGCGCCCTCTGTAGGATTCGAACCTACGACCTTCTGCTCCGGAGGCAGACGCTCTATCCCCTGAGCTAAGAGGGCGGGGACGTCCGAGAACAGTAGCACACGCTCCGACGGTTTCCAACCGCTCCCGCGCCCGCTATCCTAGCCCCCAAGGCCCGCGACGACAGGCGATGACGATGACCTCCGGCAAGATGCTTCTCATCGTGAACCCGGCCGCAAAGCACGGCGAGACCGAGACGCTCGTTCCCGCGATCAGGCAGCTTCTGCAGAGCGCCCCGCACGACCTTGTCCTGACGACGCATATGGGTCACGCGGCCGAGCTTGCCGAGTCCGCCAGGGGCTATGACGTGCTCGTCGCCGTCGGCGGTGACGGCACCGTCCACGAGGTGCTGAACGGCATCATGCGGCGCCCCGAGGGCGATCGCCCCGCGCTCGGCCTCATCCCCACCGGAAGCGGCAACGACACGCGCCGGACGCTCGGCATCCCCGCCGATGTGGCCGACGCGACCCTCGCGCTCACCCGCGGCGAGCTTCACCGGTTCGACGTCGGCCTGTGCAACGGCGTCTACTTCAACAACTCGTTCGCGGCCGGTCTCGACGCACGAGTCACCGCGAAGGCAGTCGAGTACAAGTTCACCACCAAGCGGTCGGGACTCTGGCTGTACCTCACCGCTCTGCTGCACGTGCTCTTCCACGAGCTCTACCCGCATCACGTCCGCGTGACCTGGGACGGCGCCGAGCCGGTGGAAGACGACCTCCTCATCGTCGCGGCGACCATCGGCCCCACGTACGGCGGCGGATTCTTCATCACTCCGGATGCGGTGGCCGACGACGGACTCCTCGAAGTCTGCACCATCGACCCACTATCCCTTCCGGGCGCGCTCGTCCGGCTCCCCTTCGTGATCTTCGGCAAACACACGAAGTTCAAGGTCGTACAGATGTCGCGACGACGCACGATCGTGATCGAGAGCGACGAGCCGATGCCGGCGCAGCTCGATGGAGAGGTCATGGTGGACCGGCGGTTCGCGATCTCGATCCTGCCGGGCGCCATCGAGTGCGTCGTGCCGAGGAGATGAGCCCTTCGTGAGCGCGACACTCCTCGAGGGCCTCACCATCCAGACCGTGCTCATCGCGCTCGGTGCGCTCCTGGGAGCCTACCTCTTCGGCTCGATCCCCTGGGCATACATCATCGTTCACCTCGTGACTGGAGAGGACGTCACCGAGCACGGCACGGGCAACGTGGGCGCGATGAACGTTCGGCGGACGACCGGGTCGTGGGGCTGGTTCGCCGTCGCGATGCTCGCGGACATCAGCAAAGGCGTTCTCCCGGTGGCTGTGGCGAAGTGGTTCGCGCTCAACACGCTGCTGGTTCCCGTCGGTGTTGCAGCACCGGAACTGCCGGATCCCTCACTCGCGCTCATACCGATGGGCGCGGTGGCCGGCGCCGTTATCGGCCACAACTACTCGTGCTGGATGGCGATCATCAAGCGCCGCTTCGGGCGGACCGGCAAGGGGCTCGCTACCGGCGCGGGCGCCTTGCTTGCGTACGACTGGCGGTACTTCGTCGCAGTCGTCGTCGTCGGACTGCTCACGATCGCCATCACGCGCTACATGATGGCAGGCCAGGTGATCGCGGCCGTCACGCTACCGGTGACCGCGCTGGTGCTTCGCTCGCCCGACTGGTGGTTCGCACTCGTGATGGGCGCGCTGGTGTACCTTGCTCACCACAAACGCTTCATGGGGCTGCTGCGTGGCCAGGAGCCGAAGTTCTACATCAACGACCGCAGCGGGCCGAGGGGCTGACCGCTGACCGATAAGCGAAAGGGCCGGATCCCGTCGGATCCGGCCCTTCGTTTGCGCCGCTTCGGAGCTACTTGAGCGTGATGGCCTCGTTCGGGCACACATCAGCGCAGGTCCCGCACTCGCTGCAGTCATCCGGGCGGGCGAGAATGGCCGTATCCTCAAGGTCGAGGGCGCTCGTGGGGCACTCATCGACGCAGATGCCGCAGGCGGTACACAGATCGGGATCGACAACCGGCTTACCCATTATGTGAATCCTTTCAACGTGACGGTCGTACCGCACCCGTCACGGGGCGGTGCCGTACATGATAACACCCTCTGGCGCGAGGGCTACCGCACCTTATCCATGACCTCGCGGGGGTCCCAGAGGCAGTACGGATACGTGCGATCGGTGAGCACCGAGGAGGCCTTACGCTCGGCGCGGACCCGTTCGAGTGATTCGCGGAGCACCTGCCCCACCGGCTCGAGAAGCGCGGACAGCTGCGCGTTGAGGTCGCGGATGGTCTTGCCGAGCTCTTTGCGGTCAGCGCCCGGTGCCGCGATCGCCGCCACTGCCTCGGCCTTACGCGCCGCAAGCGCCTCTGCCTCGACTCGCTCCGGCGCCGAGTCGAACTCCACCTCGGGCAGCAGCGAGTCCGGATTGTGCTCGAAGCGGTTGACCCGCCGCCCGGCCTCGGCCACGTCCTCGTCGGAGACGACGTGCGCGCCGAGGGGGAGCAGCAGCGTCATCGAGGCGATCGCGAACTGCGGCGGTTCGATGGTGTAGTAGCGTGCGATGACCGCATCGGTGACGCGGTCGTAGCGCCCGCCGCCGGTGCCGTGGACGAACAGATCGGCCACGAACAGGCGCTGGAACAGCGTGAGCGTGAGCGCCTTGGGAGCCAGCAGCAGGTCGTGTCTCTCGAGCGCGCGAGCGGCCGAATCGGTCGTAGCGCCGAGTGCCGCCACGGCCTCGTCGTCGGCGAACAACGTGCCGTCCGAACCCACGCTCACCGCGCGGCGCCGTCCGTCGTCGAGCAGCCAGAACGGCGCCTCGACCCGACCGTCGCGCTCCGCAAGATCCGGGAAGGGCTGCGCCGCCGAGCGCGAACCCGTGCGCGTCCGATACTCCGAGAGCGCATCGTTCATGACCACACGGAAGCGGGAAGCATCGCAGAGCAACGAGGCTGCGAAGGCGCGATACGACGGCAGACGCGACTGCGCCGACGCGAGCACCTCGAGGTACGCGGTCTGCGCGGGTGCTTCGTAGCGGCGACGCGCCGCTGTCATGAGCGTGCCCAGGTCGGTCGCGTCCGGGGCAGCGGCATCGAGCGCGTCACAGAACGTCGAGAAGTGCCGACGAAGCGCCGGCGCCGGCAGCCCCTCAAGCACGGAGATCCCGCTCTCCCGAAAGGCCGCGCGCGTTTCGCCCGTCGGCACGGGTGTCTGCATGTATGCGACGCCCGGGCCGCCTTCGGCGAGCGTCACCTCGCAGACGCGCACCTCGTCGCGCAGGCACGGCACGCGGAGCGCCACCAGCTCGGCGGCGTCGGTGTCGACGACCAGATCGAGCCCGAGCGCGCCGATCTCCTCGGCGAGCCGGTCCACGAGGAAGACCTTGACCCACACGCCCGGGTGGTACAGCTCGGGCTGATGACCGGTCATCACGATCGGGGTCTCCGCCGAGGCCGATTCGCCCGACACGCCGATAGAGCCGCTGAACCGGACCGCTTCGGCAACCGTCTCCGAGCGTGCCTGCTCGCGCAGGGCTCGCAGCGGAGCGGGCCACCCGGCGACCGCGGCTGAGTTGCGCTCCACGAGCTCGTGCCACGTCGAAAACGGAGGCGAGCACAGCACCTCGCCGTGACCCGCTGGCGGCTTCTGGCGTTCGTGGACAGTCATCCCCGGCCCCTAGATGAGGTCGAGGACGGAGCGCACGACCGGCGGCTCGAGCGCGAAGAAGGGTTCGGCGGCGCCGACCCGGCCGATGCCGCCCCACATGCGGGCGCCCTGCTCCATCAGCTCGACGATCCCGGTGTTCGCCGGGTTGTCGCCGAACTGTGAGCCATACGCACCGAGCGCAGCGAGCTTGGCAGGGAGCGTGGCGGTGATGTCGGCGAGGAACGACGGCTCACGCACGAGCCGCAGATGGACCGCCATATAGCGGTACACGCGCGCGGCGTAGTGCGGCTCGCCGGTCATGTCGGTCTTCGTGAACTTCGCGTAGAACCGGGCGGCCTCGGCGATCCGCGACGCGGCGAGGTGATCCGGGTGGGCGTCTTCCGGATACGGGACGAACAACACCGTCGGCCGTTCGGCGCGCAGCACCTCGGCAAGCGCGGTGCGAGCCTCCACGCTGTCGAACAGGTATCGGTTGGGGAGTTCGAGCGTCACTCTCCTGCATCCGAGCAGGCGCGCGGCCTCGGCCGCCTCGGCCATCCGCCGCTCGTGGGTCCCGTGCGGCGTAGGCTCGCCGTCGGTGAGGTCCACGATCAGCACATCCGCACCCCGCGCGGCGAGCGCGGCCACGGTACCGCCCATCCCGATCTCAACATCGTCAGGATGCGCACCGACGCACACGACGTCTGCCATCAGGCCTCCCTTGCGAGGGCATGCTCCCACACCCGCAGATAGTACCCGAGACGGCGGTCGGGATCATCGAGGTCCTGGCCGAAGGACCGGTCGCCGTCGAAGTAGATGCGCGCGACAGGCAGCTCGATCACGCACAGCTCGGCCCGATGCGCCTCGGCCCATAGCTCGAGCGGCATGGCGTAGCCCGGCTCGGTGAGTCGCATCGAGCGCAACGCGCTCGCGCGATACGCCTTGAAGCCGCAGAAGGCGTCGGTGAGCGACCAGCCAGTCGCCGCATTGATCGCCGTAGTGACGCGGCGGTTGACGTCCTGACGCGACGGAGGGGCCATCCCCACCACGGGACTTGCCCCCAGATAGCGGCTCCCCGACGCAATGTCGCAGTCACCGAGCGCCGTCAGGAACTCAGGGATATGGGCCGGCTCGTGCTGTCCGTCGCAGTCCATCGTCACGACTGCATCCGCGCCAGCGGCGAGCGCCGCAGCGAAGCCGTCGATGAGCGAGCGGCCGTACCCTGCGTTGGCGGCGTGGGCGATCACCACGATGTCATCGCGCTCGGCAAGTACGAGCGGCGTCTCGTCATCGGAGCCGTCGTCGACCACGATCACCATGCCGTCGTAGACACGCCGCACCGCGTCCAGGACGCTGGAGACCGTGCCGCCCTCGTTGTAGACGGGCAGCACGACTGCGTCAGGGCAGCTCGAGGTCACGCTAGAGTTCCGCCTCGACGACCCGGTAGCTCGTCACGACCTCGACCTGAGGACCGAACATGCCGCGCACCGAGCAGTACTTCTCCTCGGAAAGCTCGATCGCTCGCGCGACCGCCTCCGGCTTGACGTCGACGCCGGTCACGATGTACTCGACCTCGATCCGCTTGTAGATGTGCGGGTAGCCGTCCTCGCGCTGGGTGCCGTGGACGACCAGGCTGAAGTCGGTGACCGTCTGCCGCTTCTTCTCGAGGATGGAGATGACATCCATGCCCGTACACCCGGCGAGCGCATACAGGACGAGTTCGACGGGACGCGCGCCGCTGCCATCTGCCGTGGGACCCGCCGGCGCGTCCATGACCACACCGTGTCCGGCTTCGTCCCAGCCAACGAACCGGCGCTTGCCGTTCCACTTCACGTTGACGACATCCATCACGCGGCTCCTCTCCAACGCACGCGGGCGGGTCTCGGCTGAGTCCCGCCCGTGACGATCACGCCTTAGGGACGATCAGATCTTGCGTCCCACCATCTGCGCGAGCTCTCGCGGTTCTTTCGCCTTCTGGATCGCTTCCTCGTAGGTGACCTTACCCGACTGGAGCAGCACCTTCAGGTGCTGATCCAAAGTTTGCATTCCCATCGAGGCGCCGCCCTGGATGATCGTGGCCATCTGGTGCGTCTTCCCCTCGCGGATGAGGTTGCCGATGGCGGGAATGCCCAGCATGATCTCCATCGCCATCACGCGGCTTCGGCCGTCGGTCGAGCGCAACAGGGTCTGCGACAGCACGCCCTCGAGCGTGGTCGAGAGCTGCATGCGGACCTGCTGCTGCTGGTGCGGCGGAAACACGTCGATGATACGGTCGACCGTCTCAGGGCCACCGGTGGTGTGCAGGGTCGCGAGGACGAGGTGGCCGGTCTCGGCGGCGGTGAGGGCCGCGGAGATCGTCTCGAGGTCACGCATCTCGCCGACGAGGATGACGTCGGGGTCCTGACGCAAGACGCGCTTGAGTGCCGAGGTGAACGAGTGGGTGTCCTCGCCCACCTCGCGCTGGTTCACAAACGCCTTCTTGTTCTTGTGCATGAACTCGATCGGGTCTTCCATCGTCATGATGTGGACCGGTCGCGTCTCGTTGATGTGGTCGATCATCGCGGCGAGCGTCGTGGACTTACCGGAACCCGTCGGCCCTGTCACAAGCACCATGCCGCGTGGACGGTCGGCGAGGAACTTGCACACGCGCGGCAGCTGCAGGTCGTCGAGTGTCGGGATCTTCAGCGGGATCACGCGGAAGACGGCGCCCATCGAGTTGCGCTGCTGGAAGATGTTCGTACGGAAGCGGGACAGACCCGGGATGCTGTAAGCGAAGTCGAGCTCGAGCTCCGTCTCAAAGCGGCGCCTCTGCTCCTCGGACAGCAGACTCAGAAGCATCTCCTGCGTGTCCTTCGGCGTGAGTACCTTGTAGTTCTCGACAGACGCAAGTTCTCCGCGAACCCTGATGCCGGGAGCGCTGCCGACCGTGATATGGAGGTCCGAACCCCCCAAGTCGATCATCAGGCGCAGAAGGTCGTCTACGTGCGGCGCGTTGCCCGCTGCCGACGCGCGAACGTCGGGTGAGGCAGCCGGCTGAGGGGCACCGTAGCCGGTAGGCAGCTCCTGCGGAGCGCCGTATGCGGCAGGCCCGGGGGTCGGGGCGGGGGCGGCGACGGGCGCCGGTGCGGGTGCGGGTGCTGCGGACGGTACCGGCGCGGCTCCGCCCACACCGAGTGGTTCTGCGGGGGCGGCGGGGGGCGCAGTCTCAGCGTACGGCGCGGGCGCGGGCGCAGGTGCCGGAGCGGCCGCAGCGGCGGCGCTTGCACCTGCGAGCGCCGCCACCTTCTGTACGAGCGACTGACTGTCTATCCCAACGGGCAGGTGTCCGGCGGCGCCGACCTGACGGGCCTTCAGCGCACTGGCCTCGGAGGGATCGTTGGCGACGATGAGCACCGGAATCGATGAGAGTTCAGCATCACCCTTCAGTTCGGCAGTGAACGCGTAGCCATCCATGCCCTCGAGATCGCCGTCAGCGATGACCACATCGGGCTTGTGCTGCCGCACCATGCCGAGCGCCCTCGGCGCCGAGATGGCCCCGATGACGTCGCATCCCGGTAGCGCTGCGAGGAGCGCGGCCTTCGTGGCCTCGAAGAACGCGGCATCGTCATGGACTATGAGAACCGTCGTTTCCACCTGAGCGTGCCTCCTTGTCGGCGCGCGCGACGCCGAATTCGAATCCCCATCCCTCGCGGGTCACATGCCGTTTGATATCGGCACACTCGCCCCCACTCTGAACACGCAGCCCCGCCTCAGGCCGCTATGATGGGCGGTGACGGCGAAAGGACAGCATGGATCAGGCGCGGATCACCATACAGAGCCTAGCACACGGCGGTGACGGGGTGAGCAGGCTTCCCGACGGGCGGACGGTGTTCGTGCCGTACTCCTGCCCCGGAGACGAGCTCACCATAACTGTGACCGAGGATCACGGGCGCTGGGCGCGCGCCACGATCGACGCGATCGAGGTCGCCTCGCCTGATCGGACGACTCCCGCGTGCCCGTACTTCGGCGCCTGCGGCGGCTGCCAGTGGCAGCACATCTCCTACAGTGCGCAAGCTGCGGCCAAGCGGCAGACCCTCATCGACGCCCTCACGCGCATCGGCAAGCTCGACTCACCCGATGTCGCAGAAACCGTTGCGTCGCCGTCAGCCTACGGCTATCGCAACAAAGTCGAGCTCACGGCCGCCGAAGACGGCTCGCGCGCGCTCGGGTTCCTTAAGGCGCACACAAATGAGCTGCTCGCGATCGACGCATGCCCCCTCCTGCCGAAGCGTGCATCACGGCTGCCGCGATCACTCACCGGCGCGCTTCGCTTCCTCGGATCGCGTGGTGCCGAGGGAATCCTCCGCGCATCGGTGCGGGTCTCGGCCTCGGGTGAGATCGCCGTGGATGTGTGGACGCGGCCGGGCCCTTTCCCGCGGGCGGCTGCGGCTCGCGTGATCACCGAGTCCACCGGCGCCCGAACGTTCACGCGCACGATCATGCGCGATGCAGAGCGCCGGGACGTCTCGCAAGTGGAAGTCCTCGCAGGCACAGGGGTCTGGCACGAGAAACTCGGCGATGACCGGTTCGCCGTCTCGTCGCCCTCCTTCTTCCAGGTGAACACCGCTGCTGCGATCGCGCTTCGGGACACTGCCGTCGGCCTGCTGGAAGTGGACGGCACGATGCGCGTAGCCGACCTCTACGCCGGCGTCGGGACCTTCACGCTGCCGCTCGCCCGATCGGCCGGAGAGGTCGTGGCCGTCGAGGCCTCGCGATATGCGCTCGGCGACCTGCGGGAGAACCTCGCGCAGGCGGACCTCGACGCAGATATCGTCCCCGGTGATGCCGCGTACGCCCTGCCGGACATCGGGCATCTGGACGCGGCGCTGATCGACCCTCCCCGTTCGGGCATCTCCGACAAAGCGATGCGGGCGCTCATCGGCGCCCGCATACCTCGGATCGTCTATGTCTCGTGCGATCCGGCGACGCTCGCCAGGGACGTGGCCGCACTCGTCGGGACAGGCTATCACGCGACCCGGTTCGTGCCTGTCGACCTCTTCCCCCAGACGTACCACCTGGAAACGGTCGCGTTGCTCGAGCGCGTCTAAACGAGCGTGCCCACCTGCGGGAAGTCGACGATGTGCACGTCGTGCGGTGCATCGTCGTGCGCGGCGGTGAGGTCTGCGCCCGCTTCGTGCGAGCCCATGTGGTCACCGTCGTCCCACATCGCGCTATCGGACACGTCGTAGACGTTGCCTTCGTACGCTACGTACGCCGGATTGCCATCGCGACCGTTGTACTGCTTGAGATCCTCGAGCGTGAACTCCCTCATGGGTCCTCCTCGTCGTAGGGACGTCACGAGAAGGTTCATACCCCGCGCGCCGCGCGGCGGTTCAGCCCTGCAAGAGGTGCCTGATGGCTAGTCCTGCTCCACCAGGTCGCGGAGAGCGAACAGGTCGATGACGATCTTCCTGCCCTTGGTCGCCACCACGCCATCGCGCTGGAGGTTCGAGATGACGCGACTCGCGGTCTCACGCGAGGTGCCCGCGAGCGTGGCGATCTCGTAGTGCGTGAGGCCCTCGATCACAGGGACGCCGCGCGACTCGTATGAGGCGGTGGCCACGTTCAGCAAGACGCGCATCACGCGGTGCGTCGCATCGTGGAACGCCATCCCCTCAAGCCGGACGATCAACTCGCCCAGCCGGCGAGACAGCGTGCTGACGAGCGCGATCGCAAGTTCGGGGCGAATACGGAACACGTAGGCCAGGTCTTTGGCCTCGATGCTCAGGACTTCGACGTCTGTGGTCGCGATGACATCGGCAGTGCGCGGCGAGGCATCGACCGCACCCATCTCGCCGAAGTACGACGGGGCATCGAGGTAGCTCAACGCGAGCTCCTTGCCCTCCGGAGACGCGATGGAGACCTTCACGCGACCGGAGAGCAGCAGATACATGGTCGTGCTCTTATCGTTCTTGGTGATGATGAAAGCGCCCTTCGGGTACTCACGATGACCCATGACGCCGACAAGCGCATCCAGGTCCTGGTCCTCCAGATCGGAGAAGACCGGGTCTCTGCGAAGATGCGCGATGATCAGTTCTCTGGCGGCTGTCGTTCCCATGTTCCCACTCATCGGCACGGTTCAAGGACTCCTACAGTGAAACATGATGGATGGCGACAGTCCATGTCGGCGCCGCACCTCGGGCGCATGAGATGTGCCGTGCTATCATTCCCCGCGTCACTGCTCCGACAGAAACGGTCACACGTGCGCGCAATCCTCTTCGACTTGGACGGGACTCTGCTCGACCTCGACCTCGGCGGGTTCCTCAAGCGCTACTTTGCCGCACTCGACGAAGCGTCAGCGCCGCTTGCCTTCGGCCAGCCGGCCGGGGAGTTCATGGCGAGCCTTCACCACGCGGTCGGCCAGATGATGGAGCCCCACCCCGGCCGCGTGAACCGTGACGTCTTCTACGAATCGCTGCTCGACCAGACCGGCGTGGACCTCAACGAGCACTGGCACGTCTACGAGCGCTTCTACCGCGATGTCTTCCCAACGCTCGCCGGCACCTCGGGGCCGGCCAAAGGAGCCAGGCGCGCCGTGACGACCGCGCTCGAACTCGGGTTGCGCGTCGCAATCGCCACGAACCCGATCTTCCCGCGCGAAGCTGTGCGGCACCGCCTCGCATGGGCGGGCCTCGACGACCTCGAATTCGGAGCGATCACGACATACGAGGAGATGTGCGCCTGCAAGCCGCACGCGGACTACTACCGCCAGACGGCCGGACTGCTCGGCGTGCCGACCTCCGAGTGCATGATGGTGGGCGACGACAAGACGCTCGACCTGCCGGCCGCGGATGTGGGGATGCGGACCTTCTACGTGGGAGCTGACCCGCTTGCCGCAGCCGACATCCGCGGTGACCTCGACGAGCTCGCGGACCTGCTGCCGCGCATCGTCTAAGCGATCCGCCTGCGGATGAGGGCGACCCACGCGCCATCGAGGCGCTGGTCGCAGTCGAACTCGAACATCCCGCGAGACTCGCGGCGAAGGTCCAGCTGATAGCCGAGACCGGACGGATCGTGGTCGCAGATGACCACAATGCTGTCGTGGCAGTCGATGTCGATCATCCGATCCACGACGGCGAAGACCAGCGGTCGGCGCATGGCCGGAGTGACACCCCGGATGTCGATCACCATTCCGTTGGCGGCCTGTGCCATGGATCAGGCGCTCCCGTGCTCGGCGTACATGCTCCTGACTGTAAGATTATGCGCGACGGCCCCGATTCCTGCACATCCGTCACGCCCTTGTGACGCGCATCACTTCTCCTGGATTCTGCAGGGTAGACTCGTGGACGCACCCCAGTACTTCCGATATGCTATCCGGAGGGTTAGTGATGCATCAGAGGGGACGATGGCCAGCAGCTCGGCACCGCCTAACGCAGTGCACGGCGAGCGTGCTCAGCGTACATCCCGCGAGCGCTTCGATGCGCCCGTGCTCCATCACCATCTCTCCCTACCGATCACCCCGGCGAGCGCGTCCAGCGCTCCTTGATGCCCGCACGGGGCAGGTCTGCCCCACGCCGGTCCGCGACCCCGCTTCGGTCGCTCCCGCGCCTCCTATCGTGAAAGCCTCGCGTCCCCGGCTCGACGGTCGCCGTCGAGACTCGGAGCGCGTTTCTGGGCTTCGTCTTCCTGTGCGCAGATGACGGAAGGAGGAGGGAGAAGCGCACGCCGGGCTTCCCGCCCGGACTAGAGGTTTCGCCTGCCAAGGCAGGCTTCGTTCCAACACCAAGGAGGTGTATGGCATGGCGCAAGAGGCGCACGGTGCGTTCTACGATCTGCTTGCGGTCCGCGGCGTAAGCCGTCGTGACTTCCTCAAGTACTGCAGCTACGTTGCTGCGACGCTGGGGCTGTCAGAGGCTGCTGCTCCGCAGATCGCCGCCGCGCTGGAGAAGGGCTCCGCACTGAAGCCCGCACTCTGGCTGAACGGCGGTTCGTGCACCGGTTGTACTGAGTCGATGGCTCAGGTGGACTCTCCCGACGTCGCCACGATCGTCCTCGAACTGCTCTCACTCAACTACTTCGAGACGATCATGGCCGCCGCTGGCGAGCAGGCCGAGAAGAACATCGAAGACACGATCGCAGATGGCAACTTCCTGCTGATCTACGAAGGCTCCGTCATGACCGGTGAGGACGGCAACACCCTCCTCGTCAACGGCCACAAGGGCACCGAGATCCTCGCCGAGGCCGCAGCTGCGGCGCAGGCGGTCATCTCGGTCGGCGCATGCGCGGTCGACGGTGGCTGGGTTGCAGCCTACCCGAACCCCGCAGGCGCCGTCGGCGTTCAGGCGTTCCTCGACAAGGAGAAGATCGCGACCCCTGTCGTGAACATCCCCTGCTGCCCGATGAACCCCGAGTGGGTCGTCGCCATGGTCGTCCAGTGGCTGCTCGTGGCCGATGACGATCCGGCGCTGTTCCTTGAGAAGACCGCTCTGCTGACCAAGTCCTACACGGACGGCGTCTACGACGCCAAGGTCACGCTCAACTATCCCGAGTACGTTGTCGAATCCACGATCCACGACAACTGCCCGCGTCGTGGCCACTTCGAGAATGGCGAGTTCGTCTCCGAGTTCGGCACCGAAGAAGAGGCCATGGGCTACTGCCTGTACAAGGTCGGCTGCAAGGGTCCGCAGACCTACACACAGTGCCCGGTCACCCGCTGGAACCGCTCGGTCAGCTGGTGCGTCCACTCCGGTGCCCCGTGCATCGGCTGTGGTGGCCTGAACTGGGTGGATAACAACGCCCCGTTCTTCAAGCGCCTCTCCAGCATGCAGTTCGGCAGCATCGGTAGCGCCCAGCCTGGCAGCATCGCTGCTGTGGTCGGTGGCGTCGCCGCAGCCGCCCTCGTCGCGCACGGCCTCGGCATGAAGGCCGCCGGCCGCGTCGGCGATGGTCCTCCTATGGAGGAGACGACGGCGTACGACCGCAAGCACGGAGCAAAGAAGGGAGGCGATAAGTAGTGGCGAACATCGTCATCGACCCGGTCACCCGTATCGAGGGTCACATGCGCGTCGAGTGTGAGGTCAGCGGCGGGGTAGTCAAGGACGCATGGGTTTCCGGTACGCTGTACCGCGGCATGGAGACGGTCCTGCTCGGCCGTGCCCCGGAAGACGCGTTCTACGTCTCCCAGCGCATCTGCGGCGTCTGCCCGATCTCTCACAGCCACGCGTCCTCGCAGGCCACTGAAGCCGCTCTCGGCATCAAGATTCCCGAGGGCGCCCGCCTCGTCCGCAACATCCTCGAGTGCGCGCAGTATCTGCACAGCCACATCCTGTGGTTCTACAACCTTGCAGCGCTCGACTACGTGAGCCCGATCAACGCCCTCAAGGCCGACATCGCGGACACGTACGCTCTGGCACAGGCGGCAGGCACCAAGCCTTCCGATTACGGCGCCGTTGCCAAGCGGCTCACCGCGTTTGCGGAGAACGGCCAGCTGTCGATCCTCTCGGGTCACTACTGGGACCACCCCGGCTACGCGCTTCCGCCGGAGCTCGACCTCATAGCGACCTGCCACTATCTTGAGGCGCTTGAGATGCAGGCCGTGGCCAACGAGGTCGTCGCCGTCATCGCGGGCAAGTTCTCGCACCCGATGACGTCCGTCCCCGGCGGCACCGCATTCGTACCGACCGTCGACAAGCTCGACGACATCCTGTTCCGCCTTGTGCGCGTGAAGGACTTCATCGACACGGCGCTCATCCCCGACACCCTGGCGATCGCTCCGTTCATCCTGGATGCGGCGACCTACGGCGGCGGCACCGGCAACTTCCTGAGCTGGGGCGTCTTCGAGAAGAGCGATCTCGTTCCCGAGAATCGCTACCTTCCCCGGGGCATGTCTCAGGGCCTCAAGCCGGAGGGTGTCTCCCCGGACGACGTCACCGAGTACACGAACCACTCCTGGTACGACTCGCCGACGGGGCTCAACCCGAAGGAAGGCGAGACCAAGGTCAAGTTCACCGAGTACAACATCGACGACAAGTACTCCTACGGCAAGGCCGTACGCTGCAAGGACCTCTCGACCGAGTCCGGGCCACTCGCCCGCATGGTCGTGGCGTACCTCGCTGAGAAGGGCGGCGCCGACATCGCCGGCGGTGCGGATGTCCGCACACCTGCGAAGCTCATCGACTCGACCCTTGAGGCGCTGGGTGTCGGCGGCAAGCCGGAGATCCTCGTGTCGCTGCTCGGCCGCGTGGCCGCCCGTAACCTCGAGGCCGCGTATGTTGCCGATTTGTCGCTCGTGTTCGTCAGCGAACTCATCGAGGCCCTCAAGGGCGGCGACGTTCAGTACTGGAAGGCCGCCGAGAAGGACACAGGCGCCGGCGTGGGCGCGTGGGAAGCTCCTCGCGGCTCAGTCGCGCACTGGATCGGCCTCGATGGCGGCAAGATCGATCACTATCAGATCGTCGCCCCCACCACGTGGGACATCGCGCCTCGCGACGACAACGGCGTTCGCGGCCCGATGGAGGAGGCGCTTGTCGGCACCCCCGTCGAGGACGCGGAGAAGCCGCTCGAGCTGCTGCGTATCGCCCACAGCTTCGATCCTTGAATCGGGTGTGCGGTTCACGTGTTTGAACCGTCAACCGGCAAGGAAGTCACCGTCATGTCGTCCCCCATGGGGGTGATGTAGTTGTCCTCGCATGCACACTATCGCGAGGCCCATCCGCTGGTGTTCGTGATCACGCACTGGATTAATCTGATCTGCATGATCATGCTCGCCTTCAGCGGTTTCTACATCCACTACCCGTTCTTCGACGGGTTCATGGGCGTCGCACGCGGCATGCACATCGCTGCGATGTTCGTGATCATCATCAACCTCACGTTCCGGATCATCGCCGCCTTCTTCGTGAAGACCGCTGTGGATCTTGGCTCGCGTGAGGTGGACACGGACATCAAGAACTGGCTGCCGCAGGAGAAGAACAAGCACCAGCTCTTCGAGACGGTGAAGTACTACCTGTTCTTCCGCAAGGAAGGCGTCATCTCGGCCAAGTACGGATCGCTCCAGAAGATCGCGTACCTGGCGACCATCCCGCTCACCTACTTCATGGCCTACACCGGCTTTGCCCTCTACGGTCCCACTGCGGACTGGGGCTTCTTCTCCGGCGGGACCGCCATGGTCGGTGGCCCGATGAACATGCGGATCATCCACTACTTCATGATGTGGGTGTTCATCGTGTTCACGATGATCCACGCCTACCTGGCAAACATCTACAACTTCGGACCAAGCAAGATCATCTTTGCTTGGAAGGAGACCGACCACTAGTCTCCACGCCCGCGTGACGGTCATACTGTCACGCGAGAGCAGACCGGGCCCCGGAGCCACACGCTCCGGGGCCCGTGTTCTTCATGAACCCGAGAAAGGTGCCATCGTGCTCGATGAGAACCCACGCGTGCTCGTGCTGGGAATCGGCAACATCCTCATGCTGGACGAAGGCATCGGCAACCGCATCGCCACCGACCTCGAGGCCAACTACCGGTTCCCCGACGACGTGCGCGTGATGGACGCCGGCACGATGGGGCTCGGTATGATGCACCTCTTCCGCGGCGTGGAGTTCCTGCTCGTGGCTGATGCGGTCAACGGCACCGGTCACCCCGCGGGCACGGTGGTGCGCGTCCCGCCCGAGGACTTCGCGCCTAACCAGGTGCTCCACTCGCTCCACGATGTGCGCTTCGTCGACGTTCTCAGCGCGGCGAGACTGATCGGCATCATGCCCGATGCCGACTGCATCGGCGTCCAGGTCGAGAATATGAGCCCCGCCGAGATCACGATCGGGCTGACGGAGCCGGTCGAGGCGGCCGTCCCGCGTGCCATCGCAGCCGTCCTCTACGTGCTCGAGGAGCGCGGCGTCATCGCCGAGCCGCTTGCCGAGGGCGACACGGAACTGCAGGCTGCGGTGGCCGAGGCGAAGGCCGATGTGGCGCGCAGGCAGGCCGAACGCGACGAGTAGCCGCTTGCGGTCGAGCCGGCGCATGCGTCAGCCGAGCAGCTCCCGCACCTTGCCGATGATGCCCTGGGCGTCGAGCCCTGCACGGGCCAACAGGTCGCTTGAGGCGCCCGAGCTCTGGTAGCCGGTCACGCCGTGCGCCACGACCCGCACGCCGATGCCGCGCTCGGCGACCCACTCGGCGACAGAGGCCCCAAGCCCCGTCCGCGAACCGTGGTCCTCGGCAACGAGCACCCACGGCGCGTCGGCGACGCGCGCCATCGCCTCATCGTCGAGTTGAAGCGGCGACGACACGATGCATACGCCGAGCGAGAGCCCGTGCTCGGCACCGAGGTCTGAGGCCTCGACGGCTGCCCCCGCGACCGTGCCCATCGTCATGATGACGCCGTCCGCTCCCTCGCGCGCCCAGGTGGCGCGGCCGTATTCGAACTTGTAGTCGCCACCGAAGAGCGGCTCTCCGTCCAGGCCGAGGATCACCGGCAGCTTCGAGCGCCCCATCGCGATCGCGACGCATCCCGTCGTCACCGGAATCTCGCGCACGGCACGATCGGTCTGGTTCGGATCGGCCGGCACGATCACCTTCCAGCCGAACATGTTCCGGAACGCGCCCACGTAGTCGAGGCACTGGTGCGTCTTGCCGTCCTCCCCCACGTCCAGGCCGCAGTGGGTGACCGCGAGCTTGATCTGGGTCTCGTTGATGTCGTTCAGACGCTGCTGGTTGTACACCTCATCGATGCCGAAGACGCCGAAACCGGAGAAGAACGTGAGCACTCCGGAGACAGAGAGCGCGCCTGCGGTGGTGGCGGCGTTATGCTCGCCGACGCCGCACTGGATGAAGCCGTCGGGACGCACGCGTGCGAACCCGTCGGTCTTCACCGACACGGCAAGATCGCAATCGAGCACCGCCATCGGCACGCCGGGATTCGCCTCGGCGATGTCGGCGAGCGCAGTGCCCCATGCCGAGCGGTTGTCGGCGTGCTTCTCGCGCGTATACGTGCGCGGCGTACCCGGGTCGTACGCCCACGGGCGCGGGGCGCGGTGGAGCGCCGGCGTGAGCGTGACGCCCCCCCGCCGTTCGCGTGCGGCGTCGAGCGTGGGCTCGCAGCCCAACTCGGCCATCGCGCGTTCGTACTCCTCCGGTGTGAGCCCCCGGCCGTGAAACTCGGCCCG
Source organism: Coriobacteriia bacterium (assembly GCA_030652115.1). NCBI lineage: Bacteria > Bacillati > Actinomycetota > Coriobacteriia > Coriobacteriia bacterium. Next base: position 241,898 of record JAUSBK010000007.1, on the reverse strand, counting down.
ACCCTCCATGAACGAAACGCCCTTGCCGATGACCGTACGCGCGATCACGGCGACGGGTCGTGAGGTGTCCGCCACGGCCTGAGCCACGGCGGCGTAGAGCGCCCGGACGTCGTGGCCGTCGACCTCGATCACTCCCCAGCCATCGGCAGCGAAGCCGGTGGCTACATCTACCGGCATCACGTCGGCGGTATGGCCCGAGATCTGGATGCCGTTGAAGTCGACCAGCACGGTGAGGTCGGCGAGCTTCTCCTTGACGGCGAGTCTGCGCGCCTCGGCGACCTGGCCTTTGTGCTGCTCGCCATCGCTCATGGCCACGAAGGTCCGGGATCCGCGGCCCGTGAGCCGGGACGCAAGCGCAAAGCCGACCCCCGCCGAGAGGCCCTGCCCGAGGTTGCCGGTACCCCATTCGACGCCCGGGACCGAGCGCTCGACGTGACCCTCGAAGACGCTCCCCGCCTGTCGGAAGTGGGCGACAGCGTCGTCGAGCCGGAAGAAGCCGGCATCGGCGAGCGCGCAGTACACGCCAGGTGAGGTGTGCCCGTGGCTCACCACGATGCGGTCGCGGTCCTCAACACGCGGGCGGAGCGGGTCCACCTTCGCAAAGTGCCAGAGCACGAGGTACATCTCGAGCGAGGACATCGAGCCGCCCGGGTGACCTGACGCTGCGAGCGTGGTCATCGTGAGGATTGCGCCCCGAAGGTCACGGGCGCGGACCTCGAGCTCCTGCGCGCTCTCGTCGTCCAGAACCGGCACCTCGAACCCTCGCTCCAGCATCGTTCCTCCTCCTGCGCCGGGCGTGACACCCGATGCGTCCGAACCATTACACTGAAAGATACCCGTCCCCGCAATCCGAGGAGCATATCCGTGACCGACCTGCGACAGACCGCCGAGGCAGCTGCCCACGCAGGCGGCGATGCCCTACGACAGCACGCCGGCCGCATCACCGGACTGCGCACGAAGAGCGGGACCGCCGACATGGTGAGCGCGGCCGACATCGCCGCCGGTGTCGCGGTCGTTTCGACGATCGCACAAGCCCTGCCGGAGGCTCGGTTCGTGATCGAGGAGCCGGAGGTCTACGAACTCGCGGGCGTCACACCCGGAACGCTCGGTGACGACGAGGTGTGGGTGATCGACCCACTTGATGGTACCACCTCGTTCGTGCACTCCTACCCCTGCTGGTCTGTGAGTGTCGCCTGCCTGCGGCAGGGTCGGCCCGTGGCCGCCGCCGTCTACAACGTGCCCGCCAACGAGATGTTCTCGGCGGCCGCCGGCGAGGGCGCGACGCTGGACGGAGCGCGCCTCACGTGCGCAGGTTCCCCCACGCTCGACCGCGCGCTCCTGTGTACCGGCTTCCCGTACGACCGCGGCGAGCCGTTCACCCGCCAGCTGCGCTTGCTCGAAGCGTTGGTGCGACCCGCGCACGACGTGCGGCGCGATGGTTCCGCAGCGGTGGATCTGTGCAGCGTGGCCGCCGGGCGCGTGGACGGCTTCTGGGAAACCGCGCTTCAGCCCTGGGACATGGCAGCCGGCGCGCTGATCGTCGAGGAGTCGGGCGGACTCATCACCGACTTCGCCGGGAACCCCTGGACGGTCGCCACACGCGACATCGTCGCCGCGAACCTGGCGCTTCACGCGGTGCTGCTTGAGGCGATCCGCAAAGCCGACAGGCGCTAGTGCGTGCGCGCAGACGGTGCGGTGTCCTCGTCGTAGGTGATGCCGAGGTCGGCGAGTACTTTCGTGACCGCACGTTCCCCGCTCTCGATGCAGTTGGGGATGCCCACCCCACGGAACGCGCCGCCAGCTAGATCGATTCCGGCGATCGCGCGCGTCCTGCGTTCGATCTCGTCCACACGGTCCAGGTGACCGAGCGTGTACTGCGGCATGCCGCCCACCCACCGATAGACGCTGGCGTATACGGGCTGCGTGTCCGGCTTCATGCCGAGGAGGTCGACGAGCTCGGCCCGGATCGTCTCGATGAGCGCTTCATCGGTCGCCTCGAGCAGGTGCTGGTTGGCCGGCCCGCCGACGAAGCCGCGCAACAGCACGCGATTCTCCGGCGCCCGATCGGGCCACTTCGAGGACGAGAGCGTGACCGCAAGCAGCGGCCGATGCTCCACGAGCGGCGACAGGATGCCGAACCACTTGGTGTCGAAGGGGCAGTCCTCGGCACGGAAGGCCATCGGCACCGTGGCCGAAGACGAGCACGGGATCGACGCCAGCAGGTCCGCGATCTCTTCGTCCACGTCGCGCATGAGCCGCGTCGCCGCCCATGCCTCGGTGGCGACGATGACCGCGTCGCCACCGAGGACCTCACCACCCTTGAGCGTCACGCGCCAGCCGTACGCCCCGCGCTCGATCGCCTCGACCTCTGCGCCGGTGCGGATTCGCTCGCGGCCTACCGCGTCGGCCATGCCGTCGGTGAGCTGCTGCATGCCCCTATAGAAGGTGTTGAAGAACGCCCAGGGCTTGGCGCCCGGCTTGGGCGGGTACTTTGTGCGCATCTCCTCGCGCTTCTTGCGCTCCGCGAGAAAACCGCGGATGAGCGAGCCGAACTGCTGCTCCATCTCGAGGAAGTTCGGGAAAGTCGCCGCAAGCGACATCTCCTTGGGGTCCGAAGCGTGAACGCCACCCACGAGCGGCTCGGCGAGACGGTCGAGCGACTCGCGGCCCATCCGTCGCACCACGAAGCTCTCGAGCGTTTCGTCGTGGTCCTGCGCGGTCTCACCTTCGGCCCAGCGCACCTTCCGCGGCAAGAACCAATCGAGCGCCATCCGGAACTTCGCGGGCCACGAGTAGAGCGGGGTGGTAGCGAGCGGGACGAGCTTGGTGGGTGCGAACATCATGATGCCGTCCGGCATCTCGATCAGGCGCTTGCCCTTCACGATGAGCGTCTTCTTGTTCTCCTCGCGAGCGGGAACCATGGCCTCATCGATGCCGAGCATGCGCGCGATGCGGCCGATCGCCGGCTTGCCCGACACGAACGCGTCACTGCCGCCGTCGATGACGTACTCGCCGCCTTCGGGATCGGTCACGATGTCGGTGGCGAGCTTGCCGCCGAGGCGGTCGTCTTTCTCCACAAGCACGCAGTCCACGTCGTGCCCGGCTCCTGCCGCCCGGCGCACCTTGTACGCCGCGCCGAGACCCGCCGCACCGCCGCCGATGATGATGACCTTCTTCACACGCGCACCCTTCCGTCTATCGGCCGCACGCGGCCGCTCTTCTGTCACTAGTAGACCCGCTTCTCCTCCACCGCGTCCTCGGCGAGCTCGATGCCGGCGTCGCCGAGCACCTTGCTCACGGCCCGCTCGCCACTTTCGAGCGCATTCGGGACACCCACGCCGCGGTACGCGTTGCCTGCAAGCGCAAGCCCGGGGACGGTCGCCTCGACGCGCTCGATCTCGTCCACGCGGTCGAGATGCCCGAGCGTGTACTGCGGCATCCCCTTCTCCCAACGGAAGAGCTTCGCGTAGCGCGGCTTCGCGTCCGCACGGATGCCGATGAGCTCCACCAGCTGCGTGCGTGCGAGTTCGAGCAGCTCGTCGTTCGAAGCGTTCAGCACCCCGGCATCGCGGGGTCCGCCGAGGAAGCCCCGGATGAGGATCCGGCCCCCGGGCGCGCGGTCCGGCCACTTCGAGCTCATGAGCGAAACGCCGGTCATCGGGCGATGCTCCACGGCGGGCGTGAGGATACCGTGCCAGCGCGTGTCATGGGGATAGTCGGCCGCATCGAACGCGAGGAGCGCGGTGGCGCACGACGAGCACGGGATCGTCTCCAGCAGCTCCCCGAGCGCCGGCTCCACCGGTGCCACGAGTTCGGCCGCCGCCCACACCTCGCTCGCCACCACGACCGCGTCGCCCACAAGCGAATCGCCGGTCGAAAGCGTCACGCGCCAGCCGTCGTCCTCTCGCGCGATCGCGGTCGCCGCCACGCCCGTGCGGATGTGCTCGCGCCCTGCGGCGTCCGCCATCGCGTCGCACACGACCTGCAGACCCTCGTCGAACGACGAGAACATCGTGCGGCGCTTGGCGCCCGGCTTTGGCGGATGCTTCTTGCGCATCTCCTCGACTCGCTTGCGCTGGGCGAGGAAGCCACGTACCAGCGAGCCGTGCTTCTGCTCCATGTCGAGCAGCATCGGGTAGCGCGCGGCCACCGACATCTCGGAGGCCACGTCGCCGTTCACGCCCGCCGCGAGCGGCTCGGCGAGGCGGTCGAGCGCTTCCCGGCCGAGCCGGCGTACCACGAGACTCTCGAGCGTCTCGTCGTGCAGCTGCGCGGTCTCACCTTCGGCCCAGCGCACCTTGCGCGGGATCACCACGTCGAGCGCCATGCGGAGCTTCGCCGGCCACGAGTAGAGCTTCGAGGTGGCAAGCGGAAGCAGCTTGGTGGGCGCGAACATCATCATGCCGTCGGGCATCTCCACGAGACGCCCCTTCTTCACGATGAACGTCTTCTTGGTCTCGTCGAGCGTGCCGCACTCGCGTTCGAAGATGCCGAGGAGACGCGCCACGCGGTGGACTGCGGTCTTGTCGGTGAGGAAGGAGTCGCTACCGCCATCGGCGATGTAACGACCGCCGTCAGAGTCCTCGGCGATGTCCGTCCAGATCTTCCCGCCGAGGCGGTCGTCTCGCTCCACGAGCGTGAAGGTGACATCGTGCCCGGCATCTGCGGCGCGTCTGACCTTGTAGGCTGCGCCGAGTCCGGCGATGCCGCCTCCGATGATGATGATGCGCATGCTACCGCTCCTTGTTCGCGAGCGAGCGGTGCCGGCCGCCGCAATCGGTCGTGCGTCGTGCGTCAACTACAGCAGTGGCTCGACCACCCCGACGAGGGCTTCCACGAAGCTGTCGTCGTCGTTCGGCACGGCCGTGCGCACGAAACTCAAGCCGAGGTCCGATGCCCGTCCCGCCGCGTCGATGTCGAGATCCCAGAGCGTCTCCATGTGATCGATCGCAAAGCCGATCGGCACGACGACCACGCCATCGTAGCCGACCTCCGCGGCGACCTCCATGACCCGCACGAGATCGGGTCCGAGCCACGTCCCCGGGCGGACACCCCGGGACTGGTACGCAAGGAGCCAGGGCACGGGCGCAGCGAGCGAACCGAACGACGAGACGCCGGGCAACCGCTCGTCTCCGGCAAACTCGGCGCCCTCCGCGAGTCCGGCGATCGCCGCCACCGCGTCGGCCACCTCGCGCAGTCCGCCCGGATACGGGTCATCCTCAACGAGATCGGACTCCGGAAGGCTATGAGCGGTCATCACCACAAGCGCACGCTCGGCCACGATCGCATCGAGCGCATGCGCGCACGCATGTCCAAAGAAGTCGCGGTACTGCGGCGCCCGGGACAGTGACGGCGCCTCGCACAGATCGGCGAGCTTGAGATCGCAGGCGGCGCCGTGCGCCTCGGTGCGGTACGCCTCACACGTGACCTGCGACTCGAACGCCGACAGCGACACCATCACGATGCGGCCTGCGCCCTCTGCACGAAGCTCCTCGAGCGATGAGGCGATCGAGGGATCCCAGTAGCGCATGCCGGCCCTCACGACCGCATCGTGTCCGGCCGACCGAAGATGGTGTTCAAGCGATGCGGCGATAGCTGCGGCGGTCGCTGGCAACGGCGAGGGGCCGCCGATCGCGCGGTACTTCTCCTGCGCCGCAGCAACAACGGCGGGCGCAGGCTCACGCCCCATGAACCGCGCCATGAACGGCCCGACCGACTCGAGCGAGTCCGGGCCGCCGAACGCCGTCAGCAGTACTCCTACGCGACCCGCCACGCCCGCGCCTACTTCCCACCGCGGATGCGCGCCGAGTGCTCATGCACGAGCCTGATCATCGTGCGCGCCTTCTGCGGATCGCTTGTCTTGTGGATGCCGTGGCCGAGATTGAAGATGTGGCCCGGCCGCGTACCCACCGCCTCGAGGATCTCGATAATCATGCGCTCAAGCTCGTCGTCGGGCGCGAAGAGCGCCACCGGGTCGATATTGCCCTGGATCGCGAAACGCTCGTCCACCTGCTCGACGACGTGCTTCATGTCCAGGCGCCAGTCCACACCCAACACGTCGCCGCCCGCGAGCTGCGCGAGATCGAGCATCGAGGTGGCGCCGTTCGGGAAGTGGATGATCGGCACTCCCTCGGGCACGACTTTCTTGCCGTGCTCGGTGAGCGCATCGATCACGCGCTTGGTGTACGGCAGCACGGAGCGCTCGTAGTCGCGGGGCGCCACGTACCCGACCCAGCTGTCGAAGACCTGGATTACCTGCGCGCCAGCGTCGATCTGCGCCGAGAGGTACGCGATGACGGTGTCGCTGATCTTGGTCATCAGCTCGTCCCAGGCAGCCGGCTCGCTCCACATGAGCGCCTTGGTGTACTCGTAATCGCGCGTGCCGTGGCCTTCGATCATGTAGCTCGCAAGCGTGAAGGGCGCCCCGCCGAAGCCGATGAGCGGCACCTTGTTCTCAAGCTCCTTGCGGAGGATGCCAATCGTCTCAATCACGTAGCCGGTGTCGGCCAGCGGGTCGGAGATGCGAAGCTTACGGATGTCGTCCACCGTGCGCACGGGGTTGTGGATGACCGGACCCTCGCCCTTGGCGAACTCCAGGTCCAGCCCCATGCCGGGAAAGACCACGAGAATGTCGCTGAACAAGATCGCCGCATCGACGCCGACCAGGTCGACCGGCTGCATCGTCACCTCGACCGCGAGCTCGGGCGTGCGGCACATCTCGAGGAAGCCGTGCTTCGCGCGGATCTCGCGATACTCGGGCATGTAGCGGCCTGCCTGGCGCATCATCCAAACGGGGGTGCTCTCGGTCACCTCTCTGCGCGCGGCGCGCAGGAACAGATCGTTGTACGCCATGGTCGAAAGTCCTTCGTTCGGGGGCGGTCGAGGAGTCGAAGTGCATACTACCATTCCCCGAACGCGAACGGGCCCCGCACTGCGTGTGCGGGGCCCGTTGTGATGCGAGTTCTCTGTCAGCCCACCTGAGGCGCCGTGTCGATGATCGTCTGCACGATGGACGGATCCGCCAGCGTGGAAATATCGCCGAACGCCTCGATATTGCGGTCCCCGCCGGCGATCTTGCGCAGGATGCGGCGCATGATCTTGCCCGACCGGGTCTTCGGCAGCTCCGGCACGATGTGAATGAAGTCCGGGCTCGCGATCGGCCCGATCTCCTCACGCACGTGGCCGCGTAGGATCTTCTCGATGCCCTGGGGCACGTCGACCCCGGTCTTGAGGATCACGTACGCGTAGATGCCCTCGCCCTTGATGTCGTGCGGGAAGCCGACGACCGCGGCTTCGGCCACCAGCGTGTGGCTCACGAGCGCACTCTCGATCTCGGCGGTGCCCATGCGGTGGCCGGAGACGTTGATGACGTCGTCCACGCGGCCGAGCAGCCAGTAGTAGCCGTCCTCGTCTTTGCGCGCGCCGTCGCCGGTGAAGTACTTACCGGGGAAAGCGGTGAAGTAGACGGTCTTCATGAGCTCGTTCTCCGGGTCGCCCCAGGTGCCGCGCATCATTCCCGGCCACGGCTTGGTGATGCACAGACGCCCGCCGCTGCCGAGCGGGGTCTCGGAGCCGTCTTCGTTCACGACCTCCGGCTCGATGCCAAAGAACGGCTTCGTCGCCGAACCCGGCTTCATCGGCGTGATGCCCGGGAAGTTGGTGATGATGTGTCCGCCGGTCTCCGTCTGCCTGTACGTGTCCACGATCGGGCAGTTGTCCCGGCCGATGTTCTTGTAGTACCACATCCACGCCTCGGGGTTGATCGGCTCGCCCACGGTGCCGAGGACACGAAGCGTGGACAGGTCGTGCTTGGCGGGCCACTCCTCACCGGACTTCATGAGCGCGCGAATCGCGGTGGGGGCCGTGTAGAACTGGTTCACCCCGTGCTTCTCGATGATCTCCCAGAAGCGCCCGGCGTCCGGGTACGTCGGCACGCCCTCGAACATGAGGGTGGTGGCGCCGACTGCGAGCGGACCGTAGACGATGTAGCTGTGGCCCGTGACCCAACCGATGTCGGCCGTGCACCAGAACACGTCTTCGTCGTGGTAGTCGAAGACATAGCGGAACGTGGTAGCCGCGAAGAGCAGATAGCCGCCGGTGGTGTGCAGCACGCCCTTCGGCTTGCCGGTCGAACCCGACGTGTAGAGGATGAAGAGCGGGTCCTCCGCGTCCATCCACTCGACATCGCAGTGCTGGCTGATGTCGTCGGCGCGGACCTCCTCGTGGTACCAGTAGTCGCGGCCCGGCTCCATGTCGACACGTGTACGCGCACGCGAGACCACGATGACCGACTCGATCGAGGGGCACTCGAGCAACGCTGCGTCAGCCTCGGCCTTGAGCGGGACCACGCGTCCGCCACGGATGCCTTCGTCTGCGGTGATCAGCATCTTGCAGCCGGAGTCCTGGATACGATCGCGCAGAGCCATCGAGCTGAAGCCGGCGAAAATGACCGAGTGGATGGCTCCGATGCGCGCGCATGCGAGCATTGCGACCGCAAGCTCGGGGATCATCGGCAGGTAGAGCGCGACGCGATCGCCCTTCCTGATGCCACGCTTCTTGAGAACGTTCGCGAGCTTGCACACTTTGTAGTAGAGGGCCTGATACGTGTACATCTTCGTGCGGCCCTCGTCGGACTCCCAGATGATGGCCGCCTTGTTGCGGCGCCAGCCCTGCAGATGGCGGTCCACACAGTTGTACGTGACGTTGAGCGTGCCGCCCTGGAACCACTTCACGAAGGGCTTGTCGAAGTCGTACTCAAGAACCTTGTCCCACTTCGTGTTCCAGTGGAGCATCTCCTCAGCCATGTCGGCCCAGAAGCCCTCCGGGTCGTCCACCGAGCGCTGGTAGAGTTCGTCGTACTCTTCCATCGTCTGCAGGTGCGCTTTGTCGGTCACCCAGGCGGGCGGCTGAACAACCCGATACTCCTGGGACAAAGACTCGATGGCGTTTGACTCGGTCATCGGCACATCCCCTCTCCTCCGAAGGTGCTAATCCCTGCCGCCGGCACTTCTACCGGCGGGGCATGCTATGCATGCGCGATACATATGACGCATTGGCCCATGGTATCGGTCGCCGGTGCCGTTGTGACCCGTGCGACCGGACAAACGGCGCTTGTGGGTCGGTGGACGGCGCGCGGCGCACGTTCCCCGGTGTCCTGCCCCCCACCGCGGACCGGCGACACGTAACAACTGTTGCAATCCTCAGCTCCAGAGGGTAGCTTTGTCACGTCGACAGGTTTCCCTTCCCTAACATGCGGTGTCGCGGGGAATCCGCCCCACCGCGGTTGCGGCTCCATCGGCGACCGGCATCCCGATGACCAGCGAACTGCTGGGATATGCCGCCTGAGGACTCAGGGGTATCAGGGAAGGATTTGAACGGCTCCGACTCGAAGGTCGGAGCCGTTCCGTGTGAGTAGACCCCTAGTCGAGCTCCACGACTGTGACGCCCCAACCCGTACCCGTGTGCGAGGCGATCACCGGACCCGTCTCGATCACCGCGAGTTCTACGACGTTGAACCGCGCACGGATCGCCTCTTCGAGCCACGCCGCCTTGTCGGGCGACTCAGCATGCAAGACGCCGAAAGCCGCCCGCTTCGTCGCGTCCACGTGCTCGCCGAGCCAGTCGACGCTCGCCTGCAACGCCGCCTTCGCCCCGCGCGCCCGGGCGACCGGCACGAACGCGCCGTCGTCGCCTACGGTCAGCATGACTTTCAGGTTGAGCATCCCGCCCAGGAACGCCGAGACGCGGCCGATGCGGCCGCCTTTCGCGAGGTTGTCGAGGCTGTCGAGACCCACCAGCATGTGCATTCGGCCTCGTGTCTCTTCGAACGCACGCTTCACCTCGGCGAGCGATTCGCCGGCCCTTACTGCCTTCGCCGCCGCCACGACCTGAAAGCCCTCGCCCCACGAGAGGTTCAGGCTGTCGAGGATGTGCACCCGCTCCCCGACCGTGCGGGCCGCCTCGGTCGCTGACTCGATCGTTCCCGATAGCCGGTTCGAGATCGTGATGCACACGACCTCCTTGCAGCGCGACAGACCCTCCTCGAACGCCTCGACGAATGCGCCCACCGATGGTTGCGACGTGGTCGGCAGCGCGGGCGCCGCATTCATGCGCCGGAAGAACTCCGCCATGCTGATGCTGCCATCGACGAAGGTCTCGCCCGCGATGGTCAAGCTCAGCGGGACGACGGTGATGCCGAGCTCCTCCACGAGTTCCTTCGGGATGTCGGCGGTCGAGTCGGTCACAACGCAGATTCCTTCACCGGATGCCATGCTTCCCCTCCCCTCGCTCTGTTGTCAGACCATACCCTCGGCCATCGCCCGCCCGCCGAGGACGTGTACGTGGAAGTGATGCACGCTCTGCGCCGCGTCGGGGCCGGTGTTGATGATGACCCGGTAGCCCGACTCCGCCACGCCCTTGATCTCGGCGACGCGCGGCACCGCAGCCATCACGCTCCAGATGACCTCGGGCGATACGCCGTCGGCGATGCTCGCGTAGTGCGCGCGCGGGATGATCAGCGTGTGCACGGGAGCCTGCGGTGCGACGTCGTCGAACGCCACCACATGCTCATCCTCGTAGACGATAGCCGCGGGGATCTCACCGCGACCGATCATGCAGAAGATGCAGTCACTCAAAGCGACGCCTCCTCGGCTGAAGGCTCGCCCGATGGGGCGTCGCCGCACTCAAGCTCGCCGATGAGCATCGTGACGCGCTGCTTGGCCGCCGCAAGCTTCTCCTGGCACGCGCGCAACAGCGTGACGCCGCGCTCATAGCGTGCCAGCCCGTCCTCAAGCTCGAGCTGACCGCTCTCGAGCGCGCCCACGATCTGCTCGAGCTCGGCGAGTGCCTCACCGAACGCGAGCTCCTCGGGCAGGGTGACCTCTTCTGCCATCTACTCCTCCGTTTCCGTGGTCTCGACGATGCAGCCGAGACGCCCCTGACCGAGACGGACCCGGACGCGTTCTCCGGGGGAAACCTGGGCCGAGGACCGGACGATCGCGCCCTCTGCTCCGTAACATACCGCGTAGCCACGTCCGAGTATCGCGAGCGGAGACAAGTCATCCAGGCGCGCTGCCGCCATCGCCGCGTCCCGTTCGGCCGACAAGACCAGCTGCCGGCCGGCCGCCACAGAGCGCTCCGTGAACCGTCCGAGGCGCGCCTCATGCGACCCGAGCAGTTGCACGCCGAGTCGGCCGAGTGCGCGGCGGACGTGCTCCACCGCTTCCGTCTGCCGGGCGAGCGAGGCCGGGAGCGCACGCCCGAGCGCATCCGCCAGAGAGTCGAGCGCCTGCATCCTCCCGGCAAGGAACGTCATCGGATCGCGAAACACCGGCCGCTGCTCGATCAGCCTCAGGCGGTGCGACTCGGCGCTCACAAGGTGCGTCAGCGCGCGGCCGAGCAGCCGCTGCTGGGAGTGGAGCCGGCGGCGCATGTCGGCCGCTTCAGGTGCCACGGCCTCGGCTGCGGCCGTCGGCGTGGATGCACGCAGATCCGCGACCATGTCGGCGATCGACGTGTCCGGTTCGTGACCGATGCCGGTCACCACAGGCACGGGGCTTGCCACGACGGCACGGGCGACCGCCTCGCTGTTGAAGGGCATCAGGTCCTCGTAGCTCCCGCCGCCCCGGCCGAGGATGAGCACATCCACGCCTGGAGCGTTCGAGACCGCCTCGATGCCGCGAACGATCTCGGCGACCGCGCCCTCGCCCTCCACCTGCACGCCTGCGATCACCACCTCGGCAGCGGGATACCGACGTTCGAGCGTTCGCAGGATGTCGTGCACCGCCTTGCCGCGCGGTGAGGTGACCACGCCGATCCGCGCGGGGAACGCCGGCAGCGGCCGTTTGCGCTCGTCGCGCATCAGCCCCTCGGCCTCCAGCCTACGGGCGAGGTCTGCCACCTGTAGGCGCAGCACGCCCTCACCGGCAAGCACGAGCCGGCGCACCTGGAACTGGAGTCGACCCTTGGCCGGGTAGGCGGTGAAGAATCCCGCGATCTCGATGAGCCCGCCGTCGGCGATGGTCACTCCGGCGGCAGCGTACGCGTCCCGCCACATGAGGCACGGCATCACCGCGCCGCCGTCCTTGAGCGAGAAGTAGACGGCCTTGTAGCCCGGCTTGTCGGTGAGCTCGCTCACCTCGCCCACCACGCGGACGCGCACACCCTCGAGCGCTCCCTTGGCGAGCGCCATCGCGTCAGAGACGCTGAGGGCCCGCTCAGCGCTCGCCATGGCCGACCGACTCCACGGGCACGACGACGATGTGCCCGCCGACTATGCGCAGGTCCACCGCGCCGGCGAGGATGGCTTCGAGCTCGGCGCCGACGAGCGTGTGTCGCCAGCCCTCGGAGAGCGGATGCCCCTCGCGCTCACCGGCGGCGAAACGCTCGAGCTCGGCGCGCGACGCGAGGAGTGTGGTGGCGACACCGTGCTCGGCTGCCCGAACGCGCACGACCGCAGACAGAAGGTCCGCGAGCGGCTGCGCATCACGCGGCATCCGGGAACGCTTGGGGATCCGCGGCAGCTCCGCTTCGGGAATCTGCTCGCCCCGTCGGATCGCCTCGATAAGCCCCACACCTTGCCGCGAAGCGACCCGCTCGTTCACACCGCGGATAGCCGACAGCTGCTCGATCGACTTCGGCCGACGACGTGCGATCTCAACCAGGCTCTCGTCCGAAACGAGCCAGCGCTTGGGCAGATCACGGCGCTGCGCCTCAGTTTCGCGCCACGCGGCGGCCTCGCGCAGGACGCCGAGGCTCCGCCGGTCGAGCGTGGAGGCGCGCTTCACCCTCAGGTACTGCAGGTGGGGATCCACCTCGTAGGTGGCCGGATCGGCAAGACGATCGAAGTCCTCGGCGAGCCAGCCGAGGCGGCCCTCACGCTCGAGACGCTCGCGCAACAGCGCGTAGATGCGGATCAGATGGCGCACGTCCTCGGCGGCGTACGTTAGCTGCGTATCGGACAGCGGCCGCACCGACCAGTCGGTGAACGTGTCGGCCTTGTCGATCGTCACGTCCACGAGGTCCTTCGCGAGTTGCGCGTAGCCTACCTGCGTGGGAAAGCCGGCGAGCGTGGCGGCGACCTGCGTGTCGAATACGGGACCCGGGGTGACCCCGGTCGCCCGGTAGAGGACCTCGATGTCCTGCGACCCCGCGTGAAAGACCTTGACGGTACCGGGGGCGGCGAGCACCTTCGCGAGACGGCCCAACTCGCCCTCCAGGGCGATCGTGTCGATCAGGAACACGTCCTCGGCGGTCGCGATCTGCAGCAGGCACAGGCGCGCGTAGTAGGTGCGCTCGCGCATGAACTCGGTGTCGATGGCGAGGACGTCTGCGGCTTCCAGCGCGGGAAGCACAGCATCCAGAGCCTGCGTGTCACAGATGTACAATGGACCTCCGGAATGACGTGTCGGGGTCGCGCGGGGTGCCGTTTGAGTGTAGCCGAACGGCTGCGACCGCACGAGGAGGCTGGATGAACATCCTCATCGTCACCAACCTCCGATCGGGGTTCGGTGACTCGGGGCTTACCGAGTACGTTCGCGAACTCGGCGCTCACCGCGTCGAGGTCACCATGCGCTTCCTCAGCGAGGATGCCGACGTGGAGCACCTGCTTCGCGATGCCCGCGACTACGCGCGCATCGTCGCGGCGGGCGGCGACGGGACGGTCTCGGCCGTCGCCTACGCGCTGCGCGACACCGGCATCCCCGTGCTCCCGTACCCCGCAGGGACCGCCAACCTGATCGCCCGGAACCTGCGCATCCCGATCGACCCCGTCGAGCTCGCGCTGGCGACCATCGCCGGGCGAACCGTGACGATCGATCTGGGCGAGCTGACGATTCCCCCCTCCGGCGGCCATATCGCCCGCAAGTACGGCTTCTCCATCGCTGCCGGCGCCGGGTTCGACGCCCGGATCATGGAGGCTGCGCACCCCCTCAAGGCAACGCTCGGCGAGGGCGCGTACATCATCGGTGCGATCCAGAACCTCAACCCCACTTCCTCGGCGTTCACGTTGACGCTCGACGGCCGGACCGTCGAAACCGAGGGCATCGCGGTACTGCTCATGAACCTCGCGCGCATCCAGTTCGACCTCGCGGTGACCCACGGTGCGGATGCCCAGGACGGCCTCTTCGAGGTCGTGGTCGTCAAACCGATGTCCGCGGCAGGCCTGCTCCCGGCCGTCTGGGCCGCCCTGCTCGATCGGCTCAGTGCACATCCGGAACGTCCCGGGCTCGAAGTCCACACCGCCTCGTCCGTCGAGGTGACCGCAACGCCGCGACTGCCACTCGAGTACGACGGCGAGGTGCTCGAAGGGACGACGCCCTTCTCGGCGCGAGTGATTCCACGTGCCGCGACTCTGATCGTGTCCGAGGAAGCGCCGCTACCGCGCGACGACTTCGGCGAGCCTGTCCTCGACTCCGAGGCCAGCTCCTGAATGCGAAAGGGCCCCGGACGGATCCGGGGCCCTGGCTTCATCATGGTGGGCGCTAGTGGATGCATTTGTGACCTCACCGATGCCATGACGCAGGGATTGTCGGCCCCACTGCAGTCCCTGCTCCGACACTCAATCCGTCCACTGGTAGCACGTGTGTTGCCGCCAGACGCCTTGAGCGGGCGATAGTCACCCTACGTCGCCGAATGCGGAAAGGTATTGAGCGCCGTGTCCGTTGGAGCAGGTGCCGTCGGGCATGACGAAGACCTGCCCCTGCCACTCAGAGCAGTACACGACTTTGGCCATCGTGCGCCTCCTGCGGTCTGCCCGATTCCGTCGGGCCCGGTCAACCGTTCGAGGAGTCGGTGGCGAACCGAACTGGCATCCTTACATCGTCGGGAAGTCCTCCTCGCCGACGCTCTCGGTCGGCGTCCCGTCGCCTTCCTTGATGCCGAACGTCACGACCGACTCCGTGTACATCCCGCCGCCACTCTTGAGCTCGCCGGTGGCATCGAAACGACCGTAGTCAAACGCCTCCGTGAACCTCTGGCAGTGCCCGCACCAGCCGGCTCCTTCCATGTAGTAGCAGACGTACGTCGTGTCCCGTACTCCGCGGACCGAGGTGGCGTTTTGAGCGGTCACATACACCGCAAGGAGCGCCGGCTGCGCCTCCCCCGGCTGCGAGATCACTACGAACACGTCGTCTTCGCTGTTGTTGACAACCGTGAAGACGTTCGACCCTCCGCTTAGCTGATTGATGAGAACCGTTCCATTGTCGGGACGCAGGATCTGATGTGCGTCGAGCGTTGCGACCTGGTCGGCCGCCGCGACCTCGTGCGAGCCCGGACCGCTCACCGCGAATGTGAACAACTCCTCTGCGGTCGACTCAGCCTCGAGGTGAATCGTGCGCTCCTCGACCACCGCTCCGTCCACGGTGAGGCTGATGACGTAGTCGCCCTCGACGTCGCCGATGTTCGAAACGCTGACCTCTGCCGTCGCCTGGCTACTCGTGTTGACGTCCAGCGGATCCGGCGTGACCTCCAGCCAATCCACGACAAACTCCGCAGGCGCCATGACCCACACGGTGTCCCCCGGCCCGTCCCATCCGGCGACCGAGATGTCGTACGAGCCGGAAATCCCGCCTGCGGGTATGGTGACTTCGACGCGCTTCTGCGACCTCGCGGCCACGCTGACTGACTGCCCGTTGACGGTAGCTCCATCCATGAGGATCGTCAGCGGATAGTCGCCCTTGGCCCAACCCGTGTTCGCGATCTCGACCGTGGCCACGATATCCTCGCCGCTCAAGACTGATTCCGGCACCGTGAAACCGGTGACGGCGATCTTCGGCCTCGGGAAGAAGACGACCGCAAGCACCACGACTAGGAGGAGCGCGGCAACCCCGCCGATGATCACGATGGGTGAGGTCAGGAACCGCTTGCGCGCGCCGAGTTCCGCGGGCATCATCGGCCCGGAGGACGGCACTGCGGCGGCCTCGGGGACAGCGGCGGCAGCCAGCTCAGGCTCGGTCACTGGAGGCGCTACGTCAGCCTCGTACGCGTTGATGATCTGATCGGGTGAGTGGCCTCGTGTGCAGCCACCCGACTCCGTGAGCCACACGTTCTCGCCGCACGCGCTGCAGAACCCCGCCATGGCCATCGTGAGCCACCCCCCTCGGCAGTCGTTACCGGGTGCCGACACGAAGCCGCGCGCGTCAGCAGGTCACAAGTCAACCGCACGGCACGGACACCCGCGCTGAGAGTCGACGACAGACGTTCTGCCTCACTGTCGCTCTCGGTGTGAGTAGTGTGGCGGACGCCGCCCCTTGATTCCCACACCCCCAACTACATGTCCTACCCTGGGAAATGGGTTCGCAAACCGACCACATGGAACAGCGACATGCGAGAGATCCCCGACGCCCCGTAGCGGGGCGAAGGGCCGTCCTCGGTTTCCCGAAACACGGCCCCTCACTGCAGTTTCTATGGTGGGCGCTAGAGGATTTGAACCTCTGACCCCTTCCGCGTCAAGGAAGTGCTCTCCCCCTGAGCTAAGCGCCCATGGCTGCCTGAGCAGCGACGACTATTGTAGCAGTCCAGCACCGAACCGCTAGACCCAACTTGGCCGGGCACGTGGCCCGCGACACCCGCATTCTGAGCACGAACTCGCGGTTGCACCCCTTCGAGAGCCCGTGGTAGTCTACCCCTTGCGCGCGGACGTGGCTCAGTTGGTAGAGCACAACCTTGCCAAGGTTGGGGTCGCCGGTTCGAATCCGGTCGTCCGCTCCATCACCACTTCGGAGGTCGGCCCGAAGGGCGCGTACGACGGCCCGATCGGCCGACCTTCTTTGATAGCGGGACTTGGCATCGGTCCCCCCAACCGGCGACGTAGCCAAGTGGCAAGGCAGAGGCCTGCAAAGCCTTTATCCCCGGTTCGAATCCGGGCGTCGCCTCCAGGACACATAACGGACCCGTCCGAGAACTCGGGCGGGTCCGTCGGTCAGACCAGGGCGGCACCCGGTCAGCGAACACGGTATCGACAACGCTGATCTCGCGCCGAGGCCTACTGGCAGGAGACACGTGCCCGGAAGCACCACACCCCCATCAGTGCCCCGACGCCTTCGCCGCACGGCGAGTCGGACGGCCCTGCTCGCGCTCGTGTGGGTGGTCATCACCGAGGCGGACCCGCACGCGCTCGCGGTCGGCATCCCTATCGTTCTGGCGGGCTCGGCACTCTCACTCACCCTCTCCCCCGACTCGCTGACACCCATACGTCCCAGCGGTGCGCTGCGTTTCGTGAGGTTCTTCGCGCTCCAGTCCGCGCTGGGTGGGATCGACGTGTCGATGCGCGCCTTGCGCCCCTCCATGCCGCTCGATCCCGCGATCATCCGCTACCCGCTCCGCATCACGGGCACGTGGCCACGGGTCTTCCTCGCCAACACCATCAGCATGCTTCCCGGGACGCTGAGCTCCCGCCTGGACGACGATACACTCGAAGTGCATGTGCTCGACTGTTCTCGACCGGTAGTACAGGAGCTCGCCGAAGTGGAGTGCCGGGTCGCCGACCTGTTCGGATCGGACCTCCCGCCACTGACAAAGGGTGATGCGTGATGACGCTCGCGCTCCAGGCCCTCGCCATCACCATCTTGATCAGCGTCGCACTCGGCATCTACCGGATCGAGCGCGGCCCGACCGGCACCGACCGCATGCTCTCGGCGATGCTGTTCGGTACGTCCGGCGTGGCACTCACCCTCGTGCTGTCCGAACTGACCGATCTCGGTGGCCTGCGCGACATGGCGCTTACCTTCGCGCTCCTCGGCGCACTCACTGCCGTTGCCTTCGTCAAGCGGGCGTGGGGAGCGGACGACTGATGACATGGCAGTCGGTCATAGACGGCGCATCATATGTGCTGTTCGCCGCGAGTGGCTTCTTCTTCCTCGCCGGCTCGGTCGGCCTGGTGCGCTTCCCCGACGTCTACACGCGGCTGCATGCGCTGACCAAGGCCGACAACCTGGGGCTCGGACTCGCCTCGGCCGGCCTCGCTCTGCAGTCCGGCTCGCTGATCGTGGCACTCAAGCTCCTGCTCATCTGGATCGTGGTGATCGTTGCCGGCGCCACCGCCTGCTACCTGGTGGCCAACTCGGCACGCAACAGCGGCATCGAGCCATGGACCGGTGAGAGCCGATGATGGCCGTCTTCGACATACTGCTCGTCGGTATGCTCATCTGGATTGCGGTGGGCTCGCTCAACGAGAACAGGCTCTTCAAGTCGGTCGTCATGTTCATCGTCTTCGGCCTGTTCATGGCGATCGCCTGGATCCGCCTCGGCTCACCCGACGTGGCGCTGGCCGAGGCAGCCATTGGCGCAGGGGTCACCGGTGCACTCATGCTCGATGCCGTCGGCCACCTCCGCAAGCGGGACACGCCGTATCCGGCGGAATCCGGACCCATGGAGAACGCCGATGACTGACCGCCGCAGGCACACTCCGATCGCTCCGCTGCTCGCCAGCATTCTCATGCTCGGTGTGATCGGCCGCGCGGTGCTCGCGCTGCCCGCAGACGGAGACGGCTTGGCCGAGGCGATGCGCACCGGCGCGAAGGCGAGCGGCATCACCAACGTCGTCACGGCCGTACTGCTCGACTTCCGCGGCTACGACACACTCCTCGAGATCGCGGTCCTGATGCTCGCCACCGTCGCTGTGCTGTCCCTCCGGGAGGATCCGGCGGCCCTCTCTCGCCGACTCGCCGGGAGAGCGGGTCCGGTCCTCGGTGCACTCTCGCGAGCCCTCGCGCCTCTGATGCTGCTGGTCGCCGGACACCTGGTGTGGATCGGTTCCTCCGGGCCCGGCGGCGCCTTCCAGGGTGGAGCCGTCCTCGGAGCTGCCGGGATCCTGCTTCTGCTCTCCGGCTACGCCCGCCCGGCATGGGCGGGTCAGCGCATGGTGCGCTGGGTGCTCGCCATCGGCCTGCTCGTCTTCATCGCCGTGGCGCTGTATCCCCTGACGGTAGGCGGCACGCTGCTGCAGTACCCCGCCGAGAGCCGCAAGGGCCTGATCCTGCTCATCGAGGTGCTCTTGACGCTCTCCATCGGCGCGAGCCTGGCGAGCCTCTTCCTCGCGTCGGCGTCCTCGGCCGAGAGCGGTGAGCGCCGGTGAGCAACTATCTCGTCTACGTGGCAGGCGGGGCTCTGCTCTACGCCCTTGGTACGTACGGCCTGCTCGCACGACGCCACCTCATCCACAAGGTGATCTCGGCGAACTTCATGGGCAGCGGCGTCTTCCTGCTCCTGATCGGCCTCGGGAACCGTGCCGAGGGCGGCCCTGACCCGGTACCGCAGGCGATGGTGTTGACCGGCATCGTGGTGACCGTGGCGCTGACCGCGCTCGGCCTGGCAATCGCCAAGCGCTACTACACCGCTACAGGCCTCACCAACCTCGACGATGAGCCATCCGGCGGTGAGGGCCGATGACACTCCTCGACCACCTCCCCGCGCTCCTGGTGGTTGTGCCGCTCGCAGGCGCTGCGCTCTCCTTCGTCGCAGGACACAGAAGGGCTCCACACGTGGCCCTGGCCACCGGCGTGGCCATCATGGCGCTCGCGATCGCACTGACCTCACGCGTGCTGACCGTCGGCCCGTTCCGTTACGCCGTGGGCGGCTGGACCGCACCGGTGGGTATCGACCTGGTGGCCGACGGCGCTTCGACGTTGTTCATCCTGCTCGCGGCCACCGTCGGTCTGGGCGTCACGCTGTACGCGACAGCATACTTCCGCACCGATGATGAGACGGCCCATGGTCACGGCCTGTTCTGGACCTTGTGGCTGTTCATGTGGACGTCGCTCAACGCGCTGTTCCTTACCGGGGACGTGTTCAACGTGTACGTCTGCCTCGAGCTGGTGGGTATCTCCGCGGTGGCACTCGTGACCGTCGGCGGCACTGCCGAGGCGCTCCGCGCCGGAGCGCGTTACCTGTACGCGAGCATGCTCGGTGCGATGACCTACCTGCTCGGTGTGGCGCTGCTGTATTCGTCCACCGGGCAGCTCGACATGGCGATACTCGCTGACAAACTCACACCCGATGTCACGGCGGCCACCGGGCTTGCACTCATGGTCGCCGCACTCGTACTCAAGACCGCGCTGGTGCCCGCACACTTCTGGCTACCTGCCGCGCACGGCTCTGCTCCTTCCCCCGTGAGCGCAGCCCTCTCTTCACTTGTGGTCAAGGGCTCGTACTTCGTGATCTTGCGCCTGATGCTCTACGTGATGCCCGCAGGCTATCTCACGGGGGCCGACGTGGTGCTCGGCGTCCTCGGCGCGACGGCCATCGTATGGGGCTCGGTGCAAGCGCTGCTCCAGACTCGCATCAAACAACTCGTCGCCTACTCCACCGTGGCGCAGATCGGCTACCTGTTCTTGGTCTTCCCACTCGCGCGCCTCGGCGCCGACGCGTTCGCGCTCGCCGTCACGGGCGTACTCGTGCACGCCGTGTCACACGGACTGGCCAAAGCGGGTCTCTTCCTCGCAGCCGGCAGCCTGATGTCACGCTTCGGACACGACCGGATCGACGCCATGCGTGGTGCAGCCCGTTCGGCACCTTTGCTCACGTTCACGATCGCACTCGCCGGCGTCACCATGATGGGCCTCCCGCCGAGCGGCGGCTTCGGCGCCAAGTGGCTGCTGGTCTCCTCGGCGCTCAGCGCAGGTGCGTGGTGGTGGGCGCTCGTGCTCGTGACCGGCGGCCTGCTCGCCGCGGCGTACATGTTCCGATTGCTGGCAGTGCTGCTCGCCGAGAGTGACGCCGCACTCAAGGCGTCCAGAGGCGTTGTGCAGACCGAGTGGGTGCCGCTGCTGCTGACCACCGCGGCGGTCGTTCTCGTGGCCGCCATCCCGCTCATCACCGAGCTTGCCGCTGCCAGTACCATCCTCATCGCGGCGGGGGTGACCCCGTGATCGCATGGATCCCGATAGCCATCCCGGCACTCGTCGGCCTCGCCACCTTCGTGCTCGGGGAGACGCGTGGACGCGCCCGCAACGCCGTGAACCTGGTTGGTGCGGTCGGCTCGTCGGCTGTCGTCATCTCCCTCGTGTACTCCGCGTACGCAGGCGATATCTTCACCTCCAGGATCCCGATGCTCCCCGGCCTCACGCTCGGGGTGAGCGCCGACTTGCTGGGTCTGCTGTTCTCAGCCGTGGCGACCGTACTGTGGGGCGTGACGCTGGTGTATGCGATCGGCTACATGGACCACGCCCGCGACCGCGCCCGATTCTTCGGGTTCTTTGCCTGGTGCATCGCCGCGGCCAATGGCGTCGCCCTTGCCGAGGACCCCTTGACCCTCTTCATCTTCTACGAGGTGCTCTCGCTAACGACCTACCCGCTCGTCGTCCACAACGGCACGCCCGAAGCCCTCGCGGCCGGCCGGAAGTACCTCTTCTACGCGCTCGGCGGCGGCGCAGCGCTGCTCCTCGGCGTCGCGTGGCTCGCGTCGATCGCCGGTCCCACTCCGTTCACCCCCGGCGGCGCGCTCAGCGCGGTATCGGGACACACCAACGAGCTTCGAGCCATCTTCGCCCTCATGGTCGCGGGCTTCGGCGTGAAGGCGGCGCTGATGCCGCTTCACGGTTGGCTCCCCGGTGCCATGGTGGCACCCGCGCCCGTAAGCTCGCTCCTGCACGCTGTCGCCGTGGTGAAGGCCGGCGTGTTCGGCATCATCCGGCTGGTGAACGAACTCTACGGTCCCGAGCTTGCCACCTCGCTCGGCGTCGCCGCACCGCTTGCGGCACTCGCGGCAGCCACGATACTGATCGCATCGGTCATCGCGCTGCGCCAGGATGATCTCAAGCGGCGACTGGCGTACTCCACCATCGCGCAGCTTTCGTACATCACACTCGGCACCGCGCTGTGCTCTCCGCTCGCCGCCGCCGGCGCGCTCGCACACCTCGCGCACCATGCGGTCATGAAGATCACGATGTTCTTCACCGCCGGCAGCGTGTACGAGACCCTTCACGTCAAGAAGGTGAGCCAGATGCCCGGCGTGGCGCGCCGCATGCCGATCACGATGGTCTCGTTCGCTATCGCGGCGTTCGCGCTCGCAGGCGTCCCGCCGCTCGCGGGATTCGCGAGCAAGTGGCTCCTGGGGCTCGGCGCCGCCGAGGATGGATCGGTCTGGGCGCTGCTCGTCTACGTCACGAGCGGCGCTCTCGCCATCGGCTACATGGTTCCCGTGCTCACCTCGGCGCTACGACCCGGTGGTCACGCCCCTGCCGACGGTGCCGAGAGCGACCCGCGCATGCTCTGGCCGATCATCACGGTCGCGGTGCTGACCGTCGTCCTCGGCGTGACCGCGGGCCTCCCGGGCTCTCCGACCCACTGGGCGATCACCGCCATCGCCCCGTCGTTCGGGGGGTGGACACCATAGGCAGCCTCATCCCGGCCGGCGCGAGCGCGCTACGATTCACGATCGATGACACTGCGGTGCCGTTCCTCGCGCTCTTCGCCTTCTTGTGGCTGGTCTCGGGCGCGTACGCCTGGACCACGACCCCGGCGTCCGAGCGAGGCCGACTCTTCGCGTATTACGTGCCCTCAGCCGTGGGCGGCATCGGCGTGGCGATGGCCTCAGACGCGATCTCGTTCTACCTGTGTTTCGCGCTCATGGCGCTGCCCGCGTGGGGACTCATCACCCACGATCGCTCGGCCAAGTCGCGCCGGGCGGGAGCCGTCTATCTCACGCTGACGGCGATCGGCGAGGCACTCCTGCTCGCCGCACTCATCCTTATGGCCACCGGCAGCGGCTCGCTCATCCTCGCCGAGATGCGAACAGGTGTGACCGCGTCGCCGCATGCCGTAGTGATCGTGGCCCTGCTGCTGGGCTCGATCTCGCTCAAGATCGGGACCCTCCCCTTTTCGGGGGTCCTGCCGCTGAGCTACACGTACACACCCGCCGGCGCGGCCTCCGCGCTCGCGGGTGCGTCGGCAAAGGTGGGAGCGCTCGCGATGGTCAGGCTCCTGCCGGCGGGCGCGGTGGGTGCCGAATGGGTCTCGACCGTGATGCTCCTCGGACTGATCACCGCCCTCGGGGCCGCCGTGCTGGGCGTGCTCACCTCCACACCCCGCGCCGTCCTGGGTTATTCCAGTGCGAGCCAGCTGGGTCTCATACTCATCGCTGGCGGCGTGAGCCTCGGTGATGCTGGTGTGACCGCACTCGCCCACGGCGCCATCGTCGCCTTCGCACTCCATCATGGCCTGGCGAAGAGCGCGCTTGTGTTGGGCGCCGATGTGATCCCGCGCACGAAGGGGCGCGCGCGGACGCTGTCACTGTGGGCACTAGCGCTACCGGCACTCGCCCTGGTCGGGGCGCCGTTCACGAGCGGTTTCGTCGCCAAGTTCGCCCTCAAAGATGCCATCCACGCACTTCACGGCCCCGTGCCTGACGCGGTCTACGCGCTGCTTCCGCTGACCGCCATCGGTACCGCGGCGCTCATGCTGCGCTTCTTCGCGCTCGTGCGCGCCGACTCCTCGGAAGATGCCTCGCCGAAGCGGTACCCGGCAGCACTTTGGGGTCTCGTACTCGGAGCCACCCTGGCAGCCGTCTGGGCGTGGCCCGCCGAGTGGAACCGGCATGCGCTCGAGGCCGCGCTCGCGCCAGACGCCCTGTGGACCGCGACGTGGCCGACGCTCGTGGCCTTGGCGGGTTGGGGCGCGCTGAGCCTGGCTCCCGCCTTCGCGGGCAGACTCGGCGGCACACTCGTGCCCGGTGACGTGCTGGTGGCCGTAGCGGAGAGGATCAGGACCTTCGATGCGGCCTCGCGCGGCACGCGATCCGGGACGGAGCCCGAAAGGACTCCGCGACCTCGTGTCGGGATCGCGCCCATCAACATCGAGGGACGACTCGTCGCGTGGATGACCGCCAGCACGATCTTCGTGCTGCTGGCGCTGGCGTTCGTCGCGCTCGCTGCCCTCTAACCGCAGCGCGACACAGACTGCTGCTCGTAGCCCCGCGTCCTAGACGCCGTACTTGAGCTGAATGCGCTTCGCCTGGTCCAGGCGGAACAGCCCGCGCTCCAGGTCCTTGGGATCCGAGATGTTCTCGATCGCCCACTTGAGGATCTCGCGGGGCACGAGCGGATAGCGCTTACGCGCTTCGGAGACGGTCATGGTGCGGCTCCTTCTGTGACGGCTGCGACTACTGCTACGACTGGTGCTGCGATTGGAATGACCCGTCATTGCGGATTGTGCTCCCCCGAGACCATAACCGTCAAGTCCGGCTCGAGGTTCAGGCGTGACCATCTCCTTTGAGGAAGTACCCCATCGCTGCCACCACGGCTCCAATGCCTACTCCCTCGTACATCAAGGACTGCGGATCGAGTCCCTTGATCACCGACCCCAGGAACGTGACCGCCAGCACGACCGCCACCACACCCACGAGCTTCTTCTTCAAGTCATCGAGCGAGTGGATCTCGAGCCACGCCGGCAGCGGAATGTTGTCATCGATGAACAGCTCGTACAGACCGAGCGCCATGATATACAGCACCGTCGCGAGCAGGAAGGCATCGGCAAGCTCGATGAACTCGAGGACCGCCTCCGCTTTCGCAAGCTCTCCGGCCACCACATGGCCGATGGTGACCGCAGTCTGTACGCCCGCCATGACGGTCAGCGTGAGGGCACCGGCGAACAGACCGAGCACGGGGATGGCTACGATGAATCTCGAGTAGGCCGGCACCCGTCGCGCGAGGCTGCCTGGCTGCTTCCGGGTCTGGGTCATGATCGCCACCTCGTGAACAACTCGTGTTCGATGTCCAGTACGTCGAGCACCTTGCCCACCACATAGTTGACCATGTCATCGACTGTCCCGGGCCGCTGGTAGAACGCCGGCATCGCCGGAACGATGGCCGCACCGGCCTCGGCAAGCGCAGTCAGATTGCGGAGATGGATGAGGCTGAGCGGCGTCTCCCTCGGCACGATGACCAAAGGACGCCGTTCCTTGAGCGCCACTTCGGCGGCGCGCTCGCCCAGGCACGACGCAAGCCCGGCCGAAATCGAGCCCACAAAGCCCATCGACGCAGGCGCCACGACCACTGCCTCGAAGCCGCTCGAGCCGGAAGACACCGCATCGAACAAGTCGTCATCCGGTACGACACGGAGCGGCAGGTCGCGTGGCAGTTCCAGATAGCGCAGAACCGTTTCCCGCGCCCCCTCGGAGGGCACCACGAGACCGAGCTCGTAGGCGGTCATGTCCGCGCCCCGCTTGGTGAAGATGAGTGTGACCTCGCCGATCTCGAGCAACTGCTCGACAAGACGCAGACCATAGGCGGAGCCGGATGCGCCGGTCACGATCACGACGTATCGCCTCACACGCACCCTCCCTCCAACGCCCTGCCGGCGGGCCGACCGCCCCGACGCACTGATGATACCGCACCTCCACGACGCTGCTCGCCGCCTAGATGCCGAGCGCAGTCTCGATGTCCTCCAGCGTGTGGACCGGCGAGAAGTCGGAATCAGCCGCGCCATGACGATCGATCAGAAGCGCCCGCATACCGACTGACGAGGCACCGAGCACATCGGCATAGTGATGGTCCCCGATGTGCGCCGCTTCGTGCGGAGACACGCCAAGCCGGCTGCATGCCAGTTCGAAGATCCGCGGGTCAGGCTTGTGAAGACCCACGTCGGCTGAGGACACGATGTCGTCTAAGACGTCACCAAAGCCGAGACCCGTGAGCAGACCCACGAGCCGCGAGTCCCAATTGGAGATGATGCCCAAGGCGAGTCCCCGTGACTTGAGGCGCTCGAACGCGGGCCGGACGTCGGCGTACGGCGCCCAACGATCGGCCCGCCCGAACTCGTCATAGACGCGTCGGGCGATGTCGACTGCCTCGGCTTCGATCCCAAGCTCCCGGCACAGGAGCGAGTACATGCCCACCCACACCGATGAGGTGCGCTCCTCGTCCGTCCAGAACGCGTCGTCCTCCTCGTAGCGCTCCTCGTAGTACGCGTCCACGAGCGGCATGTACGCATCGATGACGTGGAGGTCCCGCACGTGGCCCGCCTCGGCGAGCACCTGGCGACACACCTCGGAGACGCTCGGTTCAGCGTAAAGCAGCGTGTTGCCGACATCGAAGAAGACCGCGCGAAGTGGAGCGTCCGTCACTTCAGATAGGTGGCGACGTCCGTGTGCCGGCTCTTCTCCCAGGGCGTCTCGTCCGCGTAGCCCAGCACGATGAGCGCCATGATGTCCCAGCCCTCGGCGATCTCGAAGACCTCGAGCAGCTTGTCGCGGATCCAGACGGGGGCAGTCAGGCTGCACGCCGAAAGTCCCTCGTCCACGACCGTCAGGAGGAAGTTCTGCAGTGCCGCGCCGACGGCGATGGTGTCGTCGAGCCAGTCGGTGGGGTCCTCAACGTGTTTGGCCGAGATACCGATGATGACTGGTGCGCCGCCGAGATCGGCATAGAAACGAGCAGCGTGCTCAAGGCCGTCGGGGCCGAGCACGTCGATGTACTCATCGAGATAGGCGGTGGTCAGTGCCATTACCTCTGCCACGCGCGTCCGCGCATCGCCCAGTGCGACGTGGAACTGCCACGGCTGGACGTTGAAGCGAGATGGCGCATAGGTGGCCGCGTCGATGAGACGATCGATGATCGCGCGGTCCACGGGTTTGCCGTCGAACACGCGGATGGAACGGCGGTTACGAATGGCGTCCTTCAGCTCCATGACGAACCTTCCCTCGGACGTATCCCTCTAGTAGGATACCGCTCCCCGGTGGAGTAATCACCCCCGGGAGGGCGCTATCTGCCGCGAGTCCCCGCTCCGAGGTGCTTCACCAGGGTGACTGCCGTCCCCCCGGCAGGCAGCCGCTCGAACGTCACATGATCCATTAGAGCCTGCATGAACATCACGCCTCGCCCGGACGACGCATACGGATCGCCATCTGCGTTGGCCTGTCCGTCGAAGCCTTCGCCGCGGTCGAGCACGGTCAGGACCACGCGGTCCGAGTACACGGTCACCGTGATGCCGACGGTGTCGTTTTCTCCTCGCGGCGATCCGTGCCGTATCGCATTCGAGAGCGCCTCGCCAACGGCGACCCGGATATCGAAACGACCGGCTTCCGGGATATCAAGAGGCGCGAGTATCTCGCACACCTCGGACCGCATGAGCGCGAGCGACGACGAACGGGCGGGTAGCTCGATGGACCGCACCCACAGCGGAGCCTCGGCAGGTTCGGCGAGCATGAGACCCGCGAGCGCGTCGTCAGCGTCGATGGCGGTCGAGACCGTCGGTGCCGCTCCCACGAGTCCCGAGAGCTCGAGGATGCGGCTCACGTTGCGCGAGGCTCCGGCCAGCACCAACCGGCCGCCTTTCGGCTCCAGCACGCGGTTCATGAGCACGATCAGGCTCAGCGCAGAGCTGTCCGCATACGTGACCT
Organism: Coriobacteriia bacterium; assembly: GCA_030652115.1. Taxonomy (NCBI): domain Bacteria; kingdom Bacillati; phylum Actinomycetota; class Coriobacteriia; species Coriobacteriia bacterium. Next base: position 214,567 of record JAUSBK010000007.1, on the reverse strand, counting down.
TGGCGAGATCGATAACCAGGTTCAAGCAGCCGCGGTGTACGGCCGACTCCAACTCGGACTCGAGTTCGGGAGCGGTGGCTGCGTCGATGTCGCCGAGCACCCTGATCACGCATACGCGAGCATCGCTCTCAGGCTCGGTGATCACCTTCATTGGGCTCCTCCGCGGGACAAGAACGCTACCATCCCGTTCACTTTCCACCGCGGCGTCAGGACGAAACATCGTCGTCGTCGCCTCCCGGCGCGTACGCCACAGCAAGGATCGCGGCATCGTCCCTAAGCTCACCGGCCGAGAAGCGCTGCACCTGCCCCAGCAGCCGTTGCGCCACACTCGCGGGCCTGCCGCCGGCGCGCAACGCGCGCCGGACGCGGCCCTCGCCGAAGAACCGCCCGCCGCTGCGGGCCTCGGTCACACCGTCGGTATAGAGCAGCAGCGTCGCACCTGCATCGAGCGCAACCGTCTTCTGCGTCCAATGGATGCCGGACACTGCGCCGAGGAGTGCCCCTGTGGTGGCGAGCCGCTCGATACGCGCGTCCGACGGCTGCAGCAACAGCCCCGGAGGATGCCCTCCATCGGCGTACAGGAGCGTCCCTGCCGAGGTGTCGATGTAGCCGAGCCACAGCGTCACGATGCTCGTAGCATCACCCGCCTCGAGCAGCATCGCATTGAGTTCGGATAGCACCCGGGCAGGCTCCAGCCCTGCGACCACCATGCCCCGCAGCGCGTAGCGGATCATGGACGTCTTGGTGGCGGCTGCCACGCCCTTGCCGCACACATCGCCGATGGACACGACGACCCGTCCGTCCGGCGCAGTGAACAGGTCGTAGTAGTCACCGCCGATGTCGGCGTCCGTGCCGGCTGGCAGGTAGACGCTACTGGCTTCGATGCCGGGTATATGCGGGAGTCGCGTGGGCAGGATGCTCTCCTGCAGGACGGTCGCCACGTTGTGCTCCCGGCTGAACATGTCCGCCGTGTCGATGGCGAGCGCGGCCTGCGAGCCGAACGTGCGGAGGAGATCGAGCTCATCGGTCGTGAACGCAGCCGGTTCTCGCGCGAAGACCACCAGCACACCGATACTTCGGCCGCGCGCGAGGAGCGGCACGGCGAGCAGCGACTCAAGCCCCTGCTCTGCGGCGGCGTTCAGCAAGCGCGTGTCGGACGTCGAGATGCGGTCGTACCGCTCCGGCTCGCGAGTCTCGAACACACGCCCGGGGACGTCCTCGCCGGGCCGGAACGTCGCTTCGAGCATGTCTCGATGCAGGATGCCCCGCGCCATCGGGACGGTGATGTGTTTGCGCTGCGCGTCATAGGTCATCAGCATGACCGCGTCCGCCGACAGGATCTTCTGCACCACGTCGAGCACCCGGTTCAGCACGATCCGGCTCTGCAGTGACGAGCCCACCGCATGGCTGATGCGGAAGATCGTCTCGAGATTGTCGGCGCGGCTCTTCGCCTGCTGGAACAGGTACGCATTCTCAAGCGCCAGTGACGCCTGCTTGCCGACCGTCCCTGCAAGCGCCATGCGTTGATCCGAGAGAGTCTGGATCGTCGCCTTCGACGTGAGTACGATCAGCCCGGCCAACTCGGTACCCCGGTAGAGCGGCGTGAGCAGGGCCATGGCGACGTTCTGGTGTCTCATCACCTTGAGCACGTCGGGGTTCGCCGAGATGACGTCCACGCACACCGGCGCGGCAGGCGGTTCATCCTCGGCGGTAACGACGGACCACACCGAGAGCCATTCGCGATCCGTCGTCGGCTGCTCCGACTCCGGGATGCCGTAGAGCGAAGGATCGGTCAGCAGCACATGACGACCGGTCAGGCCGATCAACCCGGCCTGCATCCGCGCTACGTCGTCGAGCACCTGCTCCACATCACCCGGGGATGCTATCCGCTCGGCGATCGCCCTCAGCACCTCGGCCTCACGTCGCGAGCGACGTTCGTCCTCGAACAGTCGCGAGTTCTGCAGCGCGACCGAAGCCTGGGCCGCGAACGTACGCACCGTCTCGGTCTCAGACTCTGTGAACCGCATGCTCCCATGACGCACCACCACCGCCACACCGATGATGTCCGACCCCGCCCGTAGCGGGGCGGCGAGCGCCGCAGTGGCCGAGGGGCCATGAAGACCCAGATAAGGATCGCCTTCATCGCGAGACGCCTCGACCGGCTGACCGCTCGCGATTGCGGACTGGATCCAGGGGACCTCGGCCAGACGCACCGCAATGCCGCTGCGTCCGTCGAGGACTCCCTCCGCCGCCACGAGCTCAAGGCGGTCACCGTCTCCGATGAGCAGTACCTCGGCGTCGACCGCTCCGAGCATGTGTGCGATCGCCGACGTCACTCCTGCGAGCACGAGAGAGCGGTCCGAGGCGCGCGCCAGCAACTCGGCGATCTCGTTCGTCCGGTTCAACCGTCGTACGACCGAGTTGAACGCCTCGATCAGCCGGCCCACCTCGTCGTGCTCGACAACCGTCTCCGTCTCGACGGCGACGCCCGAGGCAAGGTCCTTCGCCCGCTTCTCAAGTTCCTTGAGCGGCTGTGTCATACGGCTCACCACCACGAGCGCCGCGATCAGGGCGATCGCCAGTGCAGCCACCCAACCGAGGACACCTGGCATCAGCGCTGCCCACGTCGCCTGCCAGGCGACCCGCGGCGAGCCGATGACCGCGATCTTCCAGTCGAGGCCCTCCGGCACCGAGGTCCCGACGTACGGCCCGACGAGCGGGGTCTGGCCCTCGACCCGCAGCTCCCCCGTCCCGGGCCGATCCGCATCACTGGAGGACTCGAGCGGGATGCTCCGGAGATCGGGGGTGCCCTCGCCCTGATAGAGCACACGATTCTCGGCATCCAGGACGAGCGCAGCCGGAGCGCCCTCAAGCTCGGATATCTCCGTGAGCGCCACGCCGACGAAGTCAGTCCGGATCCGGCCCATCAGCAGCCGCGACTCCTCGGCCCCACGCTCCACCTCCACGAGCGCCCAGAGAGCCCCGCCCTCCTGCCCCTCGGACGGCTCCACCCACAGGAACGGCGTTACGGTCGCAGAAGCCTCGTCGGCGCCGAGTTCGGCGAGCGAGCGCCCGCCAAGGACGTCGTCCGGCCATGCCTGGAGAACCGTCCCGTCCGCATCGATGAGTACCATGCCCTCAAGATGCTGCGCCGAACTCAGCGTGTAGCTCGAGAGCACGCGGCGGAACTCGGCCGGATCATCTGCGGCAAGCGGCGGCTCTCCGGCGGTGGCCGCAACCATCCCCTGCACGGTGCCGAGACGCCCGCCGATATCGGCCACCAGGATCTCGCAGTACGCCGACTGCCGGGCAGACTGCTGACGCACGGCCATGTCGTACACACCGGCGGCAGAGGTCACGAGCAACAGCACTGTCGTGGCAACCACGATGACGGCAGCCAGAAGCAGGAGCCTGTTGGTGAGTGTCATCCGTACGGGCCAGCGTCGCCGCATGCGGCACCTGTCTCCGGGAACGTGTCCTACGTGCTCTCGCCCGACATCGTAGAGCAGGAGCCCCAAGGCGGCATAGTCCGCTCTAGCCGCCGATCTTCGGGATGAAGGCCGACAGGAAGCCGACCACGGGGCCGATCCAGCCTGTGAGGATGAGCAGACCGAGCACCATCAGGACGACGCCTGCAACCCGGTTGATGACCAGCGTGTGGCGGTTCAACCAGTTCAGCAGGGGCTTGATGCGGCCGAGCATCACCGCGACCAGCACGAACGGGATTCCCAAACCGAGGGAGTAGACGGCGAGCATGAGCGCGCCGCGGCCGACCTCGGCTTCGTTGGCGGCCATCATCAGGATCGAGCCGAGGATCGGCCCGACGCACGGCGACCAGCCGAAGGCGAAGGCCATGCCCATCACGAGGGCGGCGAGGCCACCGAAGCGCCGCGCCTTCTGCATTTCGAACCGCGCTTCACCGTAGAGCCACGGGATCTTCACGATCCCGAGCATGAAGAAGCCGAGCAACATGATGAGCGCGCCGGCGACTTTCTCGAGAGTGCTCTGGTACTGCGCGAGAAACGATCCCAGGGCAGAAGCCGAGGCACCCAGTGCCACAAACACGATGGAGAAACCCGCGACGAACAGGAGCGCCGGAACAAGGGTGGCCGAGAGCTTGCGGTCTTCGGCGGCCAGCTCGCTCGAGGTCATCCCGGTCATGAACGCGACGTACCCGGGAATCAGCGGCAGCACGCACGGTGACAGGAAGGTGAGCAGTCCGGCCCCGAACGCGGTCAGCAGCGGTATGGCGTCCTGCACGTATGACCTCCCGGGGAGACATCGGAGCGCAGTGCGGTCAGCTACCTTGTACCCCGCGCCGAATGCGTGCAGACTCGGCCGACCGAGATGCTACGCCTCGAGCAGCTCCGCCCCGTAACCCGCGCGGACGATGGCTGCCACGATCTCCTCAGGGCCGACGATGGTGTCGTCGAACGTCACCTCGGACAGCGCGCTCCGATGATCGACGGTGACGGTTTGCACGCCGTCGAGATCCGAGAGGTCCATCTGGATGAGCATCGAGCATGACGGGCAGTGCATACCCGTCGTGATGAACTGCCTGGTGACGACTGCCATGGGATGCCCTTTCGCCGAGCCACGCCTACCGGTCGGACTGACCGGCGCCTGCTGCAACTCCCGGTGCGGTCCGCTCAAGCATCGCACCGCAGTAGGGGCACATGCGCCACTTGCCGAGCACTTCACGCTCACATGCGGGACAACGGGTGCTGACGCTTGCCCCACTCTGGTCGTCGTCGGGACGGCGCTGAGCCACCAGGATCCAGCCGACACCGGCGACTACGAGAACCGTTACGAGGGGAGGCATCCAGTCGAGCGGGCGGGCGATGACCGACCCCGCCACATGGGAGTCCGCGTGAAGAATGAACCCAACACCGATGATGCCGGCGGTGAGGGCGATCACGCCCACCACGCTTGCGATCAATCTGCCCGGTCTGCTCATTCGGCGGTCTCCATAGGTGATGGCTGGTGCTGGTCGGAAGATTGCAAGCCATGTGCCAACCATTCGCCCGGCGCGTGCGCCTAGAGGCCGTATCGCTCCATGCGCGCCTCGAGCGTCTTCGTCGTCAGGCCGAGCAGCTTCGCCGCCTGCGGTACGCTCCCGCCCGCGCGGTCGAGCGCCTGCCTGACCAGGTCCAGTTCGACCTCCTCGAGGTCGAGCCCGGAGTCAGGCAGCACGAAACACCGCGAGCCCGCATCGCACACTGCGACGCCGGCGCGCACCTCGGCCGGCAGATCGTCCGCCTCGATGATCTCGCCGTGCGAGAGGATGACCACGCGCTCGATCGTGTTCTCGAGCTCGCGGACGTTGCCCGGCCACTGATACGTTACGAGCGCCTCCATGGCCGCCGAGGCGATCGTGCGCTTTCCTGCGCCGAACTTCTCGAGGAAGTGGGCGACCAGCAGCGGTATTTCGGTGGACCGCTTTCGAAGCGGTGGGATTGTCAGCGGCACGACGTTCAGCCGGTAGTACAGGTCTTCGCGGAACGTTCCGTCCGCGATGAGCTGCTGAAGGTCCCGGTTCGTGGCGGAGATGACCCTCACGTCGACTTCGATGCTTCGGGTCCCGCCGAGGCGCTCGAACGTGCGCTCCTGCAGCACGCGCAGCAGCTTCACCTGCACCGCGGGCGATATGTCCCCGATCTCGTCGAGGAAGAGCGTGCCGCCGTTCGCCATCTCGAAACGGCCGGGCTTGGCGTTCACAGCACCGGTGAACGCGCCCTTTTCGTAGCCGAACAGCTCGCTCTCGAGCAGCGTCTCCGGCAACGCGCCCGCGCTGATCGAGATGAAGGGCTTACCCGCACGCGACGAGAGCCGATGGATTGCGCGCGCGACGAGTTCCTTGCCCGTCCCGGACTCACCGTAGAGCATCACAGTCGCCTCCGAAGCGGCGACCTTCCTTACCGTCTCCAGCATGTCGAGCATCCCGGGGTCGGCGGCAACGATGCCGTCCACGTCCCAGTCCCGATCGAGCTCCTCGCGCAGTCGGTCAACCTCGGCGGCTAGCGCGCTCATCTGCAGGACCTTCTCTATGCTCAAGCGGAGTTCATCGAGATCGAACGGCTTGGTGAGGTACTCGTTGGCGCCAGCCTTCATCGCTTCTACCGCGGTCTGCACATTGCCGTGAGCGGTCAGCATGATGACGGGGAACCGGTGCCCCTTCGCGCGGATGCGCCGTAGGACCTCCATCCCATCGGGCGCAGGCATCTTGTGGTCGAGGATCAGGAGATCGGGCGCCTGATCGGCGATCGACGACAGCGCTTCCTTGCCGTCGGCGGCCTCAGCGACCTCGTAGCCTTCGGCTTCCAGCGCCTGGCTCAGCACCCACCGCATGTTCTTCTCGTCGTCGGCAAGCAGCACCCGGCTCTTCATCACGAACCCTCTCCTCTCGTGCGCGCGGGCAGCGCGACTGTGAATCTCGTGCCCCGGCCCGGAGCGCTGTCAACCTCCACCCGCCCACCGTGCTGATCGATGATGCGGTGAACGATCGTCAGTCCAAGACCGGTTCCCCCGCTCCGCGTCGAATAGAACGGGTCGAACACCCTCTCCAGCACGTCGGGCGCCATGCCGGGTCCGGTGTCCGCCACCGAGGCGAGGACGAACGCATCGTCGTCCCAGACCCGGACCTTGATCGCGCCGCCCACGTCCTCCATGGCCTGCACCGCGTTGGAGACGAGGTTCACGAACACCTGCTTCAGTTGGTCGGCGTCGGCGAGCACGAGCGGGTCCGCTGCCGAGAACTCGGTCTCGATGTCGACCTTGGCCTGTCCGGCGAACTGACGGGTGAACAGCACTACGTCGCTCACCACATCTTCCACGTTCGTGATCCTGAGCGTCGGGGCGGACGGACGTCCGAAATCGAGGAGTGCCTTGATGACCTTGTCCAGCCGGTCGATCTCCTGCTTGATGACCCTCGTGGCATCCCGTACCCGCACCGGATCGCCGTGCGAGTCCTCCACGAGCTGAACCGATGCCCTGATGATGCCGAGAGGGTTGCGCACCTCATGCGCAACGCCAGCTGTGAGTTCGCCCATAGCGGCCAGCCGGTCGGCCCGGATGAGCTGGTCGGTCAGCGCCCGGACCTCTGAGACGTCCTCGAGCGTCACGACTGCGCCGAAGACGCGCCCACCCACGTCCCGCATTCGCGCCATCGCCACCTTCGCGTGGAGCGTGCGGCCGTCCACGGTGACCGCCTCGACGTCCGTTACCATCTTCGGCGTCTGCCCGTTGAGGAAGCGCATGAGGCTATCATCGAGCCCGCCGTCATCGCGGAACAGCCGGCCCAGCCTGCGTGGAACCATCTCCTCCTCGGGCATGCCGAGCATCCGCTCCGCAGCCACATTCACGGTAGCGACCGAGCCATCCGGACCCAAGGTGATGACGCCCGAGGTGATCGACCGCAGGATCGCCTGCATGTAGTCCTGGATGTTCACGAGCTGGATCGCGCGCTCTTCGAGTGTGTGGTACGCCTCCTCGAGCCGCAGGCTGACCCGCCTGAGGTCGGCGGTCTTGCGCTCCTCGAGATCGCGCATCCAGCCGAACAGCAGCCCGATCGCGATGTACATGGCGATCTCGTAGAGCGTGTCGGTGTTCTGGCCGACGAGCGCGCCGGTCAGCGCGTGCGCGTGCGGGAGCAGCAGCAGCGTCGAGGCGACCGCTACCGCAAGCCCTCCGCGCCAGCCGAAGACGAAGCCCGCGTACATGATGGGGACGTAGTAGAGCTTGCGGAACAAGAGGTGCATAGCGTCGGCCTGTGGCACGGTGTCGCTCAGCAGGTGCAGAACGGCAACCGTAGCCAGCAGCAGCACGATGACCAGCACGTCGCGCTGAGGCGTCGTCCCGGGGAAACGCCGGGATCCGGAGCGGCGTCCCGCGTCTACCGCGTTTTCACTCATCGTCGCTTGCGCGCCCAGGAGGGCTCGATGCCGAGTTCCTCCCGGTACTTCGCAACCGTGCGGCGCGCCACATCGAGGCCATCGGTCTTCAGCGCATCGGCAAGCTTCTGGTCCGAGAGCGGCTTTACGGCATCCTCGGATGCCAGCAGGTCACGGATGCGCTGCTTCACCGTGGTGGCGGCCACGTCCATGCCCGTTGAGCTGCGGTAGCCGCCCGAGAAGAAGTGCTTCAACTCGAAGAGACCGTACGGCGTAGCCATGTACTTGCCGGTGACACCCCGGCTTACGGTCGAGAGGTGCACGCCGATCTCGGTCGCCACATCCTCAAGCCGCAGCGGGCGCAGATCGCCCTTCCCGTCCTCGAAGAAGTCCGACTGGACCTCGAGAACGATCTGCGCGATGCGACTCACCGTGTCCTTCCGTCGGTCCACGTTGCGCATGAACATCTCGGCCTGGCGGATCTTGTCCTTGAGGTACCGGCGGGTCTCGTCGTCAGTGGCCGCACCCGACCGGAGCATCGAGCGGTAGCGCGGACTCACGCGAAGCGTGGGCACGACCTCGTTGTTGGACATGACCAGCCACTCATCACCGAACCGGCGCAGCGTCACGTCGGGCACCACATACGACGGCGCGGGCCCCGGGGAGAAGGCCCCGGCCGGACGGGGGTTGAGCAGCCGCAGAACCTCGACCGTGTTGCGCACCAGCTCCTCGCTCACGCCGAGACTGCGGCCGATCTTCCGGAAGTGGTTGACCGCGACGTCATCGAGGTGATCCTCGATGATGGAGGTCAGGATGACCGAGGTGACGCCGATCGTCTCGGCTTGGAGCAGCAGCGCTTCCCGGACGGACCGGGCGCCGACGCCCGGAGGATCGAGCTGCTGTACGACCGTGAGGGCCTTCTCGGCGATGACACCGGTCAGGCCGGTGATACGCGCGATCTCAGCGCAGTTGCTCACGAAGAATCCGTCCTCGTCGAGCGAACCCACGATCGCCCTGGCCGCGAGTTCGACCTCATCGGAGATGTCGAGCATGGCGAGCTGCTCGAGCAGGTACTCGCTGAAGCTCACAACGCCGCCGACGAACTCGTCGGAGTTGATCTCCTCGACGTTCGGGTCGCGCGGGCCCGAGCCGTCCATGCGCTCGAGCTCCTCATACTGGTCGAGCCACTCATCCCACGAGCGCTCGTCCTCCGCGTCGGCAACCCGGTCATCGTCGGGCTCCGCAGGCTCGTACTCGTCCTCTTCGACCTCGAGGACGGGGTTCTCAAGCAACTCGGTCTCGATGAGTGTCTGCAACTCGGCGACCGGCATGGCAAGGATGCTCAGCCCCTGGTACACCTGGGGCGAGAGGGTCACCTTCTGACGCAGTTCGGGGCGTTGGCTCAGTTCCATGGTGCACCTCAGTGGGTGGGGCGCTTAGCAAACAACGTACCACACCGATTATGCTCCTGGCGGGGACTCCCCTAACGGCTCCTCCGCCACCACGGGCATCTCGGCGGGCACGCGGGTCCTGAACTGCGACAACGCGACCGCAGTGATGACCAGCGCACCGCCAAGGAGTTGCAGCGCTCCGAGATGCTCCCCGAAGACGAACCAGGCAGCGACTCCGGCAATGACCGGCTCGATCGTGGACGTGACGGACGCCTGCGTAGCCTCGATCAGGTGAAGCGCCTTGAGGAACGCGCCGAACGGCACGATCGTGCTCACCACCGCGAGCACCACGACCGCAAGAACGGCGCGCCAGTCGGAGAGCAGTTCCACGATGCGACCCGGACCTCCCAGGACGATCAGCCAGAAGAGCGAGGCGGCCGCGAGGCCGTAGGTGAGCAGCGTCCACGGCGAGAACCGGCTTGCGGCGTATCTGCCCATGAGCGAGTACCCGGCGAAGAGCACCGCCGAGGCAAGCCCCCAGAAGAGGCCCTCGCGCGAGACGTTCAGCCCCTCACCGCCGAGGACACCGACCATCAGCGCACAACCGCTCACGCTGAGCAGTACGGCCGACGGCAGCACCCATGTTAGACGCTCGCCCAGCAACAGGACCGAGAAGACCAGTACCACGACCGGTGCAAGGTACTCGAGCAGTATGGCGGTGGCGACCCCGGTGAGCGAGATCGTCTTGAAGTACGCGAAGTGGACGAGCGCCAACCCGAAGACGCCGAAGACGGCAAGGAAAGGCACGTCGCGACCACGGATCACGAGCTGGTCCCGCCGCCTCACGATGAGGTAGCCCAGGGCGATGACGGTCGAGACGACGGCACGCGCCGCCGACAGGACGAGCGGGTCCACGTCGATGCCGAGAGGCGGGAACGGCCAGGACATGGTCGCGGCTCCCGGTGCGGTGAACAGCCACTTGGCGATCAGCCCTCCACCCGCCCAGCAGGTGGCTGCCATCACGACGAGGGCATAGCCCTCTGCGCGGCGGCTGAGCGTGACAGGACGCGCCATCAGAGCCGTCCGTCCCGTTCCTGCTCCTCGGTCTTGTGCTGCTGGTAGGTGTCGAGTGGCTCGAGATGCGCGATGACGTCCCGAACGTCCTCGAACGCGTCGGCCACCGCCTTCTCCACCCGTTCAGCGATCGCATGACCCTCGGCCACCGTCGCCCCGGAGTCGACCTGGATGTGCAGGTCGACGTACACGTTGCTTTCGGTCCCGCGCGTGCGCACGTCATGGCATCCCAACACGTCATCGATGCCGAGCACGACATCGCTCACCCGGGCGGGTTCGAGGCGAGCGGTATCCGCAAGCGACGACCCTGCGGTGGCGAGCACGCGCAGCCCGGTCACGATGATGAAGCCGGCCACCACGAGACCCAGGATCGGGTCGGCGATCGGATAGCCAAGACGCACAGCCACCAGCCCGGCTATGACGCCGAGGGTCACCAGCACATCGCTGCCGGTGTGGCTCGCGTCCGCCTTGAGGATCTCGCTGCCCAGGCGGTTGCCCGCACGCCGCTCCATGGTGGTCACCACGATGTTCACCGCCAGGGTGATCAGCATGACCGCGAAGCTCACCGCGTCGACGGCCGGTCCCTGCCCGGGAGATTGCAGCCGTGCGATCGCCGACGATCCGACCTGCCACGCCGCGAACAGGAGCAGCGCGCCGATCGCCGCCGAGGCGAACGTCTCGTACTTCGCATGCCCGTACGGATGGCCCCGATCGGCCGGCCGTGACGCCATGCCAAGCCCGATGAGTCCGATGACGTTGGACGTACCGTCGAACATCGAGTGGAAGCCGTCCGCGGTGATTGAGACCGAATCGATCAGCAGCCCGTACCCGAGCTTGGCGCCCGCTACGCCGATGTTCAGGACCAGGACCCACCACAGGACGCGTCGAACCGATCGCAAGCGATCGCCCATCCCAGTGCGCGGTTCCGTGTATCCCATGACGCCCCCTTGCCGCACATACCCCCGAGGGGTATATTGACGTGCACAAACCATTCGATTGTACGTCAGCGAACCCGCCATGCAAGGAGACCGCCATGGACGACTCCGTCGCCGCACCGCTCACCGCCAACGACGAGGAGCGACGCCGCATCCTGAATCGCCTCCGGCGACTCGAGGGTCAGATCCGCGGCCTCCAGACGATGGTCGAGAGCGGCAAGGACTGCGAGGCCGTGCTCACGCAGATCATGGCCGCCAAGTCAGCCCTCAACCAGGTCGGTCTGCACATCATCGGTCACTCGATGAAGACCTGTCTCGTGGACGACAGCATCACGGATCGCGACGAGCTCGTGGATGAAGCGATCAAGGTCTTCCTGAAGTACTCCAGCTGCGTGCAGTAGCGTTCCCGCGCTACGAGCAGACCGCGTCTACGATCGAAACGACCGACGCCTCAGCCTTCGCGTTGGTCGCCTCCCAGCCGGGACCCGTCTCCTGCCACAAAGCGACCGGACGGATGGCGGTCACCCAGACGACATCGCCTTCGGTGTAGACGTGCATCTTGCACAGGTCGGCAGATGTCATCGCGGAACCCACGTCGAACACCACAAGCGGCGCGATCTCGAAGCCCTTCGCCGCGAGCGTGGCCTGGAGATCGTGGCACCGGACGACGTCGAAGCCGTGAGAGCGGACGATCCGCTCCACGGCTTCGAGCATCTCGATGAAGGGCCTGTGCCCCTCACGCCGGTATGTGAACTCCATCGCCACCGCCATGTCGGGCGCACCTCACGGGCGGCAAGGCTACCCTCAACCGAACCCGCCTCTCGGCACGCAGGACGATGTGGACCCGATCGGCCGTGTCATGAAACCGCCACCTACGCCGGTCTCGACCTTGGTGGACCCACACTCGGGACATACCCGGTCGGCCTCGCGCAGCAGCCGCATCAGGAAGCGGTCGAACTCATGTCCACACTCCTGGCAGTGCAGCTCGTAGGTCGGCATGGCGCTGGATCACACCAGACCGAACTCGCGGCCAAGAGCGTCCGCGCCACGAGCACCCACCACCTGAGTAACCAGATTACCACCTTCGAACTTGGCGATGGTGGGGATGCTCATGATGCCGTACTTCATGGCCACGTCGCGTGCCTCGTCCACGTTCACCTTCACGAACGAGACGCCGTTGACCTTGCCGGCAAGCTTCTCCAGCTCGGGCCCCACCATGCGACATGGGCCGCACCACGGTGCCCAGAAGTCGACGATGACCGGGGTGGCCGAGTCCAGGACCTCGATCTGGAACTGGGCTTCAGTTATCTCGCGTACTGTGTCGCTCAAGGGGATCTCCTCCTCGACGGGGATTACATCTCATGCGTGTAAGTATACCCCATGGGGTATCAGTGTCAACTGTACGCCGGTGGCACGCGCGCCCGAGTTCCTCTATCGTCATGCCCGAGAGGAGCGCCGAACGTGACGATCTGGCTCGTGCTTCTGGCCGGCTGTGTGCTTTTCGGGTCCTTGCTCGTCGGGGCCCTGGTTCTGCCCCGCGCCGCTGCCCCGCTCGCGATTCTCGGCGCCCTCGCGGCGCTCGTCACCTCGGTTTCGGCGTTCGGCACCATCACGCAGCGCTACGCGAGCCCTGAGGCGATCATCTCGGCGCTCGCCGTCCTCCTCGCGGGCATCGGTGCGGGCTTCGCTGTCGCCGCGACATCCCTGCCCCACCTCGCGCGCTCGGCCGTACCACCGTCACTCCCGCAGGCCCCGCATGCGAGCGCCGACGGACATGGCATCGTCCTGGTCAGCTGCGCGGAGCCGGACCGCTACAGCCCCCGGGCGGTGGCGACGCGGCAGAACCTGCTCGCCGAGAGCGCCGAGATCGAGGTCCCGTCTACCGCGCTCCCCTTCGTCTTCTTCGCTGACAAGGCGCGGTACCGTGCGGTCGGCGGCCGGTCGCCCGCCTCCTCGGTCGCACGACAGCTCGCAGTCGCGGTGGCCGAATGCCTCGAGCCGGATGTCTCGGACGTCGTGCTCGCCTGGTGTCACGACCCGGCCTCGATTACGTCCTCGGTCTTCACGCTCGCGGCAGCCGGCGTGACCCGCGCGACGATCGTGGTCCTCGGCCCTTCCGAATCCGGTCCGCTCGATGCAGCGTGCGCAGTGCTCGACCGCGCGCTTCGCGAGAACGAAGGGCTGGAGGTGGCCTTCGCCCCGTGCGTGTGGGAGGACCGCCGACTACCCGAGCGGCTGGCCGAACGCATCCTCGCCGCCACAACGGCCATCGACCCCTCGGACATCGGAGTCGTCCTGATGGACTCGGGGCTGCCGCCGGTCTGGGAGCATCGCTACTCGGCGGCGCAGCGCGTCGAGAACTACTTCGACCAGCGCGTACGTATGCTTCTCGGCGAGGCCGGCATAGCGGACCAACACGTGCGCGTGGCGTGGCTTGAGTGGCAGACGCCGGATGTCACCGAAGCGGTCCGCCACCTGGCCGCACTCGGCTGCAGGCGGATCGTGGTGGCTGCGTCGACGATCGCGCTCCCCACCCTCGAGACGACGCTCGACCTGGGCCATGCCATCACGCTCGCCCGGGTGCCTCAGGGCGTGCAGGTGGTCACGGTCACCCCGTGGGGTGACGACAAGGGGTTCGTGGACGCGATCTGCCGCACCGTGCAGGAATCACTCGGATCAGACGGTCCAGGGGCGCCCGTCACGCCCTGACCCGGCAGCGCTCCCAGTTCGCGGCGCGCAGACGCCTGATCTGCGGGACTGCACGCACGTAGCGAAGCGCGAGCGCAAGACCGCCGCGGTCCGCCTCGGCATGCGTCTCGAGTTCATCGATGCTCGTGCGGAGATCTGCGGCAGTCGTGCCGCGAAACACCGTGTAACCGCGACCGACGCTGTGCACCATGTGCGCGTCGCTCCCGCCCACGGCGGCGATGCCCTGGCCGCCGCTGAACATCTTGGCCGCCACGCGGTTCGCCCAGCCGAGATACGGCACGGAGTTGTAGACCTCAAGCGCGTGGAAGGCCAAATCGCTCAGCGTCTGCACGAAGGCGGTGCGGCCAAAGGGACCGAATACACCCTGGGCGCTGAAGGGATGCGGGATGACCGCCACGCCACCCTGGTCGGTGATCCGACCGATGGTATCGAGCGCCGAGAGACCTGGCTCGATCTCCTCGGTGAGGAACAGGCCAAGAACGTGACCCTCCCTGGAAGATATCTCTTCGCCGACGACGACCTCGATGCCGTACACGTCCTCGAGTGCCTTGGCGAACAAGGCGCCTTCCATGGTGTTGTGATCGGTGATGGCGATGACCTTGAGGTCGGTCTTGGTCGCCACGTACTCCATGATCTGCGGGATGCTGCCGGTTCCGTCGCTGTGGTTGGAATGGATGTGCAGGTCGGCTTTGCTCCAGACCTCTGTGCTCACGTGCACCCCACCTCATTCGAAGACATGCCGCGCCAAACAAGCAATAAGCATACCGGTTCTACTGATATGTGTCGGCAGGCACACTCTCCCGCTCAAGCGGCAGACCGCCCAGCGGCAGAATATCCTTCCTCTACGGTCGTGATGAGGCCCAAGCGGCGAGTCTCGAGACACCCTCTCGGAGACGCTCGATCGATGTAGCATAGCTCATGCGCAAGAAGCCCTCGCCTCCCGGGCCAAAATCGATGCCCGGGGCTACGGCCACGCCGGCTTCCTCGAGGAGGCGTCCGGCAAGGGCGACCGAGTCGGCACCCCACGCGCGAGCGTCGGCGAACACGTAGAAGGCGCCGAGCGGCTCGGTGGCTACCCCGAGGCCGATCTCGCGCAGTGCCGGCACGAGATAGCGGCGCCGCTCGTCATAGACCGCACGCATGCGCGCAACGTCGTCCTGCGCGTGCAGAAGCGCTGCGGTGCCCGCAACCTGCACGAAGTGGTTGGCGCACAGGAAGAAGTTCTGCTGGATCTTCTCGGCGCTCCGCACGAACTGCTTCGGCGCGATGAGGTAGCCGAGCCGCCACCCGGTCATCGCGTACGCCTTCGAGAAGCCGTTCAGCACAAACGCACGGTCCGTGTACTCGAGAACGGTGTGTTCACGCCCCTCGAATTGCAGGCCGTGGTAGATCTCATCGCTCGCGAGCCAGAGCCCATGCCTGTCGGCGAGTGTGGCGAGTGCCTCGAGGTCCTGTGGGCCGAGCACGCCGCCCGTCGGATTCGACGGCGAGTTCACCATGATCACGCGCGTGCGGGACGTGATCGCCCGCTCGACCTCGTCGATCCGGAAGCGGAACCCATCCTCGGCCCGTACGGGCACGGACACCGGAACGCCGCCGAGGAACGAGACGTAGTTGGGATAGGCGGGATAGCAGGGGTCGGCGAGCACGACCTCGTCACCCGGGTCGAGCACGGAGCCGAACAGCAACAGCATCGCCGGCGACGTGCCCTGCGTGACCACGATGTCCTCGGCGTCCACCGCGACGCCATAGGAGGACTGCATGTGCGCCGTGATGGCCTCGCGCAGGTCCGGCAGGCCGAGGGACTGCGTGTAGCCGGTGTCTCCCGCGTCCATCGCGGCCTCGGCTGCCCGCACGATCACCGGCGGCGTCGGGAAGTCGGGGTCGCCGATCTCCATGTGCACGATGTCGCGTCCCTGCGCTTCGAGCTCCTGCGCACGCGCGACCACGTCCATGACGATGAACGGCCTGATCAGCCCGGCGCGCCTGGACACTTCGGAGGGTTCAGACACGTGAAGCTCCTTCGAGACGTGCTGCGTACTGCCTGGTCAGGTAGATCGAGCGCGCCTCGGCGCGACGGAGGTCCGTGAAGCCGATGCTGGCGGTCGAGACGATCTCGTGCGGCGGGGCCGGATCGAACCTGAGACCGAGGTCGTCGGCACGCTGATAGAGGTCCGTGCCCGGCAAGACGTGCAACGTGGAGGTCTGGACCTTGCCCGGATCGAGCGAGATGCAGAACGCGAGGCCCTCGAGGAAGTCGCCCACCGTGTCGCCGGGAAGCCCCACGATCAGGTCGCACTCGACACTGATGCCATGACGCTTGAGCGCCTCCACGCCCGCGACGAAGCGCTCGCGGTCGAAGCCGCGATGGCACTCGGCAAGGGCTGCTGCGCCGACGCTCTGCGGGCCGGTCTCCACCGAGACTACGCCCGCGCGCGCGAGAAGCGCTGCGCCGGCGTCATCGATGCGCTCGATGTCCACCTCAACGGTATGCAGGATGAGACCCCGGGCGGTGTGTGGAGCGAGCGCGTCGCTCAACCACTGAAGGCGCTCGGTCGTGAGGTTGAAGACGGGGTCGATGAACGAGAAGGCGGGCACGTCGCGCTCGCTTGCAAGGTACGCGATCTCGGCCTCAACGCGCGACTGACTGAACGATCGTATGCGCCCATAACCCTTGCCCTCGAAACAGTAGCCGCAGCGATGCGGACAACCGCGGTAGCCCTCGATGTAGGCCGTGCCCTCCCTCGGCTGCAGCACGCCGCTCAGGTATGGCGAGGGGATCGAGTCCAGGTCCGCGATCAAAGGCCGATCCGGCGCATCCTGTGGCTCCCCTGCCCCATCGCGCGCAGTGACGCCGTCGGCACGTGTGAGCGGCTTGTCGCGCCGCAGGAGGTCAAGGACGTCGGCGAACGCAGCCTCCCCCTCCCCGCGCACGACCGCGTCCACGGACCCGTGCTCGCGGAGCACGTCGCCTGCGATCGGTCCCACCTCGGGCCCGCCGAGGACGATCGTGATGCCGGGCAGCGCCTCCCGCACGATGCGACACACGTCGTAGACCGCCCGCGCGTTCCAGCAGAGAACCGAGGCGCCCAGCACGTCGGGTTCCATTGCGATGATGCGGTACGCCACCCACCATGGATCGTCGGCCGAGGAGAGATCGAGCGATTGAAACGCGACGCGCCCAGTCAGACGCGGGTCGGCCTCGGCAAACGCGCGGAGGTACGCGATCGCAAGCGACTGGTAGCCCGGTGCGTTCATGGCGAGGAGAGCGACCTTGAGCGGCTCAGCCACGGCGCACCGCCTCGGCCACCGCATGGAGCGCGTGTGTCGGCGGGAGCGGGAGCGCAGGGTCGGCCTCCACCCACAATTGGTTGACCATGCCGGTGTCGCATGCCGCAGCGATGACAGCGATGGCCGAGGCCGGCAGCTCGCCGCCCGGCACGAGCCGCAGTCCGTCGAACCCGTGCGACGCCAGCGCGAGCACCGTAGCGGGCAGCGACTCGAGATTGTGCTCGCAGACCGGGACGAGAGCGGTCACGAGCACGCGAGCGCCGACCTCCTCGGCCGCCGTGCGGTAGGTGTCGACGCCCGCAAGCGCGTCGCGCGTCCTGCCGGCAAGCCCGCTCAGCTCATCGCCGCGCACCTCATCGGCATCGAGCAGTCGCACGCGCAGGTGCCGTACGCCCGCTCGGATCACGCCTCCGGCGTTCGCAGGAACGGAGAGTGCGCCTCCGTCGGTCTCGAGCATGATTCGCTGGACCCCGGCCTCGACGCACACGGCGACAAGCGCAGGGAGCTCCGGATGTGCGAAAGGCTCCGGTCCGCCGAGGACGATGTTGGGACCCGGCCCATCGGTCCAGCCGTCGGCGACCGCCTGGATGCGCGCGATGACCTCGGCTGCGGGCAGGTACCCTGCGTCTGGCGTTGGTGCGCAGCGGGTGCAGGTCAGGCCGCCGCCCGTGCCGAGCGCTATGTGGGCGAACTGGAGCACGCACACCCCCGTGACTGGTCGGTCCGACGAGTATACCGCTGAGCGGGCCGCTGCCCGCCGCGTGAGGCGCCCGCTAGTAGCGTTCGAGGCTCCAGGTGCCCATCTGCACCCAACCGGGAGCACCGTCCATCGTAGAGACGTCGTAGCGGACGTCGCCGCTCATCGTCGGCTCAGGGCCGTCAGCGATCTGCCCGGTGAGCGTGAATGTGACAGGCAGCGTGGCGACGCCGGCTTCGAGCGAACCCGTCCCGGCCTGACGGAACTCGAACGTCACGGAGTCGCCGGTGCGCGACATCGCGCCGGGAATGACGAGTGACCCGTCGAAGTTGATGGTGGCGGTTTCCTGCGCTGGCTGCATGTCGATGATGATCGAGTAGGGCTTGTCCATCGTCCCGGCGATCTCATTGGCAAAGGCCAGTTCCGTCTGCTCGTCGCCCACGAGTATCTCGAAGTCACTGAAGGTGAGCGAGCCCGCCCACCGCCCCGCGATGTCAGCCTCGGCATCCTCGCCCTGCTGCCCCGGGGCCGCTGGCGCGGACGCTTCGGGCTCGGCAGACTCGGGATCCTCCTTGGCGATACCGCTGGCGAACTCGTCAAGGAGCGCGCACCCCATGAGCAGCATCGCGACGATCACGACGACGAGTGCGGCCAGGATCCTGCGACGCTCCACGGGCGTTCCCCTCTCTCACGCGGTTCCTAGTGTGAGATTGTACGGGAACGCTCAGGCTCCGTGCGCCCTGGCTTCACATCGCGCCATGAGGCGGGCGTTACTGCATCTGGATGAGGTACGGGTAAGGGTCGACCGCGGCGCCACCATCAGGATGGATCTCGAAATGCAGGTGCGGCGTAGTCGCGTTGCCCGTGCTCCCGACGTACCCGATCACCTGCCCGGCAGCGACCGGCCCTTCGGTCACGGCGTACCCGCTCAGGTGGGCGTAGTAGAACTTCCAGCCGCTTTCCGAGGTAAGCCAGATCGTAAGGCCGCCGAGCGTACTCTCGCGGGCGATCACGGTACCCGGCAGCGTTGCGATCACCGGAGTGCCCGCCGCCGCCATGATGTCGCAGCCTTCATGTGTGCGGCCGCCCGAACGCGGCGCGCCGAACGTGCTCGTGTAGTTGTTCGGCCCGAGGACCGGGAACACCATGCCGAGGGGGTTCGGCGCGGCACCCGAGTCAGCAACGTAAAACGCGACGCCATCGTACTGGTAGATAGCCCCCCAGCGCGCAGCAACCGTGTCGCGCTCGACCGGCGAGGCCGTGTAGAAGTGGCTCCCGGTACGCCGGTTGTAGAAGCGGTAGACCGGGTCGGAGTCGGGGCTGGCCGCCGGCGACACGCCGTACGCCCGGCCTTCGTAGCTGAACCTATCCGACCACGTCGCAACGACCATATCGGCTTCTTCGGCGCTCGGCGTGTAGAAGTGGCTTCCGCTCACACGGTTGTAGAAGCGGTAGAGCTGCTCCGTGTCGCTCGCCGGGTCGACGCCATAGGCGACGCCCTCGTAGTTGAAGACCTTCGGCCAGCGCGCGATGACCGTGTCGCGCTCCTCGGCCGAGCATGTGAAGAAGTGAGTCCCGTTGGTGACGTTGTAGAAGCGGTAGACCGGCTCAAGTGCGACCGCCGAGGCAGACGGGACCGCCACCATCAGTAGCGTCACGGTGAGCAGGGCCCAGATCAGGCTAGTTCGTCGCATGCAGCATCTCCTGTCCGGATTCCACTCCTACGCAGGTGGTATCGGCAGCCGAGTGACAGGGGGTGACCGCATTCCGATGGGAGGTCGCGGGGTGATTCGGTCACACGGCGCGGGCAAGCGGCGAACCGCCCCTACGAAGCGCCGGAGTCCTTTGTGATCAGGTAGGACCCCATTGCCAGCGCGTCGATGCCGGTTGTGAAGAAGCACCGCATCGCCTGTTCGGGTGACTCGACGATCGGCTCCCCCATGATATTGAAGCTCGTGTTGAGCACGACCGGCGTGCCGGTCAGGTCTCCGAACTTCCCGATGAGGTCATAGAAGAGGGGGTTCGTATCCCGGCTCACGGTGTGCAGCCGCGCCGAACCGTCGACGTGCGTGATGGCGGGCAGCCGGTCGCACATCTCGGGTCGCACCGGACATACCTTGAGCATGAATGGGCTCTCCCCGATCACGTCGAAGTACGTGCCCGTGGCCTCGACCTGCACGGATGGGGCGAACGGCCGAAAGGCCTCGCGGTGCTTGACCTCCGCATTCACCTTGTCCTTCATGCCGGGGAGCGTCGGGTTCGCCAGGATGCTCCGATTACCGAGCGCCCTCGGACCGATCTCCATCCGACCCTGGAACCAGCCCACGATCCGGCCATCGGCCAGCAGGCGTGCCACGGTCGACGCGATGTCGTCGTGTCGCTCCGCGACGAGCTTCGCGGCGCGGATCACGCCGTCGATGTACTCGTCCGAATACGATGTGCCCAGGTACGGATCGTCGTGCACGGAGACCCTCGGCTGACCGAGGACAACGTTGTAGACGTACATCGCCGCGCCGATCGCGGTCCCGTTGTCGCCGGCCGCAGGCATGACGTAGATGTCGTCGAATCCGGCCTCTCGCACGATCCGGCCGTTCATGACGCTGTTGAGCGCGACGCCTCCGGCGATGATCAGGTTGCGGCTCTGCGTCTTCTCGCGCAGGACCGCGCACAGCTCCAGCGCCTTGTCTTCGAGCACCGCCTGGAATGCTGCTGCCACGTTCAGGTGGTTCGCCTCGAACCCGTCGCCGTTCCTGCCGCTGCCGAACGCGGCCGTGAACTTGGGCGCGCACCGGGGGGTGCCGTGGAAGCCGAAGTAGGACGTGTCGAGGAGCATGGTCCCGTCAGACCGGACGGTGACCATCCGGTCCACGACCTCGCGATAGACCTCGGGGTCGCCGAACGGGGCAAGCCCCATCGTCTTCCCCTCGTCATAGTTCGCCTTGAAGCCACAGAACTCGGTCGGCGCCTCGTAGAAGACACCCATCGAGTTCGGGAAGAAGCTCTCGGCCAGCCGCGTCACGCTCGTCCCCGTACCCTCGCCAAGAAACGACGTCGCCCACTCGCCCGCTCCGTCGAGACTGAGAATGGCGGCGGACTCGTACGGCGAGACCAGGAACGTTCCGACCGCGTGTGCGGTGTGATGCGGCACGTAATGGATCTGCGGGCCGCCTTCGGGCCACGTCTCGCGATACCAGTTGCGCAGGTGGTACTGCTTCAGCCCGCCGCCGGCGACCTCGTTCATCGCGAAGGGCTTCAGGCTGCGCGGACGAGCGAGTCCGTAGGCGACCTTGGCCGACCAGTCCTTGAACGGCTTGATCGAGACGGCGATCGCATCGATGTCGGCCGGCGAGAGTCCGGCCTCTGACAGGCAGCGAGCGATCGCCTTTCGCGGAAACTTGGTCGTGTGCTTGTCGCGGGTGAGCCGCTCTTCTTCGATGGCGACCGCAATGCGCCCGTCTATCACCAGGCAGGCCGTAGAGTCGTGGTAGAAGTAGTTGATCCCAAGCACGTTCATGCTGTTGTACCCGCCTGTATCGCACGTGGATGAGACTCGCCCGACACGCTCGACTGCATGTTTCGGCATCGCGCAAGAGACACAGAGCGACCGGGAATCGCGGGGCTTCGCCGCATTGCGAGCCAGAACCTCGCCGGTCATCAACGCACATTCGATCGCCCGGCACCGCAAACCGAGTTCGCATCGGTATCGTACGATGAAGCCCGCGCCAATGAAACAGGGCTTCCTCCCTCTCGGGAGAAAGCCCTGCTAGTCACTGGTGTCCGAGGCGAGAGTTGAACTCGCACGTCCTTGCGGACACTAGGCCCTCAACGCTCGCGAACGGCTCGCAAAGTCGTCGGACGTCGCCTCGGAACTGCGGTTATTCGATTCGGGATGTCCGACTCAAAGCGCGTTCTGCCAGCCGTACATTAGACGTTGTATTAGATGTCTGGGATAGCAGATCTCCATACAAAACGAGACTGAAGCTACCGTGAGTCCACGGCAGTCTATCCGTCACCGAAAACGGCGTCCTGTATCGCCTTGGCTGCCTCAGCTTTCGCCTGGGGCAGCAGGTGGCCATATCTATCCATCGTGGTCGTAATGGATGCGTGGCCAGCCATATCCTGAATCGCCTTCAGCGGAGTGCCAGCCGCGATGTGAGCAGCCACGAACGAATGTCTCAGTCCGTGGAACGTGACCGTCGGGAGCTTCCCCTTCTTGAGCGCACGATTGAGCACCTTGTTGGGTAGCGTGTTGGCGATCGGATCCTCAGTGCCGCTGAACACAAAGTGAGTCGGGGTTGGACCGTCAGTCTCCGCTTCTACTGATAGCAGCTCATACAGAGCATCGGGCATCGGGAGAACGCGGATGGACCGCTTGGATTTCGGCTCCTGGACGACACAGGCGTAGACAGATCGCTTGACCGTGATTGCCCGTTCCTCCAGGTCGACGCAGTCCCACTTCAGACCCATGATCTCGCCCTTGCGCATACCCGTAAGACAAGCCATGGCGATCATCGCCTTCCTGCTGGTAGGCGTGACCTCGATCAGCAGCCTCATCTGAGCAGGAGTGAGGAACGCGATCTCAGGTTGTGGTACCCGAGGAAGGGTGACCGTGGCGGCAGGATTGCGCTGAAGAAGCTGCCAGTCCACAGCTGTCGACATCATCTTCTTCATCACGACCATCTGATTGCGCATCGCCTTGGGTGCCGTGGTCGCAGCCTTGGACGACACGTAGCGCTGGACCTGGTGAGGCGTGATGTCCTTCAGCCTCGTGGTCCCGAAGAACGGAACCAGGTGAACGCGGAGGTAGATCTCGTAGCTTCTGTACGTGGAGGGCTTGAGACGGACCGCCCCGTAATCACGGAGCCACTGAATCGAGTAGTCCTTGAAGGTCATCTTGGACGGCTCACTGCGTTCGCCGTTCCTGAGTTCGACCACCAGCTCGTCATGACGCCGCTTCGCGGCTCGTCGATCCGTACCCAGTGCGAACCAACGCTGCTTGCCGTTGGCGTCGTACAAGACCGCATGGAACCTGTCGCCTCTCTTGATCAGTGCCATTTCTGCCTCCAAACGACAAGAGGCCCACCCGAAGGTGGACCTCAATGAATAGACGCGGCGGTGTCGCCGCTACGTGAACGAAACCAGCTGCCTAATGATGTATGGGTCCCAACGCTCGGACCTCGAACACGAGGCAGCAAAGCTGGAGCATCAGGACGGGGTACATCAGTCGGATCGCTTCAGCCCCAAACCGCTCGCTCCGCCATTCGAAACGTTTAGGCAGGAATGCATCCTGCAGGCGAACGGCTACGCAAAGGTCGCGGAAGGGGCTTCAGCTACAGCTGGAATTGAGGACGGGGAGTTGTGCCACTGCTAGTCTTGGCGCAGGACGCCTTCGACAGGCAGGCACTGATGAGGGATCTCGTACGGGTACTTCGTAACGACCAACTCGACTACAACCAACAAGCGGTGGCCGAGTGGTCACGCTCTTCTTCCTATCCCCGTGGTGGCAGGAGAGCGGTCCCCGATCCCAAGGGCGGATTCTACGTCGAGCGTGGCATCGTCGATGGAGCGCATGAGGTCACCCGACCAGGAGTCTACGGCCGCCCCTGGCTCAACATGTACCAGTGGGACTACCTCGTCTACATGAACGCACGGGCCAACCCGACGAACGGCAGGGTCTGGACCAGAGCCAATGCGGCAGCACGAGCAGTCGGGATCCCACCCAACTACCGCAGTCGGACGTGCCTCCACAGGCCCATGATCAGGAGGGGCTTCTTGCAGGAGGCGGAGCCTCGCGACGACGGCATCCCAAGATGGACCGTCATGCTACTACCGCAGAGAGTGCTAGGCGGGTACCGCAGAAGCAGCCTGCCAAGGACGATGAACAACTTCGAAGCGGAGCACAGACCCTACTTCTGGATGCCTGGCTCACTGATGGCCACGGAAGGACCGTGGAAGCAGCTAGGTAACCACGGTGTCAGGCGGTTGCTGACGGCACTCTACGCCTACAACGACCTACCGCTTCGCGGCGGTGTTGATCCTAATCACCTGAGGATCGAGATCGACGACGACTTCAGCATGCGCCTTGTCTCCAGCGTGGAGTTCGCATCAAGCGCAGCTGCTGGTGACGCCCTGCCCAACCTGTTGCACGAGCTTCATGACCTCAGCTTCGTGGGCATCATACCTGTCAGGACCAGAAGCGACGGACCACCAAGCGGTCCGACCACGATCAGCTACCTTGAGGATGGGGATACCGCAGCCAGCATCCTCGTGGTGCGTCCGCGATGGCAGGAACCTGCAGGGTACCGATCCTGGCAAAACAGGGTTGTCGCATTGGACTCCCTACGATGAACAGCATCCTGGAGCGGTACTCACTCGACGACCCGAAAGACTGGTCGCTCGTCATCTACGAGCCTTCGGTTGGCGCACGTCCGACAGCGTCGTTCTCGGATAGACCAGTCCCTGACTTCGCCCAGATGGAATACCGACGGGCGATCGTCAACGCCTTCAACGACAAGCCAGAAGAGCCACTCACCAGAGTGTGGGTGTCGATCTACCTGCCGGCACTGCCGGATGTCTGGTGCGCTCACGCTACCAAGAACGTCCAGGACGCTCTCGTCTACGGCAGAATCATCCGAGGCGACAGAGGCTCAGTAGAGGTACTGCGTGCAATCAAGGCCAGCTCACCGTACGAAGGCGCTAGCTTCATCGAAGTGAATGACCTCGATGGTAGTGGCCTGTACGCTTCGCTTCCGATCGCTTATCCGTCCGCTGCGCGGACTATTCCCGCCAGCTACTCTCAGACTAGCGAGTCCATCGAACTGGTCGGTCTCGATGAGGCCTACCAAGCAGCTCTCGTGGAGCGCTATCAACAGCTGGACACGGACGGCAAGGTCCGCTACTCGATTGACATCACCTCTGACGATGCTTTCCAGGCAAAATCGATCCGTGTGCTGGTCGGTGAGAACAGCGGAATGCGAACACGCCGTTTCGACCCAGACAATGTGGCTCTGCGGATGCTCGACATGCTGGAAGCACGGCGGCAAACCCCTCCATTTTTGTTGGATCCTTCTACTTCACCCCCTAGTACATACACCCCCGTAGACCAGCTGGTCGGGGGGTTCGATGTCGTATACACGCCAGAACTCGAAGGCGTCGTCTTGGCACTATCGACTCTGCCAGTACTCGATGAAGCGTACGCTTATTTCAGTCGATACATGCCCTCTGACCTGCGGTAATGCTTGTTGGTTGTAGATACAGAATTGGTCTCTCCCAGGCGCGCAAGAACCCAGTCCACCACCGTTACTCTAGGTATGAGAGGTGGTTCCCCCGTACACCGGGGGCCACAGGCACTCGATTTCCGAGCGGTGGTAGCAATGGGACAGCGTGACGATCCGAAGACATGGCGAATATCGAGATACAGCTCCCTGGGCTATGGGGTGATGATCGAGGATGTGCTCCCGTCGAAAGGCCCGTCGCAGTGTGCGTATGCGGACCGCTGCCCTAGGTACTACAGGCAGTACGAGTGTGCGGCTGGTAGTCGGTGCCCGGCAGAACACACCCTTTTGTGTGAGTTCATCTCCTCAGCTACCGAGCGTTACGCCTATTCGAAGTCATGGCTAACCAAAGACGAGTACGACCAGATCATCTACGACCTAGGGATACTGTCGCTCCAGATGGCCAGACTGAGCACTCGGATAGCAGTTGAGCCGCCGTTTGGCGACGACGGTTCGAGTGACGCGGTACCTGAGATAGGGCTGGCGATCGGCCGATATGCGACCGCGTTAGCAAGAAGAAGATCGGTGTTAGTCCACAGGTTGCTGGATTCGGACACGGCGGAGTACTGGGACAGCGTGTAGACGCGTTACAGCAGCCCCACATCCCTCATCGAACAGACGCTGCCGTCGTCTCCTCCTCCAATGACTACGGAATCCAGAATCTCTATGCCTACATGATCCGCCGCCTTCACCAAGCGACGGCACAGCTGAGTGTCGGCTCCAGAAGGAGTGCTGTCACCTGACGGGTGGTTGTGCACCAGCACGATACTCGCGGCGTTAGCTACGACCGCAGGCTTCAGTACCTCTCTCGGGTGCACGATCGAGGCATTGAGCGACCCGATTGAGACCAGCACCCTGGCGATGAGGTTGTTCTTCGTCGTGAGAAGCAATACCTCGAACCGTTCCCTGTCGGCGGCCCTGAGATCCGCGCACACATGAGCCACGTCCTCAGGCCCGCTGATGTTAATCGTTGCGCTCTCATACGGAGTGCTTTCATCTCGGACCAACGCCACGTGATAGTGCGGCACGTTCGAGTCTACGAACGGGCGATAGACCCGGAGTGATGGATTACGCATGGTGCCCTCCTCTAGAACGGGAAGAAGCCCCGGCCTGATGTACGACCGGGGCCCCTCTCATGTGGGTATGCCATCGATTCCTACCTGACCTGAAGCCGTTCCATCTCCTCCGGCGCTGCGATCTGCCGTATGAAGTCCTCCACATGCAGTCCGAACTCACGGGCGATGTCGTCCGCGGTGTAGTAGCTCATATGACCCGTGCGAGCCAGGACGCTCGCCAGACCGCTGCACCTTCCGATCATCGGACCGATGTGGGACAGCGGCGTGCGATTGAGCCAGCAGAACCGACGCAACTTGTCACCGTCGATGAGCACCGTGGTCGCGCTTCGATAGTGCTTCCCTCCAGACATGTGGCCACCTCCAATTGGTGCCTGGATACACGAAAGCCCAGCTCTTTCGAGCCAGGCTCTCCTTCGGTCGTTTCCCGACATTCTTCGCCGGAAAAGTGAACATCGTTCCGAACAATCGTTACTTATAGAGAGAAGGGTTCGCACAAGGCGCAACCCAATAGGGCCAGGGTCGGAAAAGCCCTGGTGAAAGGTACCAAGATGCTAGAAGTACAACTCGTGGCCAAAGGCCGGAACAGCGGCCTCAAGATCACCGATGACGATGGGGTGACTTGGAAGACATACAAGACCCAGGTAGCCGCTGAAGAAGCACGAACAGCTATGCAGCTCGGGACGGAAGACGCGCAGTCAATCACGCTCTCAGCGTTCTACGATCGGTGCATGGAATACCACATGCTGCCCAACCTGACGCGGGACACCGTCGCCACCTACCGACGGGCGTTCACGTCGACCATCAGCCTTCATCTGGGGGCAACCACACTCGCCAAGCTCGACGCTGCTGCGGTCCGCAGCTTCATCGACACGCTTCACTCGGAAGGCATGAGCTACCGGAAGATCAAGCCGGTGGTCGAAGTCCTGAGCGCGATTCTTGGAATCGCGGTGGCATGGCGCTACATAGCCGTTAACCCGGTGTCGCAGATCGACATGCTGATGCTGGGCAATGCACCTGAGTAGCATCAAGAGCAGAAGCCACGCAGTCTGGGATCGGCTGCGTGGCCTCCTCGCTCCTCGAACACGCTACTGCCCATGCCGTGCCATGGACGGCCAATGCCCTGCGATCCTCGTCTTGGATGCCACGTGCAACGACGCACTGATCGACTTGATCCGACGAGTGCGCGGACACCAGTTCTGCCTGCCGTGCCAGACATTCGCACGAAGTCTTGAGTTGCGGCTTACGACTGGACCCTAGTCGTCGGTGAAGGTAACGCCAGCGGTGAAGTTGCAGCCCGTGTCCCTCCAGGCGTCGCACGCTGCAAACGGAACGTGCGTCTTCTTGTTCCGCCTGATGACGGTCGGGGCACTGCACCTTGGGCAAGGCGGCCCATAGACAGGACTCATCCTGCGGACGGCCTCGCTGGTGGTCCGAAAGACGAACTTACCTGCAGCTGCTGCGACATCAGCAGTGACCTTGCCTGCCTTCCTGGCTGCTGGAGCTGACTTCACGGCGGCACCCCTCACCATGTTGGTGACCGACTCCACTATCTCTGCCACCTTGAAGACCAGCGCCTTACGGATGGCGTCGGAACCAGACCCTTCTGCGGCGGCACTATCCATGACGAGCGCTGCAATCTCCGACGGCTGCATGCCGGCAGCATCCTCGCTCAGGATCCCAGCCTCCGACATGCGGGCAACCAAGACACTCACCAGTGCGACCTGCTGCTCATGGGCGAGCAGCTTCTCGAACGGAGTAACCATGATGGATCTCCTCTCTTGCGCAAGAAACGCAAAACACCGCCCACTTGGACGGCGCAACGGATAGAACGTGGCCTCAGACGGCCTTGTGTGGCCCCTCAGGGGCACTGTAGTGACCCTATTCCGACAGCATCACCTCCTTCGTGGACGGGCAGGATCAACAGAACGCGGCAACACCTACCTTTCTTGTGTGAGACCCTCCACCAACAGCACCTGACGGGTACCGGGCGCCAATCCCGACCAACACAACTGAGCAACTACCTGTACCCCCTTTCAATACTTGGCTCGGATTCCGCGACCCTATTGGCTTCACAGACGAGAAGAGGCCCCCCTCATCGAGTGAGGAGAGCCTCTCCAGTGTTGCTGAGCAGAGGCTACGCTGCTTCGCCTGACGGCCCGTCATAGTCCAGGGCCGTGATCTCACCGAAGCACTCAGACACCTCAACCACGTCGACGCTCACGGTCTCGCCCTGTGGGCTGACGATTGTTCTCGCCGCCAGTCCCTTCTCCAGCAGCAGGTGGCTGACCTCGTTGCCCTCTTCATCCCACTCGGTCATGTAGCCGCCAGGCTCCAGAGGCGGTATGTGGTCAACCTTCACCCTCCGCATCCCGCCAATCCACTCACCGTCGTTACCTGCATCAGATTCCGACCCGCCCACCTCTTGATCGGGGTACTGATGTCTTTCCACGCCATCCAGCAGCTTCGAACCCTTACCCACCTTGGCGCCCTGCTGCTTGTAGAAGAAAGCGATGCCCTCCCACTCGCACTGCATATCCAGCTCGCGTGCCCAGTCTGGATCCATTGGACGAGCGCCAGGACCTGACTCACCACCAACCACAATCCAGTCGATGCCTGTGAAGTCCGTGTCAGCAAGCGACTCCAGCAACGGCTCGCACGAGATCCATCGCTTTGCCGCAGGTATCGTGCGAAGCACATCGATCCTGCTGATGTAGTGGGGATGCTCAACCGTCACACCAACCCAGATGTTGGCGGTGAACTGAAGCTCCGACGCAAGAGCGGCCAAGCGTTCAGGTCGCTTCGTCAGAACGAGGAACGTATGCCGTTCGAGCTGGTTCATCTTCTCGAACACACGCTTGATGAAATCGTCGGTCACGTACTCGTGGAATAGATCTGACATTGAGCAGACGAATATCTTGCTTGGTTTGGCCCAGCCCTCAGGTTCGGTGAGGACTGACTCGTGCATGGTTACCTGAAAGCCGTTCACGTAGCGCGCTTGCCCCATGTTCTGCAGCCGCTTCGCCATGCGCTCGGCATAGCAGTGATCGCATCCTTCAGACTTCTTCGTGCATCCTGTGACTGGATTCCAAGACTTCTCAGCCCAGTCAATACTTGTATCGCTCATGATGAATCCTCTCCGTGCCTCTAGCGGCACAATTGAATGGTGTTAGGCGCTCTTCGCCTCTTGCGATACCGCTTACCTCTCGGCAGCGGTCCTTGTTCAACACGCGGCATCACTCCTCTTGTTCGAAATCGACATCACCAACCCCGTCGCTACTGCAGATCACGACGTCAGTACCTCTCTAGCGTGCCTTCTTGCTTTCAAGCTCTTCGAGCTTTGCCCAAACCATCTGGGCAACGTCCTCGGGCATCGTCAGGTAGCGACGCCCATCCTCTGCATCCGAGACCGAGTCGAACGGCATGACCTTCATCCCGTACCGACCCTTGACCCTCTTGTCGAACGGCCCAAGAGTCGCCACAACCTGAGCGCGCTCCAACCCTGTCAGCTTCGCGATGTCGTCCACCGACTGGGGATCCCGCCCTACCCCATCAGCGGCCAGCGAACGCAGGATCGACCGCATCTTCTCCGACGACTCCTGGACCATCCGCCCAACCAACTCCTCATCCCACTGATACGGTGGCCTCGCATACGACTTGGCCTGTTCCTCATCCCAGTCAGGGTTGTTGAATGCAGCCCTCTTCGTCTTCGCCAGGAACTCGTAGACATCCTGGACGCGGTCAGCAGGTACTGGCACATTCACGAACTCAGTCATCTCGGCCTCCAAACGGTCATCGCTGTTGCCGTGCTGCGATTCTAGCAACCTGCTAGCAACCTGTCAACAACATTATCGGTAGCAAGTGACGGCGACTTTGGCGCCTCTTCCGAAGTGATCTACTGCGCGTTCTCGTCGACAGACTGAGAAGCAGCCGAACGGGCAGCCCCACCTACTCATTTCTGACTGAAATCCCTCAACAAGAAGACCCGCCTCCCTATCGGAAGACGGGTCTCGCAATTCGTACCTACCTGAACGACGAACCCAGATTCTACGCTTCAGTCTCGCCCAGCTTTGAGATTGTCAGACCATCCTCAACGAGTCGACCGCTCCACTCATCCCCGAAGGGCCACCACGCTGAAGGAACTGGGGATGCAGCCGTCAGGTTGTGGACTAGAACGAGGTCCGATCCGATCTCGCTTGGCACGTTCAATGCGTTTGCGCCTGAGCAAATCACAGCACTGATTCCTGAGTACCCTTCGTCCAGGAAGACATCCGTCTTCACCTGGCTGCCGCTAGCCTTGGACACGGACGGGCGATACACATTGTCGACACCGAGTGTCTGACCGTCTTCACCTATGTGCACTTGCAGTGCTCCCATCGGATACACGGCACCCACGATCCGTGGCGGATCCTCACTGACGAACGCGAAGGGAATACACCCCGAGTTGACCGCGATGATGTAGACGTCCGTCGGACCCACAATTCCCGATTCGATGAACTCCAGTCGCCTTTGGTGCTTCTGCTCTATGGCGTTTCGATAGCGCAGAACTATCTGCTCCTCGGGAAAGTCGAAGGCAACACCCTCAGGGAAGTCGGGACAGCGGTCCATACTGCCATCGGCGCCCTGGGTTGCCTCGACTGCCTCAATCCAGACGCGTTGTCCCTCATGGAGCAACAGGATGTCGGGACCATGGTCCCCGCTTGCGACTTCCCAACCCTTCTCAAGGAAGGCGCAGGTCAGGTACATCTCCCAGTAGCGAGCGTTGATCTCCTTACGAAACTCCACCAGGAAGTGCCGATCTGCATGCGGCGCAAACATCGACCACATGCCTTCCAAGCGCTCCCGAAGCGCCTCAATATGCGTCAGATCACTCGTTCGTATTCGCTCATAGAGGGAGTCTGGCTCCCCTGTCTCATCGAAGAGTCCAGACATCTCAGACCGCCCACTCAGCTGACAGCACTTCCGCCTGCTCAACGATGGCGCCTGATCGCGAGGACCCATTTCGGAGCCAACGGCTAGCTTCGCACGGCGCACTACTTGTACTCCGTGAAGCCTGTTCTGAGGCTGGAGAATGTTGTAGGACGATACTTGTTGAAGCCATCTTCATCAACGTAGACGAAGTCGAATCTCTGCACTTCTTGAACAGCGTTCACATCCTGGCACCAGAGCTTCAGGCGCTGCATCTTCAGCGGCACGTCCATATCCTCAAGGCCCTTGGTCTCGACGACGACATAGTCGCCGCTCGTCTCTCGCACGACAAAGTCAGGGTAGTAGTCGGAGATGTTGCCGTCGGCGTTGACATAGTCGAGCTTGAAATGAACTGCGAAGTAGTTCTTCGCATACGACACAACGTCCGGACACTCCTCTAGGAACTGAGCAAACCGCAGCTCAAGGTTGCTGTCGCCGATGATCCGATTGAACACGCTCTTCCTCGGCACGACGTACCCCTGCTCCTTCGCCATGAAGGGTCTCGTCTGCCTCAACTTGATCGTGTCCCGAATCTCCGCGTCGCCACGATCCAGAATCGTCAGCTCGTTCACTGCCTTCTTGAATGTCTCGATGGCGGTGCGAGTTGCGGCCAACTCAGCCAAGTTCCGCAACGTGTTCGGGTCTTCCATGTCGACAGAACGACCGAACAGCTTGGTCTCCACGAATGCCTTGACCTTGCCGTATAGGACGTCGTATCCAGACACCAGCCGAAGGTCCTTCATGATGGTCCGGGCGAAGTAGCCGATGACGCTGCGGTAGTCAGCAATGCCCGCTGTGTCCAGGTAGGTGGTGTGCGTGATCTCGCCAGTAGTGATGTCTTTGAAGACAATCTCCCGCTGCTCTTCATCCGTGAACGCCTTGTATGCCACGACCTGGTGGGACAAACGGTCGACATCCAGATCAGCGAGGTTCTTGTACTCGCGGAAGACACGCGGTGTGAGAACCGGGATCTCTATGTCCAGCTTGTCGAGGTCCTTGTGCACGTTCTCGTGGTCCACCTCGATTGCGATCGGTGTGTTCGGACCGGACTGCTCGCCCATAGGACGACGCTCCAGCACAACACCCTCCTGTTGGATCGACTCTACGAACTCCATGAAGGCGTCAGTGCCGACAACACTCACGTACTCCTCGACACCGCCTGCGTACATCTTCCGAAGTCCGCGCCCAAGGGTCTGCTCAGGCAGGATGTTGCTCTTGGCGGAATAGGCACGAAGACCAACGATCGTGGTCACGTTCCGTACATCCCACCCCTCTTTGAGCATCAGGACAGAGACGATCGCCTTCCACTCGCTATCGGGCTGATCGATGCTGTTGGCCTGTTCGCGCAACCTCTCAAGCTCGTCTTTGTTCTTGCCGGTCGCTGACTCGGATATCTCGCCGTTCTCCTTCGTGTGAATGATCAGGACGGCACCCTTCAAATCTGGATACGTACCCTCCAGGTACTCCTTGACGTCGTCACAATTGCGGGTGTCATCCGTCATCACGAACAAGATGGCCTTCTTGCCCATCTTCTCGTGCTCCTCGAACGCCTTGCGCCATTCGACTACTCCAAGGTGGATGTAGTCAGCGTACTTCTCAGTGAACTTGGCGCTCTGCTGTTCCACCAGCCTGGCCCGACTCGCTGCATCGGGAAGTACCGGATGCTTCACGACGTTCTGCGAAATCGCCTCCACCAGTGGATAGTCGGCAATCGTCTGCACGAAGATCCCACCATTGTTGTGCTTGGGAGTTGCCGTCACATCAATCTGCAGAGACAGCTCCCCGCCCTTCTGAAGCAAGCGATTGCGAATGTCCTGTATGGACTTGAACCATGCTAGACGGGCGTCATGAATATGGTGCGCCTCGTCGTTCAGAATCATCAGCTCGTCGATGTCACGAACTATCATCCCCAAGTCCACTTTGGAGTCAGTCGTACCACCGACCGGGCGCTTGCCCAGGAAGTACTCCATCATGTCGTCGTCATCCGGAGTCGCGGCGATATCGTCGCCCGAATAGACACGATGGATGTTCGTTAGGAAGATGTTGCCTGTGGGGTGAGTGACCTTAACCTGATCCTGTAGGTGAAAGTCCAGCTGAAAGTCACTGCGCCAATCCTGGCCTTCGTATCCGTCGTCCGGGACTATTGGATCGCTGAAGAATATCCTCAAGCCCTCGAAGTCACGACGAACACGGTCCAGCACGATGATGTTGGGCGTGATGACTAGGAAGTTCCTGGATAGGCCCGATTCAGGCTCGTATAACTTGTGGAAGTAACTCCACGCCAGAGCCAACGCAAGCACTTTCGTCTTGCCACTGCCAGTGGCCATCTTGATGACGAAACGCCGCCAGTCCTCATCGAACATGCCTGCCGAGACCTGCCCGCTGCTGTCGAAACGCATGAGGTCATACTTGTCCTTCACGCCGACGACGTCGTGCAGGTAGATGATCGTCTCCAGTGCCTCGCGCTGAGCGAAGTAGTACTGAAACTCGCCTGTTGTGCCGTCCGCCTGTGGAACAAGGTGCGGAGTCTTGAACCACCATTCGAGCAAGCTCTTGCTCGTGTTTGCGGCTCCAACATAGCCGCTGTCTCTGAACTCCTTGACCTTCCGTCTGAGCTGCGAGACCAACGGCGGCATCAACTTGTCCATAGTGGTGGCGCGCATAGCTTCATCAGCCGGGAACCAACGAATCTCAGGGTTGAGAACTGAGTACGGCGACTGCGGAAAGTCGGGATGTAGCGCCATCAGTCCTTCCCCCCTACGTTGACCTCGACGATGGTCATTGTGTCGTTGCCGAAGATGTCGACGACCTTGACTGCGATCTTGCGACGACCAGGTGTGCACTCATGGGCCACACTCTTCAGTTCAAGCTCCCGGTCCTTCCTGGTCCTGAACGACTGCCACTCGTTCTCGAAGATGTAGTCGCCAGTCCAGCGCTCCTCCCACTCACCCGTGTCCTCGTTCTTCACCCGGATCAACTCGCGCTTGCTCTCGAAGTTGAAGTCCACGGCCCAGTAGTCGACCCAATCCGTCCACTTCTTCGTAAGCACCTCGCGACTGACGACTCCATGCTCATCCATGCTGACCTTGACGATCTGCCCTCGCTCGACGACGACCTTGTCGCCCTTCTTCTTGAGCGATTCCTCAGCCGATGCGATCGAATCCTGTGAGTAGAAGACTGAGTAGTCCGTTAGCTCCACTGCAACGGAGTCGCTCTTCATGTGAGGTTTCACCTCGATGTAGGCCACATCATGGAAGACGACCTGATTCTTATCGACGGCCCGCTTGTCGAACACTTCCCGAGGAATCTGCTTGGGAGAAATGTCGATGCCCTTGCCTCGTGCTTCGTCCAGGATGTTCGGGAAAAGCCCCATCTCAAACTCGAACCCAAGAACGTCCACTTTGGTGATGTGCTGCTTCCTGCACTCAAGAATGACCTCTTCCACGAAAAGGCGAGTCACTGGCATGTTGATCGGACCGACCACAACGAGTCGGCCAGCCTTCTTGCCGCTGATAGTCTCGAAGCCCTCAACGCCCTCCGCCCTGTAGGCACGAAGGATGAGGTCGAGGAATGCTCGCTCCCTGGCGGCCAGCTGCTGCTGCTTCTGCTCCTCACGCAGGTCAGAATTGACGCCCACATAGTGCTGGCGTTCGTACTTCCCGAGGTTCAGAAGTTCGAAGGCACGGTAGTCCTTACCTGCCGCTTTCATCTCGCGCTGAACAGCGATCATCCGCTTGCGGGTTGTGTGAATGGCGAACTTGCCGAGATCGGCAGCCATCCACTTTCGGCCAAGCTTCTCCGCGACAGCAGCCGTCGTGCCCGAACCACAGAAGAAGTCCGCCACCAGATCGCCGACGTTCGACGATGCCTCGATGATTCGCGACAGTAGTGCCTCTGGCTTCTGCGTATCGTATCCTAGGCGTTCGCTGGAGGTTGGGCTGATGCGGTTCACGTCATCCCAGAGATCCGTTACGGGAGTACCCTTGGCGTCCTTCAGAAAGCGCTTCCGACTGAGCGATCGTCCTGTTGAGGACAGCAAGATCTCGCCAGACTCGTACAGTGCTTGCATCGTCGACTCCGAGTACCTCCAGTAGCCCTTCACACCGAGGAACGAGTAATAGGGATTGCCCTTCGATGCACCGCCTGGTCCGTCCACCGGCATGAGCCTGTACCGCTCACCCGTCGCCTCATCCACGTACTTGTAGTCGCGGGAGATGATGGCGTCCGAGTAAGCCGTGTACTGAGGATTCCATGTGGGCTTGTCGCTCTTCGTGTAATAGAGGATGGCTTCAGTAACGCGACCGAAGTGAGCTGCTCCTTGACCTGTGTCACCGTGGGCGTGCGCTCTCTGCCACGTAATCTCGTTGACCAGATTCTCTCGACCGAACACCTCGTCACAGACCAGTCGAATAAGGTGGGACACATTCCTGCCCATGTGAACGTAGATGCCGCCATCAGACGACATGAGGTCTCGGATCAGCACGAGTCGTTCGTAAAGCATCGCAATGAACGAGTCGGCACCCTGGCCCCACGTATCCCGATACGCGATCTCTTCCAGGATGTTCGGCCTCTTGGTGAAGGTGTCGTCACCGATCTCGATGTCCATTGAGAAGTCCGCCCCGACATCAAATGGCGGGTCAATGTAGACCAGCTTCAGACCACCCTGCTCCTCGATTTCCTCCCTCAGAGGTCCGTTCTTCAGCGACGACAGGACCAACTTGTTGTCCCCCCAGATCAGCTTGTTGGTCCAACCCCGAAGCTGTCTTCCGCGTTCATCGAGCGAGAACAAGTCCAGCTGCAACGCCGTGTCATCGGCGGTTTCCGCCCGTGGCTCATCTACCTGTTCGATCGTCTGAAAGGGCAGAATGATATTGCAGACCTCGTTGGTCTTGCCATTCCACACGAGTTCGACCTCGCGCTTGTCACCGAACAGCAGGAACCGGTACTTGTCGGGCAGCGGCTTGTCAGCCTCAAGGAAGCGGATGATCTCCTGCTGTTCCTGCTCAGTGAGTCGCGGCAAGAATAGGACCCCCCTCAGAATGAACCGATCGCGTGTCGCTCTTGCCATCGTACCGCAGGCACACGACACAGCCGTCTGAAGACGCACGTCTACCCGGCGATGTCCCCCGGCGAGTCGAACAACCCCTGCTCCGTCACCCAGTACTCCTGACCATCAATCTCAGTCACGAAGTACCGGAGTCCATCGAACGGACCGCCTTCTACCGCTGTTGGCGTCCTTCCATTGGCGATCATCACAAGGAAGTAGTCTCGTGCCGCCTGTAGTCGACCACGACTAATAGTCACGACGATGGGCACTGGGTCCCACTAGCGGCCAGCGAATCCGAGGGGCGCCGCATGCGCCCACTGCCTAACACGGCTAGAGCGCTGCTGCAGTCGCTGCCAGTGCACCGAGCCCATATAGCGCCATTCCCCACCTGATCAGTGAGTACTTCAGTCTCGCGTACTTGGCGATGGTCAGCAGTTGCTCGCCGTCGCGGTCAGGAAGACAGGTGCACGTCCGTTCGAGCACTTCGCCCAAATGGCGCAGGTTCCAGGTCGCTTCCACATCGCCGAAGTACGTGACGCACTCGCGGTTCTGTGCGAACTGGCTCTTCTTCGTTCTGGGCCATACCGCTGAACCGAACAGCGTGAAGGCGGCAACTATCATCCCCGCCCCCGCCCACCAAACCAGGCGTTGCGTCTCGCCGAGGTGTGAAGGGCTCCACTCACCGGCAATCATTCCCGCCACAACCACACCAACGAGTAGACCGCAGAAACTGAGAAGCCCTATCGCCTTGGCATCCGCCCGCTCCAGCTCTCGGCGACTCTCGCCGAGCAGTGTCTGTGCCAGGCTAGTGCACCCGTCGGACCACCCCTCCGCTACAGCCATTCCACTACCCCCTGATGTCGTCTCTGCGAATACTCCCAGCAAGCACAGCGTCATAGAAGGCGTCGCCATGCACACGACACCACGTAGTGCCGAGACTCCACAGCATCATTCCGGGAACTCCCGGCATCTCGGCGGCCTCTGCCCAAAGCCTCTTGGGCTGATTCGTGTTCCCGGCGCCGTCGCATCCGCACGACCACGTAAGGTACTCGTTGCCAGCGATCCTGTTGTGAACCGCCTGCGTGACCAACAGCTGCTTCGGCTCGCATGTTTCGCTCGCCTTGACCGCGTACGGTACAGCTCGTCCCGCCCACACCGGTTCGTTTATGGTTCTGACGCCAACGCGCTTGACGACCGTAGTGCCGGATGCCACGCCTATCTTCAGGCCGGTTTGTGGGAACCGCTCGCCAAGCTTCTCCGCCCGATGCTTCTCTATCATGGGTTCCAGCACTCTCTCGCCAAATGTCTTCAGTGAGATGGCCGCGCAGATCGCCCGCTCGACCGCCATAGCCCCGTGGAAGAGCGCGAACAGGCCATCCCCTTGTATGTCGACGAACTGAGGGTTGAGTCGCTTCACGATCTTCGCGCAGCTCCCCGTGACGGCCTCGTACAGGCTGGCGCTTGTGCTTGCGTGAGCACCCACATCAAGAGCGGTCGAGTTTCTCAGGTCGACGGACACACAGTAGAGGTCCTTCAGGCGTTGCCACCGACGCACCTCCAGCGCCAGTTGGTCCACGTCTGGGAATGTCCCAACGTCGACCACTTCTACCGGATCTTTGAACTCACTGTCGACAACCCCTTCAAGTTCGTCCATCAAGTCCCAAATCATGCGTCTTCTCCTCTAAGCCGGGCTACGTCTCAAGAGTCAGCAGCCAAACCGATAATAGACCCAGTACCTGACATCTTCGGACGGTGCCGTCAGCAAATTCGTCAGCAAACCGCCCCTGACTCGGCAACAGCGGCCCCTCCCTTTCGGGAGAACACCCCGTTCAGCCGTCACGGGTCACGGCATGGCACGGCGACCATTTCTTGTTAAGGAATCCCTCAGTCCCAACCACCGTGTGACCACCGAAAACCAACATGCACGAGGGACGCGAGTGCTGTTCGGAGGGCTTTGCCCGACGAGGGGAATCGAATAATCCCAGGTCACAAACACAAGAGCCGGCCCGCAAGGGAGCCGACTTGTGAAGAAGTACGTAATGGTGGGCGATAGCGGACGCGTATTGAACCATGGGGTGCCGCGCCTAACGCCTGACGGATAACCTGCGAGCGAAGCGCGTCAGGTTGATCCGTTTGTTGGAGCAGCGATTCTACGCGTACAGTGCCTCGTGAACGCACGCCAGAACTCGCTTGCCAGCCTCGTAGGACTTCCTGACGTCCTCAAACGTTGCCGATGCAGACACCCTGGCCTGGTGAACGAAGTCATGACGCCACAGAATGAGGTTCGAGTATGAGGTGACAATGTCACTGCCATGCTCGACGAGGTACTTCGTCGTGGCGGCATCCAGAGCGTCCCTGAAACAGACCACATAGTCGCCCCCGAAACTCGCCAAGTAGTCGTCCTTAATGTGACAGAGCCTGATTCGTCCGTTGATTCGATCCCACTGGCTGTGTGTAAAGACCCCCAGCAAGGGATGCTGCGACTCCGCAAACTCAAACAGGATGTCCTTGAGGGCAATCTCGTATACGGTCACAGCCGCAACTGCAGCGAAGCCTGAGTACTTGGCCTGGAGGACAGCATCCGGGATTTCAGGGACGATGACAGCAAGGTGCGCCATAACGTCATCCGCATGCTCGAAGTGCGCTTCGTACGACATCCGCGTCAGCTCAATAGGTACTTGCGAACCAGGGCGACCCGAGTCTGCACCGTCGCAGTGTCGGTCGTGTTGTAGCGCGTCGCTTCGTCGAATGCAGTGTCGCCCTTCAACGACTCCCAGCAGTCCGCCAGCTTCGACCGATCAACATCGTCGTAGTACTCAATCAAGACGCTGAGAACAGCATCGAGCGCGGACACGTTCAGCTTGCCACGTAGATGGAACGGCTTCTGTCCCAACTCACCCGCAACCATGTCGGTGACGAGCGAGAAGCGATCGAAGAAGCGCGCGACTTTGGGGGTATCACCGTTCTGGTTCTGTCGCATCGCCATGTTGAGGAAGCGTACGAGCGGCTTCTCATATCCATCGATATCCTCAACCAGGGAGAAGACGCGCAAGAGAAGCTCGACGTCCTTCTGGTGCTTGTCCTTGACCGCCTTTCCAATGACTAGACGCCAGTTCGGGTCAAGGTTGAACTGCTTGAGCATGTTATTGAAATCGCCGCGAAAGACGACGTTTCGAATCTCCTGGCTCTTGAGCGGCGTCCCGCCGGTGTTGAGCCGCTCG
This sequence comes from Coriobacteriia bacterium, assembly GCA_030652115.1. Taxonomy (NCBI): domain Bacteria; kingdom Bacillati; phylum Actinomycetota; class Coriobacteriia; species Coriobacteriia bacterium. The sequence continues at coordinate 174,998 of JAUSBK010000007.1, read as the reverse complement.
AAGATGTGATACGCACTCGTGTCGCCGTCGATTGGTTTGAGCTGCCTGATGTTGACGGCTCGAAGCACGGCACCGCGAAGCCGACGCTGGTCAACGTCGCCCAGCTCAGTGAACTTCTTGTTCGCCCAAGGTGCCTTGTCAGACAACCCCTTCAGCCTGAAGGTCTGGCGCTTGCCCCGAGCATCCTCTTGGCCGAAGTAGCCGCTGAGATAGAAGATCACGCTCATGATGCGCTGCTGCCCGTCAATCACGAGGTTGCGATTCTGGTCGTCGATGTAGAAGAAGACCGGGGGAACCGGCAGACCGCTCAAGAATGAGTCAATCAGCAGTGAGGACTGCTGTATGGTCCAGACGAACTCCCTTTGGTAATCGGGAATCGTGATCTCTTCGTCGTCCCACATCTGTGCGATGCCCTTGAGTGTGAAGTCCGAAGGATACGTCGCGATATCGTAGGTCTGCGCGGGCGCTTCCTCTTCCTCCTCGACCTCTACTTCGAGCTCGGTGTCGTCAACCGCGTCTACCATACGTGGATCTCCCTCCAGTCCCCCAGATGCTGACTGCACAACTCTAACCCATACTGCTGTGCTCGCTCTAACGTCCGGCGCTTCCGACTCTTTAGTCCTCCTGAGCGACATACTCTGCCGCTATGTACTCATCAGCGTCTATTGCCTGAGGTTCACTGCTGGGCGGTAGTTGTTTCGCGGCAACATGGCGGGATGTGTAGAAGCTGATAGCACCAACTATCAGCTCGTCCACGGGACCGGCGATGAAACCACCCACCAGTGTGTAGAGAGCAGAAACTAGCAGTGGGAAGACTATCCACTTGGGAGTATCCGGCTGCTTTCTAACCCACAGGCCAAATGTCATCAGGGCACCCGCAGTCGCCATTGCGGTGTTGTCAAACGGAGTTGGAATGAAGTTGGGCAGGGCGGCGTACGTCATGCCAAGGGCGAAAGGCAACCCGACGGCAATCCAAGATAGGTCCTTGACTGTCGCCAGGAGAACTCCCGCCAGGAGAAAGCAGATCACGAATGTAATGAGTGCGGCGACAACGCCTGTCCGAAAGCCCCAGCCAATCCAGCCGATGGCGAGACTCGCACCCGGTAGGACAAACATCGATGCATACAGCAGAAAGGAGAGACGAGCTCTGATCTTGTCGGTCATTATCAGCTCCCTGTGGATGCCCCGCGAATACTCAATGCGGCAAACAGCGATTCTGCAGCCTGCATGACACCATACCGCAGACCGAGCGTTGGCATGTCACAGGCACGGCAATGCACTCATTTCTTGTGAGGAGATCCCTTACGTCCGTCCACCGTATAACCACCGTGAAACGGCGGCCATGCTCAGTTGGTAGACCAACGAGCGCTCGCATTGCGAGTGCCGTTCTGAGGGCTTTGCCCGTCTAGTTCCGCGTTTGGCCGTTCACATCAAAGCCGCGTCGATCGTAGCCATCGCGGTCTAGGCCCTTTGCGTCGTAGCCGTCGCGATCGCGACCGCCAGTGTCCCACAAGGTCCCAGTATCCCTGTGGATTGCTTGGGTGTTGAACCCCGTCTTGTCGAAGCCGCCTCGGTCCAGCCCGTCCGAGTCGTAGCCATCGCGATCATAGCCCTCGCGGTCGTTGCCAGACTCGTCCAGCCCGTGGCGATCGTAGCCCTCTGGGTCGCGATCTGTCGAAGTCAGTCTATGCACTCCCTGCCGATTGAATCCTCGCGCGTCCCACCCTTCTTGGTTGTAGCCGCCACGATCCATCCTTTGACGGTCGAGTCCCCATCTGTCGAACGGACTCCCTGTCTCCTTGTTGATGCCCTGACGATCGAAACCTAGCTGGTCGAATCCCTCGGCGTCGTATCCCGCCTGATCGAAGCCGTCAGGATCGAATCCCTCTTCGTCGTTGTCGAACTCATCAAAGCCATTGATGTCATAGCCGTTACGGTCATAGCCATCTGGGTCATAGGGCGTTGCCGTTTCAGCGTGTTTGCCCTCACGGTCGAAGCCGCGACGATCGTAGCCCTCGGCGTCATAGTCCTCATTGTCGTAACCATCGCGGTCGTAGCCCTTGCGGTTGTAGCCCTTGCGGTTGTAGCCCTCCCGGTTGTAGCCCTCCCAGTCGTACCCATTGCGATCGTAGTCTTCGGAGTCTCGACCGTTGGGGCCAAAGCCATCGCGGTCGTAGCCGTGAGAGTTGTAACCGTCTGGGCCATAGCCATCTCGGTCGTACCCGTAAGAGTCATAGCGCTCGCCCATTCGTCACCCCAAATCGTGCTTGGCGGACCAAAGCCAATGATACTCAATTGCCACGACACTACTCCTCGGGTCCGGGTCGCCGGACATGGACCTGCTCGCTCTCCATGCGGTAGTCGAGCACTCACATTAGACGTTACATTAGACGCCGCCCCCGACACAGCAACAGCGGCCCCTCCCCTTCGGGAGAAGCCGCTGGTCATTGCTGGTGTCCGAGGCGAGAGTTGAACTCGCACGTCCTTGCGGACACTAGGCCCTCAACCTAGCGCGTCTGCCATTCCGCCACTCGGACAAAGCGCCGTCCCTCGGGACAGCGAACGAGAGTATAGCAAAGTGCTTCAGCCGGTGCCTAGAGCGGTTCGGTCACATCCCCCGTGCCCGCTACGACCGACGCGCTCACGCCCTCGGGTATGGGGAACGGCTTCGCGAAGTGACACGCCACCTGATGGTCTGCGCCCAGCTCACGGAGCAGAGGTTCTTCAACGCCGCAGATCTCCTGGGCGATGGGGCACCGAGTGTGGAACCGGCACCCGGTGGGCGGGTCGATCGGGCTCGGCACGTCGCCCTGAAGGATGATCCTCTGGCGCGCGCGCTGCTTGTCGGGATCGGGGACCGGCACTGCCGACAGAAGTGAGTGCGTGTACGGGTGATGCGGGGCATCGTACAGACCCTGCCATCCGCCCGTCTCGACGATCTTGCCCAGGTACATGACCGCGACACGGTCCGAGATATGCCGGACGACCGAGAGGTCGTGCGCGATGAACACGTACGTGAGACCGAACTCGTCCTGCAGTTCATCGAGGAGGTTGATGACCTGCGCCTGGATCGACACGTCGAGCGCCGAAACGGGCTCATCGCAGATCACGAGCCGGGGCTTGAGGGCGAGCGATCGCGCGATGCCAATGCGCTGGCGCTGTCCGCCCGAGAACTCGTGGGGATAGCGGTTGATGTGCTCGGGGTTGAGGCCGACCACGTCGAGAAGCTCCTTGGCGCGCTGCCGGCGCTCGACCGGTGTGCCCAGCTTGTGTACTGAGAGCGGCTCAGTGACGATCTCGCTGATGGTCATGCGCGGGTTGAGCGACGCGTAGGGGTCCTGGAAGATGAACTGCACCTCGCGGCGGAACGCCTGGAGGTCCTTGCCCTTGAGCGCGAGCACATCGGCACCGTCGAACTCGACGGAGCCCGAGGTGGGCTCGAGAAGCCGGATGAGGCACCGGCCGGTGGTGGATTTGCCGCAACCGGACTCACCCACAAGTCCGAGCGTCTCACCACTTCTAACGGTGAACGAGACGCCGTCGACCGCGTGCACCTTCTTGCTGAGCTTGGATGCGATCAGGCCCTGCTCGACCGGGAAGTACTTCACGAGGTTCTCGACACGCAGCAGGTCGCCCATCACGACACCGCCGCTTCGGTGGAGGTTGTAGCGCCACGCACGAAGTCGTCTTCGCCAGCGAAGTGGCATGCAGCCATGTGGCCGGACTCGATCTCGCGTAGCTCGGGCGCCTCCGTCATGCACCGCTCCTTTGCATACGGGCACCGCGGGTGGAACGCGCAGCCGGGCGGCACGTCGATCAGGCTCGGTGGCTGGCCCTCGATGGGAAGCAGCGTCCCCTTCTCGTCGATGTCGTGCCGGGGCAGGCTATCGAGCAGTCCCCACGTGTAGGGATGCTGGGGCCTGTAGAAGACGTCTTTGGCCGTGCCGTACTCCACCTGCTTGCCCGCGTACATGACCATCACGTCGTTTGCCATATCGGCGACGACGCCGAGATCGTGGGTGATCATGATGATGGCGGTCCCCTTGCGCTGCTGGAGCTCGATCATCAGCTCCAGGATCTGCGCCTGGATGGTCACGTCGAGGGCCGTAGTAGGCTCGTCGGCGATCAGGATGTCCGGGTCGCATGCGAGCGCCATGGCGATCATAGCCCGCTGACGCATGCCGCCCGAGAACTGATGCGGGTAGTCCTTCGCCCGACTCGCCGCATTGGGGATTCCCACGAGGTCGATCATCTCGACCGCGCGCGCGTGCGCCTCCTTGCGGGTCATGCCCTTGTGGATGCGCAGCGCCTCCCCGATCTGGAAGCCGACGCGGAATACCGGGTTGAGTGATGTCATCGGGTCCTGGAAGATCATCGCGATGCGGTCGCCACGCATAGCGCGCACCGTGCCGTCGTCCATGTCCAGGATGCTTTCCCCGGTCAGCATGATGCTGCTGCCGTCGGCGATCTTGCCGGGCGGCTCGGGTATGAGCCGCATGACCGACAGAGCTGTCACCGACTTGCCGGAGCCGGACTCACCCACGATGGCGAGCGTCTCGCCCTCTTCAAGGCTGAAACTCACGCCGTCCACCGCGCGGACGATGCCGTCACGCGTGCTGAAGTGGGTCTTGAGGTTCTTGACTTCGAGCAGCGCCATGTCAGTCCTTCATCTTCACATCGAGCGCGTCGCGGAGTCCGTCGCCCATGAGCACGAACGCGAGCACGGTGGTCAGGATCGCGAAGCCCGGCCAGAGGGTGAGCCACGGAGCCGGCACCATCAGGGCCTTCGCATCGGAAAGCATGCCGCCCCACGACGGCGTCGGCGCCTGAACGCCCATACCGAGGTACGACAGCGCTGCCTCGGTGATGATCGCACCACCGATGCTCATCGTGCCGTACACGATGATCGGAGCGATCGCGTTGGGCATGATGTGCCGGAAGATGATGCGGCCGTCCGAGGCACCCATCGCACGGGCAGCGTCGACGTATTCGGTCTCTTTCACCGACAAGATCGAGCTGCGGAACACACGCGCGATCGATGGCCAGCCGAGGATACCGATAGCGATGAAGACGTTCTGATACCCCCGCCCGAGAACCGCGAGCAGCGCGATCGCGAAGAGCATGTAAGGAAACGCGAAGAAGATATCCGCCGTGCGCATGATGAACGCATCAAGCCAGCCGCCGTAGTAGCCGGAGAGCGCCCCCATGATCAGACCGAGCACGAGCGATATGCCGACCGCGAGAACACCGACCGCGAGCGACACCCTCGCACCGTAGACGACCCGCGCGAAGACGTCACGGCCGATGCGGTCCGTGCCGAAGGGATGCGCTGCCGAAGGCGGCTCGAGGCTGCTGGCCTCGGTGGAGATGGGTGACGCGAAGAACTTCGGCACCCAGAGATCGGCCGAAAGCGTGAGTATCACGATGATGGCGATCCAGACCAGGCCAACGATGGCGAGCTTGTTCTTGCGGAGCCGCGTCCACGCATCGCCCCATAGCGTTCTCTCCGGTCGCTGCGCCAGATCGCCGACGCCCGGCATGACCGGTGTCCGAACGATCTCGTCTCTGACCTCGTGGCCCTCGACGTCGAGCGGAGTGGTCTGCGGCTCATGCTGTGCGCGACGATCGGTGCGCTTACTCATTCGGCAGCACCTCCGTAGCGGATCCGCGGATCCAGAACCGCATAGCTGATGTCCACGAGCAGGTTCACGAACATGACGATGAGCACAACGATAATGACGCCGCCCATCACGACCGGCCAGTCACGCTGCATCACCGCGAGGAAGATCTCGCGGCCGACACCGGGCCATGAGAACACGCTCTCGGTGAGGATGGCGCCACCCATGAGAGCGCCCAGGTCGATGCCGACGTATGTCACAACCGGGATCAGCGCGTTCTTGAGCGCGTGCTTGAAGACGACCGCGCGCTCCGTAAGGCCCTTGGCCATCGCCGTACGGATATAGTCTTGGCCCATCGCCTCGAGCATCTGCGAGCGCATGATCCGCGCCACGTAGGCTGTCGAAACGGATGCCAGAGTAATCGCTGGAAGGATGAGGTGCATGAAGTCGGGCGGATTGCCCATGCCGGACATCGGCAGGTACAACGCCCCTCCGGTCCACTGCTTGAGCATGATGCCGAAGAACATCTGCAGCAGCAAGCCGAGCCAGAAGACAGGGACCGACACCAGGATGGACGTCGATAGCGTCACTAAGACGTCCCAGAACGAGTACTGCTTCACCGCCGAGAGGATGCCGGCACTGATGCCGATCACGATTTCGACGAGAATCGCAGCGAACGCAAGCCTGAAGGTGTTCGGGAACTTGTCGAACAGGATGTCGCGGACCGGGCGGCTCTTCTGATACGACTCACCGAAGTCGCCCTGGACGATCCCGCTCACGTACCAGGCGTACTGCGAGTAGATCGGTTCGTCCAGGTGGTTTCTCTCCTCGATCTGCGCCCTGAGCGCCGGGGTGAGCGTCTTCTCGCCCACGATGAGCTGGATCGGATCGCCCGGAAGGAAGCCCGGGATCCGAAGCGCGAAGAGGATCAGTGTGACCCCGAGGAACACAGGGATCATCTGAAGAATGCGTCGTGCGACGTACTTGACCATGGATTCAGTCTTCCTAGGAGCGGCTCGGAGTCAGCCGGGTAGAGGCTCGTGTGCCGGGACACCCGGGGGTGTCCCGGCACACGTTCGGCCGTTTGCTGGTTGTGCTTAGGCTGTGCCTACTCGGCTTCCGCCTCGCCCGACAGCCAGACCGTATCGAACGTGAACAGACCATTGGCGCTGTACACGCCGTCGTTCACGCGGTCAGACGCAACGCGGGTGTGGCGATAGTAGAACATCGGGATGACGGCAGACGCGTCGCCGACGATCTTCTCGACGTCCTGGTAGATTGCCACGCGCTCGTCAGCGTCGACGGTCTCGCGGGCCTCATCCAGCATGCTGTCGACTTCGTCGTTCGCGTAGAACGAGTAGTTGTCGCTGCTGCCGGTCTTGAAGAGCGGATACAGGAAGTTGTCCATGATCGGGTAGTCCGCGATCCAGCCGAGGCGACCGACCTGGTAGTCGGCGGCACCCACCTTGTCGAGGTACTGTGCCCACTCGGAGCCGACGAGTTCGCCGTTGACACCGATGGCCTTAAGGTCCTCCTGGACGAGCAGGAGGATGTCCTCATGACCGGAGCCGGTGTTGTACTCGAGGGTGATCGTCGGGAAGCCTTCCCCATTCGGGAAACCGGCGTCGGCGAGCATCTCCTTGGCGGCCTCGACATCGTACTTGGCGTACTGGAACGCATCGGCCTTGTGGCCGACGATGCCCGGCGGGACGATGCCCGTTGCAGGCTCGCGGGTGCCCTCGAAGACCTTGTCGCAGATGTCCTGGCGATCGATCGCCAGCGACAGCGCGGCGCGGACTTCCGGGTCGGTCAGAGCAGGATCGGTGTTGTTGATGAGCAGGTAGTAGATGGCCTGCTCGGCACCGAGGCTGACCTGCTCGCCCGGGTTCAGAGTGTAGCCGTCAGGGCTCTCGCCGTACGTATCGACCGTGGTCTGTATACGACCAGGCGTGATCTGGGTGAAGTCCAGGTTCCCGGCCTCGAACTCGAGCCATGCGGTGTCCTGATCGGCCAAGATCTTGAAGTCCACGCCGTCGATGTTCGGCACGTCGCTGTAGTACTCATCATTCTTCACGATCTTGATGTACTGGTCGTGCGCCCACGGCTCGGCCATCTTGAACGGACCGTTGCCGATAGGCATCTCGGAGAAGCCCTCAGGATCGGCCTCGACGGCCTCCTGGGAGACCGGCGCGAGTGCCGGGTGACCGACGACATACTCGAAGTCGGCGAAACCGTACTGCAGGGTGACCTCAAGCGTGTAGTCGTCGATGACCTTGACACCCTCGAGCTCGGTAGCGCTGGCGTCCTGCATCTCGTCGTAGCCCTTGACCACGCCAAGGTGGTACGCAACCTCAGACTCGTTCTCGGGATTGCAGATGCGCTCCCATGCGAACTTGAATGAGTCAGCGGTCACATCGGTGCCGTCGTGGAACTTCGCGCCCTCAACGAGGTAGAAGGTCCAGACGGTTGCGTCGTCGTTGGCTTCCCAGCGCTCGGCGGCAGCCGGCTTCACCTCAGAGGTGATCGGGTCGAAGGCGACGAGGCTGTCGAAGACGGCCTGCCCAACCTGCGTACCCTCGGACTCCTGAAGGTTGACCGGGTCGATGAACGCCGGCTCACTGATGTAGAAGTTGAACGTGCCACCCTTGGTGATGTCGGAATCAGTCTCTCCGCCTTCACCGTCACCGGTGTCGCAACCCCCGACCGTCAGCATCGTGACGGCGAGCGCGAACACCAGCATCATGGCCATACCCTTGCGGATTCGCTCAGACAAAGTGAAGCCTCCCTCCGAAATTACGTGGCTATGTGCGTGCCATCAACTCAGAACAGCATCTCGCCTCGCACATCCCTCCCTACGGCGGCTCGAGCGGCCTTCAAGGCAGCCGGAATCACTGCGCCGGCCGCGGCTGCTCCGCTTAACTAAGGCATTAGTTTGTGCCTGTTTGCATCGAAGTGCAAGCGTGGAGCCCCCTCCGGGAACCCTCGAAAAAGCATGAGGCCCGCCGGTTCGGCGGGCCTCATTCAATGCGCAGCCAGGGCGCGTGATACTACACGCCGGGGCGATAGGCCAGCATCAGCACAAGCGCCGTAACGCCGTAACCTGCGGCGAAGCCGACCGTGATGCGATCGAGGTTCTTCTCGATCATGCCGGTGCCGGTGGCCGAGGCCGGCATGCCGGCACCGAACAGGGACGAGACGCCCGTCCCCTTGCCGGAGTGCAGAAGAACGAATACAACGAGGCCGATAGCGCATATTGCGTGGATAGCCAGTGCGATATATGCAACAACGTTCACGGTACTCTCCTTGGTGACGCCGCGATGAAACGGCGAGTCAGTCGAAGCAAGCCGTGTCAGTATAGACGTGAGGCACGGTCCAGCTCAAGGGTCAAATCAGACGCGCGGTATACCCCGCAGCAGTGAGGTGCCAGTCCACTCGGTCGGCACCGCGATGCCGAGCAGCGCGCAGACCGAGGGAGCCACATCGGCGAGGATGCCGCCGTCGGCCACTTCGGGGACGTCCGGCGAGATGCAGATGAACGGCACCGGACTCAACGTATGAGCGGTGAAGGCACCGTCTGTCCTCGGGTCGAACATCTTCTCGGCGTTACCGTGGTCGGCGGTGATGATGACTGAGCCGCCCATGTCGCGCACCGCGGCCACCACCGCGCCGACGCCCGCGTCCACCGCTTCGACGGCCGCGACCGCCGCGTCAAGGACGCCGGTGTGTCCCACCATGTCGCAGTTCGCGTAGTTCACGACGTAGAAGTCGGCGCGGCCCTCCGAGATGGCATCCACGAGACGACGGGTCACCTCTGGGGCGCTCATCTCGGGCTGATGATCGTACGTGGCGACCTTCGGGCTCGGGACGAGAACGCGCTCCTCACCCGTTTTCGGCGCCTCGGCGCCTCCGTTGAAGAAGAACGTCACGTGCGCGTACTTCTCGGTCTCCGCGATGTGCAGCTGGCGCAGGCCCGCCTCGGCGAGAACGTCGGCCAGCACGCAGCACGGGAGGTCCTTGGGGAAGGCGATCGGTGCCGGGATCGTGGGGTCGTACTCGGTGAGGCAGACGAGCTGGACCGCTGGGACGTGTGCGCGCACGAAGCCCGTGAACGCCGGGTCGACGAACGCACGGGTGATCTCCCGGGCACGGTCGGGCCGGAAGTTGAAGAAGATGAGGGCGTCGTCGCCCCGCACCCGCGCCACCGGTTTGCCATCGGTGGTCACGACTGCGGGCACCACGAACTCGTCGGTCACGCCCGCTTCGTAGGACGCCTCGATGGCTCCGGTCGCGGACTCGGCGGGCACGCCCTCGCCGAGAACCATGGCGCGCCAGGCCTTCTCCACGCGCTCCCACCGGTTGTCGCGGTCCATCGCGTAGTAGCGCCCCATCACGGTCGCCACGTGACCGACGCCCAGGTCGGCGAGCACGCTTTCGAGTGCGCATACGTACTCGAGGCCACTTGAAGGCGGCACATCGCGGCCGTCGAGGAACGCGTGCACGAAGACGCGGGTCGCGCCCTGGGCCGCCGCCATGCGCACCAGCGCGTAGAGGTGCTCCTGGTGCGAGTGGACGCCACCGTCCGAGACGAGCCCCATGAAGTGCACCGCGCCGCCGGCGGCCACCGCGGTGTCGATCGTCTCGGCGAGCACGGCGTTGTCGAGAATCGACCCATCGGCGATCGCAGCATCGATGCGCGTGAGCTCCTGATAGACCACGCGCCCCGCACCCATGTTCAGGTGGCCCACCTCGGAGTTGCCCATCTGTCCCTCGGGCAGGCCCACGGCGAGCCCGCTCGAGAGCAGCGTCGTCCAGGGACACTCGGCGAAGAGCGCGTCAAGGTTGGGCGTGCGCGCGAGCGAGATCGCGTTGCCCGGACCGGGCTCGGCCATGCCGAACCCGTCCATGATGATGAGCGCGACCGGGGGACGCGAGGCCACCTTACAGGGCCGCTCTTGCGATGTCGGCGAACGAGTCGGCATTGAGTGCCGCCCCGCCCACGAGTCCGCCGTCGATGTCGGGCTCGTTGAAGAACATCTTCGCGTTCTCGGCCTTGACCGAGCCGCCGTAGAGCACGCGCACGGCCATCGCGGCGGGAGGCCCGTACATCGCGCCGATGGTGGCGCGGATGGTGCGACACACGTCGTTCGCGGCCTCGGGCGTGGGCGTGCGGCCGGTGCCGATCGCCCAGATCGGCTCGTAGGCGATCACGAGCTTGGCTGCCTCGGCCGGCTCAAGCCCGGCAGCGCCCTCGAGCACCTGCGTGCGCACGAACGACTCGGTCTCGAGCGCGTCGCGGACCGCGAGGCTCTCACCGCAGCACATGATCGGCACGAGTCCGGCCGCGAAGGCCGCCCGCACCTTGCGGTTGACGGTCTCGTTGGTTTCGCCGAAAAACTCCCGGCGCTCCGAGTGGCCGATGATGACGTAGTCGCATCTGAGCTCGGTGAGCATCTGCGGCGCGATGGCGCCGGTGAAGGCTCCCTCGGCCTCCCAGTGCATGTCCTGCGCGCCGAGCGCGATGGTGAGCTTGTCGAGCTCGATGACCGTGGACGCGGCCCTGAGGCCCGTGAAGGGCGGGCAGACAGCCACCTCCACGTCGTCCCAAACCTCGCGCACGCGATCGGCGAGGTCCTGGATGAGCACGGCCCCCTCGCCCGATGTGGTGTACATCTTCCAGTTGCCCGCGACGAGCATCTTTCGTTCCATGGGGACTCCTACTCCTTGTCCATGAGCGCGTCGACGCCCGGAAGCGCCGCACCCTCGAGCAGCTTCATCGACGCACCGCCTCCGGTCGAGACGAACGTCACGCGATCCTCGAGGCCGAACTTCTTGAGCGCGGCCACCGAGTCGCCGCCGCCGATCACCGACACGGCGCGGCCGTTGCGCCCGACTGCGACGGCGACCTCCTTCGTGCCGGTCTCAAAAGGCGTCATCTCGAAGACGCCCATGGGCCCGTTCCAGAAGATCGTCTTGGCGGACGCAACATCGCCCTTGTAGAGCTCGATCGTGCTCGGGCCGATGTCGAGACCCATCATGCCGACGGGAATCTCCTCCCGGCCGACGATCCGGGTCTCGGCGTCCTCGGTCATCTCCGCGGCGATCACGAAGTCGGTGGGCAAAACGAGCTCCACGTTGGTGGTGCGCGCCTTCTCGAGCATCTGCTTGGCCGGCTCGACCCAGTCGGCCTCGACGATCGAGTTGCCCACCTCGAGGCCCTTGGCCACCAGGAAGGTGAACGCCATGCCGCCACCGATGAGCACCGTATCGCAGACCTCGATGAGCTTGTCGATCACGCCGAACTTGTCGCTCACCTTGCTCCCACCGAGGATGGCCACGAACGGGCGGTCCGGCTCGGTGAGGATGCGGGTGAGCGTCTCCACCTCACGGGCGAGCAACATGCCCGCGTATGCCGGCAGGTACGCCGCCACGCCCGCGGTCGACGCGTGTGCCCGGTGAGCAGCGCCGAAGGCGTCGTTCACGAAGATCTCGCCCAGTGCCGCGAGCTTGCGCGCGAACTCCGGGTCGTTGGCCTTCTCGCCCGGATCGAACCGCACGTTCTCGAGCATGAGGATCTCGCCGTCGATCATGCGACCTACGGTCTCCTCGGCCTCCGGTCCGACGATGTCGGGAGAGAACGCCACATTGCGGCCGATGAGCCGCTGCAGCGCCCGGCGGACGGGCTTGAGCGAGAACTGCGGGTCCGGCTCGCCCTTGGGCCTGCCGAGGTGCGAGACGAGCACAACGCGCGCGCCGTGGTCGATGAGGTAGCGGATCGTGGGCAGCGCCGCGCGGATGCGCATGTCGTCGGTGACGGCATCACCGGCGAGCGGCACGTTGAAGTCGACGCGCACGAGCACACGCTTTCCACGCACATCGACGTCCTTCACGGTCTTCTTTGAGAACATGCGACCTCCCGGCTCGTGCTCAGAACGGGACCTTTCAACAAGCGAGGCGCCCTCGATTTCAAGGACGCCTCGCCCGGCAGCTGCCTCTCAGCCGACGATCTTGATGAGATCGCGGACGCGGTTCGAGTAGCCCCACTCGTTGTCGTACCACGACACGCACTTCACGAAGGTGCCCGACCCACCCATGACCATGGTCTGCAACGAGTCGAAGACCGAGGATGCGGGGTTACCCACAACGTCGATCGACACGATCGGGTCGGTGCAATACTCCAGGATGCCCTTCATCGGGCCGTCAGCGGCCGCCTTCATGGCGGAGTTGATGTCGTCACGCGTGACCGAGGTGTTGAGCTCACAGACCAGGTCGACCACGGAGCCGTCCGGCGTGGGAACGCGCATCGACATGCCGTCGAGCAGGCCCTTCATATCGGGCATGACCAGGCCGATCGCCTTCGCCGCGCCTGTGGACGTGGGGATGATCGACATCGCTGCCGCCCGGGCGCGACGCAGGTCCTTGTGCGGCGAGTCCAGGATGATCTGGTCGTTGGTGTAGCTGTGGATCGTGTTCATGAACCCGTACTTGATGCCGAAGCTGTCACGAAGAACCTTCGCGAACGGCGCCAGGCAGTTGGTGGTGCATGACGCGTTGGAGATGATGTTGTGCTTCTCCGCGTCGTAATCGGCATCGTTCACACCGATGACGACGGTGAAATCCTCGTTCTTGGCCGGCGACGAGATGATGACCTTCTTGGCGCCCGCGTCACGGTGCGCCTGCGCCTTGGTGGCGTCGGTGAATCGGCCTGTGGACTCCACGACCACGTCAACGCCGAGCTTGCCCCAGGGCAGGGCCGCCGGGTCCTTCTCGGCGTACACCTTGACCTCGCGACCGTCGACCGTGAACGAACCATCGCCCGCTTTGACCTCGTACGGGAAGATCTTGTGGACGGAGTCGTATTTCAGCAGATGGGCGAGCGTCGCCGCATCGGTCAGGTCATTGACTGCCACGATCTCGATAGCCGGATCGCCTGCACACGCACGAAAGACCAGGCGGCCAATGCGCCCGAAACCGTTGATGCCTACGCGGATCGTCACGTGGAACCCTCCTCTGTCGATGGACACCACCCCGTGGGGCCCGAAGACCCACCAGTGCATACTAGCCGAACAACCATGAAACGGGCACGACGGACGTCGGTGCCCGACACAGTACCTACCCGTCTTCCGCCAGTTCCTCCAGCCGTCTGATGCGATGGTAGACGGCCGATTTGGAGAGCGGCGGGTCAGCGAGCTCCCCGAGCTCGCGCAGACTCACCTCAGGGTTCTCGAGCCGCAGGAACGCTATCTCGCGCAGTGCCGGCGGGAGCGCATCGAGGCCCCGGGCGCGCTCGAGCGACCGCACCGCAGCGACCTGCTCGGCGGCCGCGTTGGCGGTCTTCTGCAGGTTCGCGGTCTCGGCGTTCACCAGACGGTTCACGTCGTTGCGCATCTCTTTGATGATGCGCACGTCTTCCGTGCGGAGCAGGGCGCGGTGCGCGCCCACGAGCGCGAGGAAGGTGACGATCGGCTCGGCACCCTTGAGGTACACGGCGTAGGAGCCGCGCCGGCTCGTCACGCGCGCGTTGATGCCGAAGCGGGTCATGAGCTTCACGAGATCGGCTGCGATCTCCTCGGACTCGGCAGTGAGCTCGAAATGGAAGTCGCCGTGCGGATCGGCGACGAATCCGCCACCGAGGAACATGCCGCGCAGGTAGGCGATCGCACAGCAGTCCTTCTTCACGAGCCAGCCCGGGACGGTGTAAAGCGGCGAGTGGTCCTCGTCCAGGATGCCGAGCTCGGTGAGCGCCACGGTGAGACCCTGCTGATCCACGACCGTGATCAGGTAGTTGTTCGACTTGTGCAGCACGGAGCGTCGCACGGTGAGTTCGGTCGTGAGGTCGAACACCGAGCGCAGCAGCTTGATGACCTTGCGAGCTACCGGCGCGGTCTCGGTGGCGATCTCGAGACGCATGCGGCCGCCGCCGGTGTAATGGAGCGTTCCCTCAACGCGTACGAGCGCCGAGAGCTCGGCATGCGCGCAGCACGGCTTGGTGTTCTCCACGCGGGCGAGTTCCTCTTTCACCTCGGCAGTGAAGGACATCACCACACCTCCGCAAGCGCAGCGAACAGACGGTCGGGGTCGTGGCGCATGGGGTCCGCATGGTCGGAGAGGTCCGCAGCACATGCGCGCATGCCGAGCGCCTCGATGCGGGCGAGCACGTCCGGCCCGCCCGTCACGTGCAGCCCGTCCTCGTGCGAGACCGCCGAGTCTACGAGCACGACGTCGATCAGGCCGGTCAGGCCGTGGCGCAGGAGGGCCTCTACGTGGTCGGCCGCGTCCATCCCGCTCGTCTCGCCGCGCAGGTTCCCGACGTTGCAGACGTAGACGACGGTGGCATCGCTTTCGGCGACCGCCCCGGCGATGCCGTCCACGAGGAAGTTCGGGATCACGCTCGTGAACAGGCTGCCCGGCCCGACGACGATCACATCGGCGGTACGAAGCGCCTCGAGCGCCGGGGGATAGGCCGGCACGGACGGCCGATCGAGACACACGGTGGTGACCGGTCCATCGCTTTCGGCGAGCTTCGCCTGGCCCTTCACGAGACGACCGGCTGCGTCGCGGCCGGAGAGCGCCACGTCGGCGATCGTTGAGGGAAGCACGCGACCCCGCACGCCGAGCAGCCGGCCTGCCTCCTCGACCGCCTCGGCAAACCCGCCCTCCAGATCCGCGAGCGCCGCGATGATGAGGTTGCCGAGCGCGTGGCCGGCGAGCCCCTCCCCCTCGGCGAAGCGGTACTGGAAGACGCGGGCGAGCTCGCTTTCCGGATCGGCGAGCGCCACGAGGCAGTTGCGGATATCTCCCGGTGGGAGCATGCCGAGCTCGCGACGGAGCTGTCCGGAGCTTCCGCCGTCGTCGGCCACGGTCACGACCGCGGTCACGTCGAACTCCCCGCGCAGCAGGCAGCCGAGGACGAGGGGAAGCCCCGTGCCTCCACCGATGGCGACCGCCGAGCGCCGCCTCATGAGCGCGACCGGTCTTTGGTGATGTCGCGATGGCTCACGGAGACCGGATAGCCGAGCGAGCGGACGAAGTCAGCGGTGCGCTCAGCGAGGACCACGCTACGATGCTGTCCGCCCGTGCAGCCCAGCGCGATGTTGAGCTGCGTCTTGCCTTCGGCTACGAAGTTGGGCAGCAGGAGATCGAGCATCGCGAACCACCGGTCGAGGAACACAGTGGTCTCGGACTTGTCGAGCACGAAGGCGCGAACCGGGCGATCGAGGCCGGTCTTGGTGCGCAGACGGTCGATGTAGAACGGGTTGGGAAGGAAGCGCACGTCCATCACGATGTCGGCATCGATCGGCAGACCGTACTTGAAGCCGAACGACGAGACCGTGACGGTGAGCTGCGCTTCGGCGCCATCGGAGATGAACTTCTCGCGGATCAGCGTGCGGAGCTCCTGGGGGCGGAGCGTGCTTGTGTCGATGATGAGGTCGGCGCGCTCGCGAACAGCCTCGACGAGTTTGCGCTCCGCCGCTATGCCGTCAGCGACGGCCCCCATCTCGGCGAGCGGATGGCGACGGCGCGTCTCCTTGAAGCGATGCACGAGCGTGCGGTCATCAGCGGTGAGGAACAGGATGCGGAACGGATGACCGACCAGTTCGAGGTCGTCGAGCTCGGCGGCAAGCTCCCGGAAGAAGTCGCCGCCGCGGACGTCGCACACCACGGCGATGCGGCGCACTCGGCTACCGGGGAGGGCGGTGAGCGACACGAGTTGCCCGATCAGTGCAGGCGGCAGGTTGTCGATGCAGAAGTAGCCGAGGTCCTCAAAGGTATGGATCGCCTCGCTCCTGCCGGCCCCGGACATGCCCGTGATGAGGACGAGATCGCCCTCGGCGGTCCCGCACGGTTCGTCGATGCCGGTGTCCTCGCTCATACCGGGCCTCTTAGTCCTCCTTGGAGAGCAGCGCGCCGGCGACCGA
The DNA here is from genome assembly GCA_030652115.1 of Coriobacteriia bacterium. Taxonomy (NCBI): domain Bacteria; kingdom Bacillati; phylum Actinomycetota; class Coriobacteriia; species Coriobacteriia bacterium. Next base: position 158,464 of record JAUSBK010000007.1, on the reverse strand, counting down.
GCTTACGATCGCGATGACGATTGCGGCGAGGACCGTCTGTATGAAGCCGGTCGTGTGGACACCGTCCACGACCCACGCGACGAGATAGAGCATGCCGGCGTTGATCACGAGCGAGAACAGGCCGAGGGTGAGGAACGTGACCGGGAGCGAGAAGAAGCTCACGATCGGCTTCACGATCGCGTTGACGAGCGCGAGCACGATAGCCGCGATGACCGCAGCCGGCCAGAACGAGTCCACCTTCAGCAGCCAGCCGTCCGACAGATACGCAACGCCGAAGATCGCGGCCGCCGAAACGGCCATACGAAGAAGGAACTTCATGGCGCTCCCCTTCCCGCAGTGACTGCATCACCGTGCGCGTTCCAGTATACCAGCGGCGCCGACATGCGACCGTCGGCGTGGCGCCTACCTGCGCTCGCGCGTGAGAAAGGCCAGTACCTCGCTCATCAGCGCGTTGCTGACCGCGTAGCCCACGCAAGGGGCCTCCAGGATCTCGTCCTCGGTCTGCACGTGTGGCGCCGGCCGAAGGTGCTCGGCGAACAGGTACGTCATGCCCGCAACGGCCACCGGCGTGACCTCGAGGTGGCACTGCAGGGCGATCACCCGGTCGCCGTACTGGAACGCCTGATTCGCGCAGGCATCGCTGCTCGCAAGCAGCACAGCGCCTTCGGGCAGCTCGAACGTGTCTCCGTGCCAGTGGAATACCGTCAGCTCGGCAGGGAATGAGAACACGTCGTCGGACGCCGGCGCGACGGATCGCACGGGGAACCACCCGATCTCCAACTCGGGATTCGGGTGGACGGCGGCGCCGAGCGCGCGGGCCACGAGTTGCGCGCCGAGGCACACACCGAGGACCGGCGTGCCGGCTTCGATCACATCGCGGATGAACGCCACCTCGGCGGCGAGCCATGGCACGGTGGCGTCGTCGTTCGCCCCCATCGGCCCGCCCATGACCACGAGCAGGTCCACGGCCGACGGTTCGGGCAGTGACTCGCCCTCATACTGGCGCGTGATGGTGAGTTCGTGGCCCCCTGCGGCAAGCCACTCGGCGATGTACGCAGGTCCCTCGACCGCGATGTGTTGAAGGCAGTGCGTGCGCATGAACGCTCCCTCCCGTGATGACCGCCCCTCGCGGACACTGCTACCATAGCCGAGTTGCCGCTCGGGCTTAAGACCGGGATGGAGCCGAAGTGGTGCGCCGCCACCGAAGGGAATGACGCGCGCGTACGTCTGCGACTTGGCGGGAGCGGCGCGTCGGGGTACGGTGCTCGACAGCTACACATTCGTGCTCGGGTTGGCCGACCTACCGTCGAGCGCACTCGCGGCGGGGGGGACGATCGCTCGATCGGCAGTAGTGATACGGGGCAGTGCGCCAGGGGAGATCCGGGGGGATCATGCAGGAGTTCATCGACGCGGTTGAGAGCACATATACGTACATCGGTAGTGTGCTGTCGGTCATCTACGGCGCGACGCTGATCGTCTGGTTCCTGCGGAAGCGCAGTGCAGCGGTCGAGCAGTGGTGGCAGGCGATGCGCCCGCGGCTGGGGCTCCCGATGTCGGACCGAGCGAAGAAGATCATCGTGTGGGTCGTGTCGATCTTCTCGGTGGCGCTCTACATCTACTGCACGGTCTGCACGAAGGTCGACACCGAGGTCAAGGGCGAGCACGCGCCGGTGTTCTGGGACATCCTCGTGTCGTTCAGCATCAAGGTGCTCCCCTTCTTCGTGTTCGGCTGCGTGTTGTCCGCGATCATCGCGAGGCTGCTCCACAAGCGCGCGAAGCTGATGCCCACCAGCATGTTCGGTGCGGGCATCTTCGCCTCGATCATGCCGATCTGCAGCTGCGCGGCGGTCCCCTTCTCGTACAGCCTGCTTGCCACCAAACGGGTCCCGCTGCGAGCGGTGGTCTGCTTCATGGTCATCGTGCCGGTACTGAACCCGTTCGTGATCTCGTTCGGCTACGGCGTGCTCGGCTGGGAGTACACGATGTGGCGCATCGTTTCCGTTTGGCTGCTCGCCTACATCGCCGGATACGTGGTCGAGCGGTTCGCCGGCGAGGTCGACCAGGCGGCTCCGGAGGCCGGCGTTCTGTCGTGCAAGGGATGTAGCGGCGGCATGAGCCTCGACGGCTCGAGACCCATCTGGGAGTCGGCGTTCAGGCTGCTGAGCTACCTCACGCCGTACATCCTGATCGGCACGATTCTGGGCACGGTGATCACGGTGTACCTACCGCCGCGGATCGTTGGCGACTACCTGTCGAGCAGCTTCCTCGGACTTGTGCTGGCCTCCGGCATCGGGCTGCCGCTGTTCCTTTGCTCGGGTGAAGACGTGCTGATGCTCGAGCCGCTCATGAAGATGGGCCTGCCGATGGGGCATGCGATCGCGCTGACGCTCGCAGGCAATGGGATCTGCATCTCATCGATCGCGCTGCTCTTCCCGCTCTTCGGAAGACGAGCGACCTGGATCATCACGGGACTCTTCTTCTTCGGCAGCATCGCGATCGGCCTGGCGATCAACGCGATCAGTCCGCTGCTCTCGTAGGTGAAGGGTGCCTATCGTCCAATGCCTTGCCGAGGCGACGGCCTATCGGTGCTCCTCGGTCGGGCGAATCAACGCGGCTGATCGAGTGCCTCGCTTGTACTTGAGCGGAACTGCGTCCGGTACAGCTCGGCGTAGAGTCCCCCCGCTTCGAGCAGCTCCTCGTGTCGCCCATGCTCCATGATCATCCCGTTGCTGATCACCAGTATCTGATCGGCGTCCCGGATCGTGGACAGCCGATGTGCGATCACGATCGACGTACGTCCGGCCAGGGCCGTCTTGAGCGCACGCTGTACCGCGACCTCGGACTCAGAATCCAGATGCGCGGTCGCCTCGTCGAGCACCACCACATCCGGCGCTTTGAGCAGGAGCCGTGCGATCGCGATCCGCTGCTTCTCGCCACCGGAGAGACGGTAGCCACGATCGCCGACCATCGTGTCCAGGCCCTCCGGCAGAGACTCGACCAACGGCAGGATCTGCGCGCCGGCGAGTGCATCGCGCAGCTCATCGTCGGTCGCGCCCGGGTTGGCGTAGAGCAGGTTGGCACGGATCGTATCGTGGAACATGTGGGGGTCTTGCGTGACCATGCTCACCACGTTGCGGAGCGATTCGGTCGTGGCGTCACGCACGTCGATCCCGTGAATGCGCACCGCGCCGTGTCGCACGTCGTACAGACGCGGGATGAGGTTGCTCATCGTGGTCTTGCCCGAGCCCGACGGGCCCACAAGCGCCACGAGCTGGCCCGGCTCGGCCACGAAGCTGATGTCACGAAGCACCACGTGTGCGCTCGGCGCTTCGGGTACCGAGACCGACTCGAGCGACGCGAGCGAAACCTCGCTCGCCGTCGGGTACGAGAACGACACGTCGTCGAACTCCACGCGCGCCGGTCCGCGCGGGATCGCGACTGCTCCAGCACGCTCGGGAACGAGCGGTTCGACATCCAGCACCTCGAAGACGCGCTCGAACGACACGAGCGCGGTCATCACGTCCACGTGAACGTTCGATAGCGCGGTGAGCGGCGCGTACAAACGGCCGAGGTAGGCGGTGAGCGCCACCACGGTACCGACGTCGAGCAACCCCCTCACGGCGAGCACCCCGCCCCAACCGTAGACGAGTGCCGTGGCCAGAGCCGCGGTGAGCGTGAGCGAGACGAAGAAGATGCGACCGTACAGCCCTCGCGTGATCGCGATATCGCGCACGCGTCCGGCCTTGGCCGCGAAGGTGCTGTCCTCCTCGGCAGCGCGGCCGAAGAGCGTCACGAGAAGCGCGCCGGCCACGTTGAAGCGCTCGACCATCGTGGTGTTCATCTGCGCCGCGAGGTCGTAACCCTCTCGTGTAATGGCCTGGATGCGGCGCCCGAGCCATCGGGCCGGCAGCGCGAATAGCGGTAGCAACACGAGCGCGAGTAGCGTCAGGCGCCAGGACAGCGCGAACATAGCGATGAGCACAAACGCCACCCGGATTATGTTGCCGATGACGCTCGAGAGCACGTTGGTGAGCGCGTTCTCGGCACCGACGACGTCGTTGTCGAGACGGCTCACCAGTGCGCCGGTCTGCGTGCGGACGAAGAACGCAAGCCCCATGCGCTGGACATGCGCGTAGACCTGCGTGCGCAGGTCGTAGATGAGGCCCTGCCCGACCGCCATGGCGGCCCACCGCTGGACAAGCAGGACTCCGGCGTTGATCACCGACAGCCCGGCCACGAGCGCGGCCATCAGTATCACCCGCTGCGCATCACCACCGAGGATGCCGCGGTTGATGATGTCGCGATAGATGAGCGGGTCGATCGCCACGATCGCAGCGTCGATCGTCACGAACGCCAGGAAGACGGCGAGCCGCCATCGATACGGCCGCACGTAACGCATGATGCGGCGCGCGGTGCCCGGCGCGACCTTGCGGTCCCTCACCGAGGGATCGTTCTTGAGCGACTGCAGCATGCTGCGGCCTACGGTGCCTGGCGTGTCGGCCAACGGGCCTCCGTGTGACCTCCGGTGTGGATGAACTGCCGACTCCAGTGTAGCCCAGGCGCTTCCCCCCGCCCTGCCGTGGTGTGCCCTGTCCGTGAACGTACGCTATCCGACGCGATGCCCCGCTTCTGAGAGTACGACCAACGCGGTGTCGAGCGCAGACTCACGCACGAGGACATAGTCAGTTTCGTAGGTGGAAAGCGCGAAGATCGGGATTCCCGTCTCGGCCAGCGGCCGCGCGAGCGAGAGCAGGAGTCCGGTGAGGTCGAAGTCGAGTGGCCCGCGAACGGCGATCGCCCGCCACCCGCATTCGGCCTGAACGCCATCCGGCACGGCCGAGGCATCACACACGACAGACGTCTCCTCGGCAGTTCGCGTAATAGACGTCAGCGCGCCAGCCGACAGCCATCCAGGCATCGGGGCATCCGCCGGGAGGCGGACTACGGCAAGCGAGTCCGGGAGAACATCAAGGTCGAGCCCAGCGGCCGTTGCTACTGGACGCACAAGCGACCGCCGCTGCAAGAAAATGCCAGCGACGGGAACCAACAGGAGCCAGAAGCCCGACTGCGGCATCATCGCCGCTCCCACCACAGCGAAAGCCGCAAACCCCCAGCCCACGTACGCCGGAATGCGCGTGCCGGACCGCTCCGTCTGGTCCAGTAGTCCGCCGAAGAGTATCAGAAGGAACCCGCAGAAGAAGAACCAGAACGCCGCATTCCTGGCATCGGGCTGACCCTCGCCCACTGTGTTGAAGAACCCTGACTCGATGATCCCCGGCAGCACGAATCCGAAGATCATGCCGCCGACAATCGTGTGGAGCACGCCGATCACCGCGACGCTTCGGCCGACCCATCGTTTCAACGACCCTCACCCCCAGGTGACGACCAGTCGATCCAGCGCATGCCGCCGATCGCCCCGCCACATCCCGCGGCGGTCCGGTGGCCTCAGCGGCTCCAGCTACTTGATCTTGCCCGCACCCGCGAGCGTGGTGACGATAGTGGAGTAGAACGCGGCCAGAACGAGCCCCATCGGCGCTGGCAGCAGGCTCGGGAACACGGCCTGGAAGAAGCCCTGGTCGATGGCGAACATCCAGATCGCGAACGCCCCGAGGCTGGTGAGAATCACCGCGACGCTCGCCTTCGCCGCAAACCGCACGACGAACAGGATGACGAGCGCCAGCACGAACAGGATCCCGAGCGTGGTCACGCTCGGCTTCTCGAAAGCGCCCGCTGCCAGGAGGTAGAACCCGCTCGCCTCGCCCGGGATGTGCTTGAGCAGATTCAGCGCACTCTCCTCGAGCGGCTTGCGCCCGGTTTCGCCACCAGCCTCGCCCTCACCCTCGCGAAGACCGGCCTTACCCGTTCTCACCGCATGGAACTGCATGGCCCTCAACCCCTCCCCCTGGAACTGACCTGCAACTGCAACATCATGCGCCGAGTGTGTGAGCGTGTCACGCTTCGTCGACTGCTCGCCGGAGCTTCGGCGATGTCGATCTTCTTCATCTCGGGCATGGCGTTCATGGCCGAGTGGCTGCACGAGGAAGTCAGCGTCGTACCGTGAGAATGTGGGTCGCGTGAGTCGGCCGAGGATCGGACACGCCCTCAGTGGCGGTGCAGTGCGTGGAGCTGCGCACCTGGGATTCCTCTCCGTGTTCGAGGAAGCTGGCCCGTTCGACGCGTCACGCCAGCCCGGGCTATCGTTGTGTGCGAGAAACGTGACGAGAAGTCGGCAGTCCTTTGAAAGGGGCGCCATGAAGGCTGGCCTGACCGTGGTCATCCCTACCCTCAACGAGGCGCAGCGACTGCCTCGGCTGTTGGACATGCTTGCGGCCCAGACACGGCCGGCCGAGGCCATCGTCGTGGCCGACGCGCAGTCGACCGATTCCACACGCGCGATCGCCGAGAGCCGCGGAGCGATCGTGGTGGAGGGCGGTAGGCCTGCGGCCGGACGGAACGCGGGCGCCGCCGTAGCGACTACCGAGCTCATCCTCTTCCTCGACGCCGACGACGAACCGGACAGCGGGTTCATCGAACGGGCCGCGAGCGAGTTCCTCGAACGCGAGCTCGGCTGCGCCGCCGGACAGATCGAGCCGGTGGAGCGCAACCCGGCGAACATCTTCGCGTGTGACGCTGCGAACCTCTACCTGCTGCTCATGCAGCACATCGCGCCGCACGCCCCGGGCTTCTGCATCCTTGTACGGCGTGACGTGCATGAGGCGATCGGGGGATTCGACGAGGCGATCGTGCTGGCAGAGGATCACGAGTACGCGCAGCGAGCCGCGAAGGTGGCCAAGTTCCGTGTGCTCCGCACCGCCGCCATTCGAACCTCGATGCGTCGCATCGAGAAGGAAGGGCTGCCGTTGTTGGCCATCAAGTACCTCTACTGCGAGATGTACGCCGTCACCGGCCGACCGATCTACGACGCTCCATTCGAGTACGAGTTCGCGGCGTTCGACGAAGAAGCGAAGGGGCCGCGGCTCCTTGCTCTTCCGTCGCTGAAAGAGCAGCTCGAAAAGCTCGCCGAGCCCGTCGCCGAAGTGTCTGCGGATGTGCGAGAGCGGCTGCGAGCACTCGCCACGGATATCCCCATCGACACGTTCGACACGTTGCTGCACGACCTCGCGCCCGACGAGCTCCGGCAGCTGGAGCTCTACGTCGCCCGGCGTGTCGACGTCGCGCGCAGGATGCCGCCCATCGTGCTGTGGCGCATCAGGCGCAAGGGCGAGACTGCCTGGAGGCGTCTCACAGGACGATGAGGGTGTGTACCGTCTTACGGTTGTGCGATCCACTCATCGATGAGCCAGATGAGGTGATCCCGCACTTGCCGGAACGCCGTGAGTCGCTCGTCTTCCGAACCGTCGACGACCGCAGGATCATCAACGGGCCAGAAGATGCGCTCGCCGCCGGTGGGCCAGATGCGTGGGCAGTGCTCCTCGGCGTGTGAACACACGGTGATGAGGTAGTTGATGTGCATGCGACCGAGGTACTCCTCTACCCCTTTGCTGCGCAGGCCATCCGCCGAGATGCCGATCTCCTCAAGAACCGCGATCGCCTCGGGGCGGACGTCGCTGGGCTCAAGACCTGCGCTGTGAGCCTCGAATCGCTCACCGGCACGGTCTCGAAGAATGGCCTCGGCCATCTGGCTGCGCGCGGTGTTTCCGGTGCACAGGAACAGAACGCGCGTGCGGTCCATCGGAGTGCCCTCCGCTTTCGTCGGCAACTCCCACCATTATCGACGGGAACGGCTCCGGGGCGGCAGATTACACGAAGAGTTTACGACTCTGGCGCCCTGTTGCGCGCCTCGCGCCGAGACCTCGGTCAATCAGCCGAGAAGCGCAACGACCAGGCTCGATGCGAGCATCACGATCGCGACCGGCACCCAGACAAGTCGCTCGCCCTTGCTGGTTGTGATCGAGTTCAAGACGAGGCTCACCGCGGAGAAGGCGACCACCACCCATATGAGCCACGATGCGGCCGAGGCCCACGTCTCAAGCATCAACCCGGCGCGAGCGAGGACCACGCCCGCCAGCCCCACGAGGATGAGCGCCTGCACCACGGCCGCGATCCGCATCGGCGCGGGGAAGCGTCCGGGGTACCTGCCGCCCATCGCGTAGGCACCCCAAGGTGCGCCTAGAGCGAGCGCGAACTGGAACCCTGTCGCACCAACCGTCACGACTGCGAAGACAACGGCTGCGATCGAGACTGCATTCACTTGCTACCTCCGGGTTCTGAGCAGCAAGACCGAGCAAAATGCCGAGATGGCTCCGACCAAGAAGTAGCCTACGGCTGCAACGTTGAACATGAAGACGATCTCGAACCCGCACCACAGCATGAGAAGGGCTGCTGCGGCCAAGGTGACATGGTACTCGTGTGCACCCCGCCGAAACAGCATCACTGTGGCCGCGAGATTAGGGACGGCAAGAAGGAGAAGCATGGCGACGCCGATCCACCACAGGTCACGGAAGAAGATGTCGGCAAGTGGGAGCGATTGCACGACCGCAATCAGCGGCTGGAATCCCATGAGACTCCCGTCCGGGCTGGCGATGAACAGCACGCCACAGACCAGACCGGCCAGACCGTTCAGGATGCTGACGACGATCAGATAGACTCGAGCCGCTCTTCGCATACTCCCCACCTCCATATGCCTAACGTAGTCTTGGGCGTAACCTGCAACCCCTACGCCCGCTCCCAACCCGAGTTCACCCGACACGACGTTGTCAGATAGACGGCCGCTTCAGTCATCACCTCATGGGCTGACGGATGACCGTCTTCCAGTTCGCGGGATCTGCCTTGCGGATGTCCGAGAGGTAGATCTCGTGGTGCTTGCCCGCACGCTCACGCCCCGACTGCTCGATGAAGTCATGGACACGCTCGATGACCGGGCCCTCATCCGAGAACGGCCCGATGTGCATGATCTGAGCGGCCGCGCCCTCGGTGAAGGTCTCCAGTCGAACCCCGGGAAGCGCCACCGGATCCCGCTTCTTCCGAACCGCGGCAACGACCTCATCGACCATCTCGCGGGTGACGAAGTCCGGCTGCATGATCATCATGGTCCACAGCCACCCCGAGCGGTCGCCAGTGGTGAAGTCCGACATGTCGTCCGCCCACCAGAGCCCCTCCAGCGGCATCACGCCGTAGTCGATGGCAAGTGGGCCCTTCTTGACAGCGAACTTGATGGCGTACGACAGCACGAAGAGCGTCTCCACCGCATCAGTATAGGGTTGCGATGTGTTCGGATCGCCCCGCCCGTCGAGCATCAGGAAGCTCATGGCAGGGACATCGACGGCCACGACCTGCTTCGAAGACGGCAGGTAGAGGTGCTTCAACTCCCGCTTGAGATCGACCTTCTCCACGAGCTCCCCCCGGTGCATTCCTCGACGCGTTCGCCCCCATCATGCCGTCTGACCGTCGGGTAGGCCAGGGCTCCCGAGTCTGCTTTGTGCCCTTCTCGACCGGACGACCATAGCGACCACACCTGCCAGCAGCGTAAGGCCCGCCCAGATCCAGTAGCGCGGCTGAGCCGCTCCTTCGGCCATCACGATCGTGGGAAACAGGGGAACGAACGCGTTGCCCCAGCCATGGGCAACGAGACCCGCCATGGTGCGTTTGCCGGCGGCCTCGCGGACCGCGGCGTAGAGGTAGGAGTAGCCGATCAGGACGAGCGTGAACCCGACGAATGGCACGTAGCGCTGACTGGTCCCCGGCATGAAGAACAGAGGCACGTGCCACACGGCCCAGACCATCCCGAGCACCAGGTTGCCCCGCCAGGGTCCCAGTCGCTCCTCCAGCGGGTCTAGGATGTAACCGCGCCAGCCCAGTTCTTCCTGCCCGCCGCCGAGGAAGACCATCAGCAGCAGGACCGGCGGGAAGACCCACACGGAGGGCAAGAGCATCTCGAGGCGCGGCGCTCCCCACAGCTCCGGCAGTATCCACGCCAGCCAGGTGGTCACGCCGAGCACCAACGGGGGCGTGAGCCACCCCCACCAGCCGAAGCGAAGGTCCATCAGGCCGCGGAGGTACTCGCGAATCACGCCTTTACCGCGCGATGTCCGCAGCGAGTAGAACGCCCCGACGGCGGGCCCAAAAGCGCCCAGAACGACCGCCGCCACGGTCACGGGGCCAACCAGGTCCTCTCCGAGTGGAATGACACCCGCCCCTGCAAGGACCAGAGGCAACCAGATCAGCCACGACCACGCGAACGTGACCACGAAGAACCGGTGGGGGAATCGGCCTTCTGCTTCCACCACTGCTCCTTCATCGTTGGCGCGGCAACGCCTCGATGAGCCAGGCCTCGGGCCGCGGTGCTACGCGACGGAGACTACCACATGCCCCTTCTTATGCCCCTGCTCGACATACGTGTGGGCCTCGACGATGTCCTCCAGCGGATAGCACCTGTCGATGACGGCCCGGACCGCCCCGGCCTCGATGAGTTCCTTGAGGAAGACGAGATCCTCGGGACTCCCTCCACCGCCGGAGCCCGAGTCCCTGTCCACGTTGAGGTAGATGCCATTCGGCTTCAGGGCCTTCTTGCCCTGCGAGGACGAGGGCTTGGCCACGGCGTCGAAGATGACATCATAGGTCTCGTCGCCCTCGGTGAAGTCCTGCTGCGTGTAGTCGATGACGTGATCGGCCCCGAGGGATCCGACCAACTCCAGGTTGGCGGTGCTGCAGACCCCCGTGACGTCCGCCCCCAGTGCCTTGGCGAGCTGCACCGCGTAGGTGCCCACACTCCCGGAGGCACCGTAGATCAGGACCTTCTGGCCGGCCTTGATGTTCGCCTTCCGAAGCACTCTCAAAGCTGTTGCAGCACCGGTAGCGACCCCGGCGGCAGCCTCCTGCAGCGTCATGTTGGCTGGCCGCATGGCGAGCATCCCGTCCTTCGTGGCCGACTTCCTCGGCATCTCGCGTATGCATGCGTACTCCGCGTACGCGCCAAGTCCCCATCCCGTGAACCCGAAGACCTCATCGCCCGGCTTGAACAGCGTCACGTCCTTGCCGACAGACTCGACCACGCCTGCCAGTTCCATCCCGAGGATCGGGTTCTTCGGGCGGGTGAAGCCGAGGACGAGGCGAGCCATGAATCGTTGTCCCCGGGGAACGTCAAACTTGCGGATCCTCACGTCACCACGGTGCGCCGTCGTCGCGTACACCCTGATCAGTACCTCGTGATCCCCTGGGACCGGTTCGCCACGTCGCGAAGCTCAAGGACGTCGGGGGAGCCGTATGCCGTACACACTACCGCCTTCATGAGCTGATCCCTTCAGCCTGACTGTCTGTATCGAGTCCTCGCACGATGAGCCATATCGCCAGAGCCATCTGCTGCAGGCCCAGCACCGCCATCAAGGCTGCATACGCTGGACTCACGACCTCGACGAGACGGCCCACCACCAGGAGGCTCGCGACCATGGTGAAGGCGAGCCCGACGAAGCCCCAGCCCGAGAGCCACCTGGGGACCAGCCTGGCCCGGTAGAGGACCCAGTAGTACATGGCGTCGCCGGCGATCAGGGCCAGCATCATCGCGACGTGGTTCATCCCGTCACGGCCGATCCGCAACAGGGCCCCTACGGTCTCGAAGTACGATGCGACCGGAGCGCCCGCGCCGACAAACCGGTTGCTCAGATCGAGCAGTAGCAGCAAGATGAGCGCCCCGAGCATGTTGAGGACCCCGGCCGCGATCCTGAAGCCGAGGAACCCGGTGGCCGCTGTCGGACCGTACCGCCTGAGGACCGGGTGCAGGGCGATGGCCACGCCCACGTACGCACCAGCCGTGACAAGCTGGAACAGCGCTCCAGCGATCACTTGGGTCCCGTTCGCCGCGACCTCGCGCAGGTAGTTCGGACCGTCCGCGGCGCCGACGATGCTCAGCACGCCGGCTGCTGTGCCCACAAGGAACAGGACACCGGCGGTGATCGCGGCTCTTCTCGACGAGGTCACGGCTTCCATCCTTCCGTCATGCCCTGGCGGCATTGACGATGACCGGCAGCTTGCCCTGCCACGCGTGCCACACGGCCGGCTCTGTGACCAGCTCGCACATGAAGTGCGCGACGTTGGCCATGTTGGTGTCGTCCGGCTTGGCGAGACTGCTCACGATGCTCTCGTGCAACGCGTACTCCGAGACGTCGCCCTCCACCAGCGTGTCGGGGCGGACCGCCACCCATTGGACGAAGGGACTCTCCGTATCGACGTGTTCGATCAGGAAGTCGGCAGCGTCCTGGTTGTCCTTCGCCGGTGGGACGAGAGCCCGGAGGATCCCCATGAACGCCCTCCCGGCGGCGCCACGGCGCTCGTCGAGACCGCCGGACCGGTGGACCGCGACGGTGCTCATGAGGATGACCTTGATGGGCTCGGTCGGCCGAACCGCGGCCGCCGCGGCGCATGCCCGCTCGACCATGGGCGCGACGAGTTCGTGTGGAGCGCCGAAGATACCCTTGAGGTCGGTCCTGTGGCCCAGGCAGCTGATGACCGCGTCGCATCCGCGGACCTGCTCGAGCATCTCCTCGCGGGAGAGCGAGAGCACGTCGGCCTCGAGCACCGTCAGCCCGGGATGCCCGGTAACGCCCTCGGGGAGCCGGCTGGCGGACCGTACGATCGCGCGGACGGCGACCCCTCGGTCGAGCAGCTGCTTCAGGACGCGGCCGCCGGTGCGCCCGGTACCGCCGAGCAGTAGGACGCTGTGATTCGGCGTGATAGCGGTGTTCATGACTTCTCCCCCGGGTAGTGGAATACGTCGTCGAGCGGCACGCCGAACACGCCGGCGATCTTGAACGCGACCTCGAGCGACGGCGAGTAGCGGCCCTGCTCGATGGCGATGATGGTCTGTCTGGTCACGCCAACCCGGCTGGCCAGTTCCGACTGTGTCATCTCGTCGGCAGCGAACCGGAGCGTGCGGATGCTGTTGGTGACCCGCGTCGGCTTACCCATGGCTAGAAGCCCCTGCGATAGGCGACCAGTTTGGCCACCGCGGCAACGATCGCCCCGGCCACGAACGACAGGTAGAGTGCGTTCGCGATCCAGAACTGGTCGTAGCGCAGCATCGCCAGGGCCATCACGCCGACCATCCCGGCCGACGAGACGTAGTAGCCGATGAGCTCACCGCGCCGGTTGATGTCCTCGTCACGCTCGTCCTTGCGGCCGATGTCGCCGACCGAGTCCTCGATCGAGCCCTCGCCCGTGATCTTCGCGGTCACTGCGGCCCCGATCGCCGTGACAATGGCTGTGACGATGGCTCCGATGATCGTGAGCACGATCAGCGAGCCGATGGCGATGAGCAGTGGCCGCTGGTAGGCGATCTCCGCAACCGGCACGGTCCGCACCTGCCCGAGCACGATTGCGAAATAGACGGCCGCCACGCATGTCGACACCACCGTGCTGACCCAGGTGAACTTCTCTTCGAACGACATCTTGACCTCCTTGATGTCAGGTTTCTTTGACATCTCACACTGTAAAGAGGTCTAGACATGGTGTCAAGTATTTTTTACTATGCGCGCGTCGAGCGGAGACAGACGCGGCGAGCGGGGCGATCTGCACGGGTAGCAGCGGAGACGGCTACCTGTACCGCGAGACGGCAACCAGGTAGCCGATGGCACCGATCAAGCCGGCAAGCCCGAACAGAACAGCGGCCACGATGGCAGCGACGGCCCAGAGCTGCCTTGGAGTCAGGTCCGCAATGGTCGCCAATCGTCCGCTGGTCTCAACCGTATCCACTGGACTCCCTTCATGCCGGCTTGAAGCAGCCGCTAGCCAATGGACGTCGGCCACGTCCAGGCGTACCACCCGATCAACCCGCACAAGACAACGCTAACACCGATCAGGAAGTTGTCGTAGGCGCCTTCGTACGGCAGTCCGGCGAGATTGAAGATCACCGAGCCTGCTGCCGCGACCAAGGTCACCCAGCGAATCGAGGGATACGGGAGCGTCAGGGACAAAACGAGCATGACGATCGGGACGAGCATTATCGCTGCAATCAGCACCCATGTGACCTGACTGACGGCCTTGCCCTGTATCTCCCCGGGCACCACATGGCCGGCGAATCCGCGCAGCACGTCCCCCAGAAGATACGTCAGCATGACAGCAATCCAGAGTCCCGACAGCGTGATTCTCACGTCCACCATGGTCCGACCGTCTCTTCCCGGGGCTGACCCCAACTACGGCTACGCAGGCTTCACGGCGATGACGACCTTGCCGCGCGCATGCCCTTCGTCCAGATAGGCGAACGCCTGGGCGCTCTCGCCGAGGGGATAGGTTCGATCGACGACCGGAGTGACCTTGCCTGCCTCGATGAGCTCGTTGAGGGCAAGCAGGGTCTCGGTGTTCGTGGCGGCGATGAACGGAGACACCTGCTGTCGCACGAAGGCCCCCGCCAGCGTGGCTGCGATGACCCAGCTCATGCCGGCGTGACCGCTGCTCGGAACGTGGAGCCCGGTGGACGTGAGCACGCGGCGCGTGGCCGACAACGAGTGGCTTCCCACGTTGTCCAGGATCACGTCATAGCGCGCGCTCCCCTTGGTGAAGTCCTCCTTGGTGTAGTCGATGACGTGGTCGGCACCGATGGAGCGGAGCATCTCCACATTCCTCGGACTGCAGACAGCGGTCACTTCGGCGCCGAGCGCCTTGGCGACCTGTACGGCGAAGGGCCCCACGCCCCCCGACGCGCCGTTGATGAGCACCTTCTGGCCGGGCCCGACCTTGCCGTGGTCGCGAAGAGCCTGCAGCGCCGTGCAGGCCGATGTGGGAACGGCTGCGGCCTGCTCGAAGGAGAGGCTCGCCGGCTTGGGCGCGATGCTGCCTTCCCCGGCGACCGCGTACTCGGCGCACGAGCCGTGGCACTCGCCGAAGACCTCGTCGCCGGGCTGGAAACGGGTCACGTTCGGGCCGACCGCTTCGACGACCCCCGCGAAGTCGATCCCAACGACAAAGTCCTTCTTGGGCTTGGGGAAGCCGATGTAGAACCGTATCGGGAACGGCTTGCCCCTCATCCCGAAGTACTCGCCGGCGGCAAGGGACGCCGCCATCACGCGGACGAGCACCTCACCCTCCCCCGGCGTTGGCCTCACGAGCTCCTTGAGCTCCATCACGTCCGCGGAACCGTAGCCGGTCTGGATGACTGCTTTCATGGTGTTCCTCCGCCTTTCAGGCCTGTTAGCCTACCGGCTGCAGCGAAGCGGCTTCCGGGCTGCGCTGCCTCCAGACGAACAAGACGATCAAAGCCATGCACGCGACTTCCACAGCTGCGAAGAACGCGTAGAAGGGAAGCTCCATCGACCCGCCGCCTACTACGAACACGGACGTGATCACAGCCGCCACGGTGTTCACCCAGCGATTCGCAGCCCGCTTCAGGATGCGGGACATGAAGATCATTGCGAGCGGGATCTCTATGAGTAGTGCGAACACCAGCAGCAGCCCCTGAGTGATCTGCACGCCCCCCGGTCCGGCGACGCCCTCCAACGCTCCAGGCTGGATGAATCCAACGATGTCCGCAAAGGCCATGTTGAGCATGACCACGATCCAGAGCGTTGAGATTCTCGTACCCGTGTCGTTCATTCCATCAACCCTTCCAATCAGGTGTCGCCCGCGCATCTGGCACGAGCCTTGGTAACTAACACTGTTAGTACCCGTTGGTCATAGTGTACTAACGGTGTTAGTATGTCAAGGGGCGCGGGAGTTCGGTCTTGCGCGCGGACAGTCGAAGGAGTCGCATGATCGCTCGGGCAGCAGGTAGTGGCGAATCGCGAGAAACGCTCAACCGGGAACGCGTTGTGCGCGCGGCGATGGACCTCGCAGATGAGAGCGGGATCGACTCGGTCACCATGCGCGAACTCGGTCGAAGGCTCGGAGTCGAGGCGGCGTCGCTCTACAACCACGTCGCGGGAAAGGACGACCTGCTCAGCGGCATGGCCGATCTCGCCGCTGCCGAGATCGACCTTCCTTCCAGTGACGTCGACTGGAAGGAAGCGATGCGACGCCGGGCGGTCTCGGCACGGGAAGTCTTCGTGCGGCACCGATGGGCAGCGGGGCTCATGGACTCCCGGGTATGGAGCGGTCCCTACAGCCTTCTCTACGCGGATCGGGTCCTCGGCACGCTGATCCACGCCGGGTTCTCCCCGGTAATCGCCTCGTGGGCGTTCATCGCGCTCGACGGCTACATCTACGGCTTCGAGCGCCAGCGCTCCAACTTCTCGCCGAGCGAGGATGTGGACACGATCGAGGTGGCCCAGGACGTCCTCGCCGCTATCCCGCCGGGCGCGCACCCCTCCCTCGCCGCCGTTGCGATGGAATACGCCGAGGAGCCCTACGACGAAGAAGCAGCGTTCGAATTCGGCCTCGACCTGATCCTCGACAGCCTCGAGCGCCGGCTAGGAGCGGACTCGCTTACGCGACGGTGACCACGATGTTGCCCAGCTTCTCCTGTGTCTCGGCGTAGCGGTGGGCCTCGGCCATCTGCTCCAACGGAAAGCGCCGGTCGATGACCGGGCGCAGCTTTCCCGCCTCAATCAACCCTCGCAGGTGAGCCAGGTCCCCACTCGTATCGGTCGATGGCGCGAACGACACTCGCTTCGTGCTTCGCCTCGCCGCCCACTTGGCGCGAACGAACTGCATGAAGCCCGGATTGGCCATGAGCAGGCATCCGTTCTCGTTCAGTGACATCACCATGCGTCCGGACGGTGTGTTGCGGACAACGTCGAAGATGACGTCGTAGGTCTCCGTGCTGTCGGTGAAGTCGTTCTGAGCGTAGTCGATAACGCAGTCCGCACCGATCGCGCGCAGCATCTTGAGCTTTGGCGCGGCATCCACCGCGGTCACGTGGGCACCGAGGATCTTGGCAAGTTGGACCGCGAACGTGCCAAAGCTCCCGCCCGCCCCGTTGACAAGTACCCTCTGTCCGTGCCGGACGTCGGCCTTCCGTAGGAACGCCAAGGCCTCCCCGCCCCCGTAGGGCACGGCCGCAGCCTCTTCGTAGCTCAGGTTGATCGGCATGCTCGAGAGCGCCCCGGTCTGGGGGTTCTCGCGCAAGCAGACGTACTCCGCGTAGGCCCCGAGCCCGACGCCCGTCGCCGCGAAGACCCGCTCGCCCCTCTCGAGCGAGGTGACGTCCTTGCCCACCGACTCAATGTCACCGGCAAGCTCCTGCCCGAGCACGGGTTGCCTGGGTCGGATTATGCCGAACGCAAGCCGCATCGGCAGCCAGATCCAAGGGGCGAAGTCGAATCTCCGCAGCTCACAATCGGCAGCGCTCACCGTCGTGGCGCGAATTCTGATCAGCACTTCGTTGGCTTTCGGAACGGGCTTCCTCACGTCCCTGAGTTGAAGGACTTCCGGTCGTCCGTAGGCCGTGCACACTACTGCCTTCATCGGTCTCCAGTTCGTGCGTTCGAAACGCTGCTGACTAGAGCGCGCGCATCCGATTGTTGCGCGGGTTGTGTTCGACTTCCGCCAACCGGAGAGCCTCGAGCAGCGGCGGCATGTACATCCCGAAGCGTCCTCGCAGACCCTTCTTGAGTCCATACCAGCCACCGACGGGATTGTCGGAGGAACGCCCCCATGCCTCGACCGTGCCTTCCGCGGCAGGCTTCTGTTCGTCAGCGCTGCCGAGAAGCACCCAGTCGCCACGCTCCTTGAGCATCGCGTGCAGATCGTCGATCGCGCGCAGCTGATAACCGAGGACCGTCTTGCCGACGACGCACACGAGGGCCGGCGGGTCCGCACTTTCGTCGCGATACATCTGGTACTCCGACGACCCGCTCGGGGTGGTCAGCACCCAGGGATCCTCACGAGTGCCGGAGCCTCTGACGCTTGCCGGGGTCATGACGCGCCTCCATCGATCCGTGGTCGGGTCAGTCCCGACTACATGATTCATTCCCCGGTGCGGCAACGAGTTCCTCGGCGATGGCCGCCGCAGTCGTCACATATGCGAAGCCGAACGCAAGGTTCATCAGGGACGCCACGTGCATCTCCTCGTCTATCGAACCGGTCCCATCCGCCGGGAGGAATACACGATAGTCCCGGTAGTACGCGTCTCGCGCTGTCGACTCGCAGCACATGTTGGTCATGATCCCGCTGACCACGAGGTCTTCGACCTTGAGGCAGCGAAGCACCGTCTCGAGGTCCGTGTTGTAGAACGCCGAGTACCGGTGCTTGAGGACTACCTTCTCGCCTGGCATGGGCGACAACCCGGAATGGATGGCGCTCTCCGCGCTCCCTTCGAGGCACTTGCCCTCCCACCACCAACCCATGATCCCGCTGTCGAGGTCGTCGGGGTGGTGCACGTGTTGTGTGAAGATCACGGGACGGCCGGCCTGCCGAAAGGCGGTCACGAGACGCACGAGCGTCGGGAGGATCGCCAGCCCACCACAGGTGAAGCTCGGAGACGTCTGCTCGAGGAAGAAGTCCTGCATGTCGATCACGAGCAGAGCGCTCGCCGATGCGTTGAGGCGCATCTGATGCTGGTTGTAGGGCTGAATCCGCTCCAACCAGTTGAGGGCCTTGGCCTCGATGTCTTCAGGTGTCGCGTATGGCTCCAAGTTCACCCCTTTGAACAGGTCGTTCGCCTACCGTCGAGTGCCTGCCGGTCCAGAACCCACTGCTCGCCTTTGGAGGCACTGCGAGCGCCTCGGGCAAGTAGCTCACGCAGCTCCGCTCCTACTCTCGCTCGCCCTGCAGCGCCTCGCACACCGCCTCGGCAGCTACCTTCCCCACTCCCGGCAACGCAGCTATCTCTTCGACGCTGGCAGCCCGCAACC
This sequence comes from Coriobacteriia bacterium, assembly GCA_030652115.1. NCBI lineage: Bacteria > Bacillati > Actinomycetota > Coriobacteriia > Coriobacteriia bacterium. Next base: position 139,727 of record JAUSBK010000007.1, on the reverse strand, counting down.
TCTTGAGGCTCCCGAACGCCTTGAGGATCGCCTTCTTGCGCTTGGGCCCCACACCGGGCACGTCGTCGAGCACCGAGGCGCTCATTGCACGCCCGCGCAGTTCCCGGTGGTACTCGATCGCGAAGCGGTGCGCCTCATCGCGTACCCGCTTCACGAGGTAGAGCGAGGGTGAGCCGGTCGGGAGCACCACCGGCTCGTCCCAGCCGGGGAGCCACAGTTCCTCCTCGCGCTTGGCGAGCGAGGCGAGAGGCAGGTTCTCGAGCCCGAGGTCCACGAGCACCGCGTGCGCGGCGTTCAGCTGCGGCTTGCCGCCGTCGATCAGCAGCAGGTCGGGGCGCTTCGCGAACCGCGTGTCGCCCGCTTGCTCGCGCGCAAAGCGCCGGCGCAGAACCTCGGCGAGCATGGCCACGTCGTTCGCCTCCTCGGCGGGCATCCGGACTTTGAAGCGACGGTATGCCGCCTTGTCCGCCCGGCCGCCGGTGAAGACCACCATAGAGCCCACCGAGGAGCAGCCGTGAAGCGTCGAGATGTCGAAAGCCTCGATGCGCAGCGGCGGAACGGGAAGCGCGAGCGCGCTTTCGAGCTCGCGCAGCGCGCGGTTGAGACGCTCCTCGTCGTAGCGGGTGCGGTTCTTGTAGCGCGCCAGCGCGTGCCGTGCGTTGGTGGTGGCGAGCTCGGCGAGCCCGCGTTTGTCACCGCGCCGCGGCACGACAAGATGCACGAGCGTCCCGCGGAGCGAGGCGAGCCACGCTTCCACTGCCTCGGCGCTCTCGGGCAGACCCGGCAGCACCACTTCCCGCGGCACGTGCGAGGCGGTGCCGTAGTAGCGAAGCAGAAAGCCCTCGATCAGCTCCGCCTCGCCCACGTCGAGGCCCTTGTCGAGCGTGAACTCGTTCGCGCCCACGATGCGGCCCTCGCGCACTTGGAGGACGTGCACGCCGGCGATCGTCTCCTCACGCTCGATGCCTATCACGTCCATATCGAGCGGCCGGTCGGAGACCACGCGCTGCCGCTCCAGCACCGCGCGCACCGCGGCGAGCGAGTTGCGCAACCGCGCCGCACGCTCGTAGTCCAGGTCGGCCGCAGCCTCACGCATGCGCCGCTCGAGCTCCTCGGCGACAGCACCCTGCTTGCCCTCGAGGAACGCCGCCACAGCATCCACGCGCTCGCGGTACGCCTCGGGCGTGATCGCACCCACGCACGGTCCGGGTCCCTTGCCCACGTGGTAGTCGAAGCACGGCTTGCCAGCGGGCTGGCCGCCCTTGGCGGTCACGCGCTTCCACTCGGCACACGTGGCGCGGCAGATCGGGTACACGCGCCGCACGACCTCGATGGTCTCGCGCGCCGCCCGCGCGTCGGTGTAGGGGCCGAAGTAGCGCGTGCCGCTTCGGTGCTTCTCGCGCGTGTACTTGATCGCCGGGAATGGGTCGTCCACCGTGAGCCCGATGAACGGGAACGTCTTGTCGTCCTTGAAATCCACGTTGTACGGCGGCCGGATCTCCTTGATGAGGTTCGCCTCGAGGATGAGGCTCTCCATCTCGGTGCCGGTCACCACGTAGTCGAACGAGTCCACGCGCTCCATCAGCCGAGGGACCATCGCGCGATCGTCGTGCAGCCCGACGTACTGACGCATGCGCTTTCGCAGACACTTCGCCTTGCCGACGTAGAGCACATCGTCGCCCTGCTTCCACAGGTAGACGCCCGGGGAGTCCGGCACGTGGCCGAGTTGGGTGGCGATGTCGGGTGCGCCGGTCACAACGCCTCGTCTTCGGCCAGGATCGTTGTGAGCAGCGTGGCCATCCGGTTGCTCGGGTTGAAGTCCGAGTCCCAGGTGCCGCCGTAACGCGAGAGAGAGTCGAACTCGCGACCCTGCGTGTAGTACGTGCCGGTGGAGAGGTCCACGAGGTAGATTGAGTTCTTCTCACCGGTGTTCGCCCGCAGGCGACGGTTCTGCTGCGCCACGGCGACAAGTTCCTCGCCTACTGGCTTGGTCGAGACGCAGAACGTCACGGTGTTGGGCACGCGGTACCGCATCGCCCTTGGCACCTTCATGTGCGACTCGCCCTCGGCCCGGTTTTGCTGGTGGAGCGCCTCGAGTTCGTCGCCGTGGCTCATCCACGCCTCGTCGAGGTCGTGCAGGAAGATGAAGTCCGTGAACGGCAGGAAGATGCCGGCGCTGTGTCCGCGCTTTGTCGCGAGCTTGCCGGGAACGTCGCCGGCAAACGGCGAGACCGCGTAGCCGTTCTCGGCCAGCCGACGTGCCAGCCGGTCGATGAACTCGTGCGCCGTTCGCGACTCAGCCATACCCGGCTCCTACCCGTACTCCGGCGCCACGCTCGCGCCGCGACCCTCGAGCACCGGCTTCAGGAAGCGTCCGGTGTGCGACTTCGGCTCAGCCGCCACGTCTTCGGGCGTGCCCGCCACGATGATGCGCCCGCCCCGGTCCCCGCCTTCGGGGCCGAGGTCGATGATATGGTCCGCGCTCTTGATCACGTCGAGGTTGTGCTCGATCACGAGCACCGTGTTGCCGGCATCAACGAGCCGCTGCAGCACCTGCAGCAGCTGCCGCACGTCGTCGAAGTGGAGGCCCGTGGTGGGCTCGTCGAGGATGTAGAACGTCTTGCCGGTCGAGACCCGCTGCAGCTCGCTCGCAAGCTTCACGCGTTGCGCCTCACCACCCGAAAGCGTGGTGGCGGGCTGGCCGAGCCGGATATAGCCGAGGCCCACGTCGTAGAGCGTCTGGAACTTGCGGCGGATCTTCGGGATGTTCTCGAAGAACGTGAGAGCCTCCTCCACTGACATGTCGAGGATCTCCGCCACGTTCTTGCCCTTGTACGTGACCTGCAGTGTCTCCCGGTTGTACCGCGCGCCCTTGCAGACCTCGCATGGCACGTACACGTCGGGCAGGAAGTGCATCTCGATCTTGATCTGCCCGTCGCCCTTGCAGTTCTCGCAGCGCCCACCGCGTACGTTGAAGCTGAAGCGCCCCTGCGAGTAGCCGCGTGCCTTCGCCTCGTTGGTCGACGAGAGCAGCGCGCGGATATCGTCCCACACGCCGGTGTACGTGGCGGGGTTGCTCCTCGGCGTTCTGCCGATGGGACTCTGGTCGATGGTGATCACCTTATCGATCTCCGAAAGCCCCTCGATCCGCCCGTACTTGCCCGTGCGGTGGCGCGTGCGGAAGACCGCATTGCTGAGCGCAGGCGCGAGCGTGTCGGCCACAAGCGAGCTCTTACCCGAGCCGCTCACACCGGTGACCACGGTGAGGTTGCCGAGCGGTACCGCCACGTCGATCTCCTTGAGATTGTTCTCGCACGCGCCGCTCAAGACGATGTGCCCGCGCTCGGCGGTCCTGCGCTCTTCGGGAATCGGAATGGCCACCTCGCCAGACAGGTACATGCCGGTGAGCGATTCGGGGCACGTAAGCAGCTTATCGGGCGTACCCACGCACACGAGCTCGCCGCCGTGCTCGCCCGCGCCCGGCCCCATGTCCACCACGAAGTCCGCCGAGCGGATGGTCTCCTCATCGTGCTCCACAACGATGACCGTGTTGCCGAGGTCGCGCAGGCGCTCGAGCGTGGCGATGAGCCGCGCATTGTCGCGCTGGTGCAGGCCGATCGACGGCTCGTCGAGGATGTAAAGCACGCCCACAAGCCCGCTGCCGATCTGCGTGGCAAGCCGGATGCGCTGCGCCTCGCCGCCCGAGAGCGTGGCGGTGCCCCGCTCGAGCGTCAGGTAGTCGAGACCCACGTCCACCAGGAAGCGAAGGCGCTCGACGATCTCCTTGATGACGCGGCCGGCGATCACCTGCTCGCGCTCGGTGAGCAGTTGGGCAGCCTCGAAGAACTCGAGCGAGTCCTTGGCTGCCATTCTCGTCACCTGGTTGATGCTCATGCCGCCGCAGGTGACCGCGAGGATCTCGGGCTTGAGGCGGGCCCCGCCGCATGTGGCGCACGGGATCACCGCCATGTACTCCTCGAGCTTCTCCTTGCTCATCTCGGACTCAGTTTCGTCGTGCCGCCGCATCACGCTTGCGAGCGCGCCCTCGTACTGCGTGTACCAGTACGTCTCGCGGCCGTCGCGCGTGATGTAGTCGAGACGGATCTTCTCGTCGCCGAATCCATGCAGCAACTTGTGCCGCGCCTTCTCCGAAAGCTCGTTCCACTGCACGTCGATCGACACGCCGAGGTGCTTGGCTGCGGCCTCCACGAGCTGCGGGTAGTAGTTGAGGTTGCCCGAGTAGGGCTTGATCGCGCCTTCGGCGATCGTGAGCGTTGGGTCGGGCACGATGAGGTCGGGGTCGGCCTCGAGGCGGCTGCCGAGACCGAGGCACTCGGGACAGGCGCCATACGGTGAGTTGAAGGAGAAGTCGCGTGGCGCGAGCTCGTCCATCGAGAAGCCGTGCTCGGGACACGCCAGCGCCTGCGAGAACTCGAGCTCCTCACCGTCGGTGACGGCGACAGTGAGCGTGCCCGAGGCGAGTCTGAGGGCCATCTCCACGCTCTCGGACAGGCGCAGGCGGATCGAGTCCTTCATCACCAGCCGGTCGAGCACGACCTCGATCGTGTGCTTGAACTTCTTGTCGAGCGGGATCTCCTCGTCGAGCGTCTTGACCTCGCCGTCCACGCGCACGCGCGTGAACCCTTCGGTCTTGAGATCCTCGAACAGCTTGTGGTACTCGCCCTTGCGCCCCTTCACGATCGGTGCGAGCACCTGGAACTTCGTCCCTTCGGGCAGCTCGAGGATGGCGTCCACGATCTGCTCGGGCGACTGCTTCTCGATCGTTCGGCCGCACACCGGGCAGTGCGGGATGCCCACGCGCGCGAAGAGCAGGCGCAGGTAGTCGTAGATCTCGGTCACCGTGCCCACCGTGGAGCGCGGGTTCTTCGAGGTCGTCTTCTGGTCGATCGAGACCGCGGGCGACAGGCCTTCGATGTGGTCCACATCCGGCTTGTCCATCTGGCCGAGGAACTGGCGTGCGTACGCCGAGAGCGACTCCACGTACCGGCGCTGCCCTTCGGCGTAGATGGTGTCGAAGGCGAGCGAGGACTTGCCGGAGCCGGAGAGCCCGGTGATCACCACGAGCTGGTCGCGCGGGATCTCGAGATCGATGTTCTTAAGGTTGTGTTCGCGTGCGCCGCGAATCGAGATGCGGTCGAGTGACATCGGGGAGTGAACCTTCCGTGCGGGAGACAGGGCTGTTTCGCTGCAACTCCCTATTCTACGCCCGGTTCGAAGCGAACGCACGTTCGCTTCGGAAGGCCACCTAACCTTCACTCCGGTGACACGCACCCGAAACATGCGCGAGTCACCCTGAGAGACGTGATGCGGGCGTGGCCGAGCAGCCGCTGCCCCGGGACCGGAACCATGAAGGAAGGTGGCACATGGACGTACAGGTAGCGTTGGACACCGTATGGGTGCTCCTCGCAGGCATGCTGGTGTTCTTCATGAACCTCGGCTTCGCGCTTGTGGAGTCGGGCTTCGCGCGTGCGAAGAACACCGTCAACATCATCTCCAAGAACTTCATCGTGTTCGCGGTCTCTACGATCGCGTTCCTGGTGGTCGGTTGGGGACTGATGTACGGCGACGGCAACGCCTTCATCGGACTGAAGGGCCTGTTCATGGTGGGCGGTGCCGACAACAGCCCGGCCGTGGGCGACGCCTACTCGGGCGTGTACTCGGCTATGGGCTGGGCGGGCGTGCCGCTCATGGCGAAGTTCTTCTTCCAGCTGGTGTTCGCGGGTACCGCCGCCACGATCGTGTCGGGCGCGGTGGCCGAAAGAATCAAGTACCTCTCGTTCATCGTGTTCTCGTTCCTGCTGGTGGCATTCGTCTACCCGACCGTCGGTCACTGGATCTGGGGTGGCGGCTGGCTCGCCTCACTCGGCTTCTGGGACTTCGCAGGTTCCACGGTGGTCCACTCCGTAGGCGCATGGGCGGCGCTCGCGGGCATCCTGGTGCTCGGCCCGCGCATCGGCAAGTACGGTAAGAACGGCAAGGTCAACGCGATCCCAGGCCACAACATGACCTCGGCGATGACCGGTGCGCTCGTGCTGTGGCTCGGCTGGTTCGGCTTCAACCCCGGCAGCACTATGGCCGCCGAACCCATGTCCATCTCGCACATCATCGTCACCACCAACCTCGCCGCCGCAGCCGGTGCGATCGTAGCCACCGCGGTGGCCTGGAAGGTGCTGGGCAAGCCAGACATCGGCATGACGATCAACGGCATGCTCGGCGGACTCGTGGGCGTCACGGCGAGCTGCGCGTTCGTGAGCATGGGCAGCGCGCTCGTGATCGGTGCAATCGCCGGCGGTATGGTGGTGTTCGGCGTGTTGCTGCTCGACAAGCTCAAGCTCGACGACCCGGTGGGCGCGCTTGCCGTGCACGGCATGGGCGGTATCTTCGGGACGCTTGCAGTGGGCCTCTTTGCGCAGGACAAGTTCATGCCCGGCACCACGGGTGACGGACTGTTCTTCGGCGGCGGATTCGGGCTGCTCGGCAGCCAGGCGCTCGGCGTAGTGGCTGTCGGCGCGTTCGTGTTCACCGTCTCGATGGTGGCATGGCTCGCCATCAAGGCGACGATGGGTGTGCGTGTGGCCGAGGAAGAGGAGCTCGAGGGCCTCGACATCGGCGAGCACGGCAACCGGGCCTACCCCGACTTCGTTCAGACCGAGACCGTAGCGTAAGCGCTGCCAAAGGAGACTGCCGTGAAGAAGATCGAAGCGGTCATCAAGCCGCACAAGCTCGACGACGTGAAGGACGCGCTGCACGCACTGGGCGTGGCCGGGCTCACCGCCTACGAGGTGAAGGGCTTCGGCCGGCAGAAGGGCCACACGGAGATCTACCGTGGCGCCGAGTACACCGTGGACTTCGTGCCGAAGGTGAAGATCGAGGTCATCGTGGACGACGCGCTGGCCCCGAAGGTGGAGGATGCGATCGTCGAGGCCGCCCGCAGCGGCAAGATCGGCGACGGCAAGGTGTTCACGTACGACTGCGAGGGCGCGATACGGATCCGAACGGGCGAACGCGGCCCGGACGCGCTCTAGGACGCGACGGTCATGGTGGCGCGCGGGCCGCTGGATGGATACCTCGCCGAGCGGACGCGGCTCATCGCGACCGCCGAGCCGGGTACCGCCGCGGCCCGCACGCTCTCCGACCTCACCGATGAGGCCATCCTCGAACGCACGGGGGTGGCCTCATCGGCCGTCTCGGCGCCGTTCGCGCTCTTCGCGCTCGGAGGCTACGGCGCACGTCGCCTGCTGCCCGGCTCGGACATCGACCTGCTCGTCGTATCCAAGGGCACGAAGGCCGATCTCGATCCGCTCGTACGGGCGGTGCTCTACCCGCTCTGGGACGTCGGCCTCGTTGTGGGGCACCAGGTGCGCACGCCGAAGGGCCAGGTGTTGGCGGTCGCCGAGGACGTCCAGAACGCCACCGGGTTCATGACCGCGCGCTTCCTGGCCGGCGACGAGGCGCTCGGCGCGCGGGTGTTCGCCGATACCTTCCGGCGGCTGCGCAGAGACGCGAAGCGGCTGCGCCTGGCGATCCTCGAACGGGAGCGGCCGGGTTCGCCCTATCTGCTCGAGCCGGATCTCAAAGACGGCGCGGGCGGCCAGCGAGACATCGACGAGCTGACCTGGCACGCGACACTGCGCGCGGGTGGGCCCTGCCCGGGACTCGAGCCGCTCACCACGGCCAAGCTGCTCACCGCGTCAGAGGCCGCGGCGATCGCGGCCGCGCAGCACGCGCTCACCGCTGCCAGATGGAGCGTCCACCGTGCCGATCCGCGCGGGGGCAACCAGCTCACGCTCGATGCGGCCGAGATCGACGGTCTCAACACGCAGGCGGTTCAGGATGCGCTCGAGCGAGTGCATCACACGCTGCTCGCCGTACGCGCCCGGCTCGGCAACGCTGTGGTGCCAACGGGGAGCGACGTGACACTCGAAGACCTCCGGCGGTTCGCCGGCGGCAGCGAGGATGCGCTCGCAGCGGCCGAGCATGCGGGGTTCCACGGACGCTTCGAGGCGCGGCTTTCCGGCTTCGGCGCGCTCATGCCGCTCCGGCGTCCGGCCCTCTCCCACCGCTTCACTGTGGGCGCCCACTGCCTGCGCGTGCTCCAGGCGACGCATGCCGAGCTCGACGGTCTCGGCGCGGACCACGTGGAGCCGACAATGCGCGACGTGACACTCGTGGCAGCCCTCGCCCACGACGCCGGCAAGCGCGACGAGTCGCCGGGACACGCCGCGCGAGGAAGCGAAGTGGCCGAGGCAGCGGCGGTCGCCTTCGGCCTGGACGCCACGCACGCGCTGCTCGCCGGGAAGCTCGTGGCCGAGCACCTGCTGCTGTCGGACCTGGCCGCGCACACCGACCCCTCGGACGAGGACGCCATCCTGGCGGCGGCGGCCCGGCTTGGCGAGGCCCGGCTCATCGCGCCGCTCTACGCCCTGACGGTCGCAGACATGCGGGCGACCGGCCCGGAGGTCTGGACGTCGTGGCGTGCCGCACTCATCGGGGATCTCGCCGCCAAGCTCGAGGACGCGCTTGCACCCGACGTGGACGGAGCCGGCATCGTGGCTGCCGCGGAGGCCACCCGCTCCTCGGCGCTGCGGGCTGCCGCCTCGGTGGGCGCATCGCGGGCAGTGCTCGACTTCCTCGAGCACGCACCGCTGCGGTACCTGGCACGCCGAACCGACGACGATGTGCTGCGCGACGCACGCCTCGCACGGTCGATCGCCGGGCCCGGGGCCCCTGGTCGCTTCTCGTTCAGCGTGAGCGTCGGTCCCGCCGACGGCACCTGGCTGGTCGATGTGGTGACCCGCGACCGTCCGGGGCTCTTCGCGATCGTGAGCGGCGCGCTCGCGCTTGCGGGGCTCGGCGCGCTTTCCGCCGAGGCGTTCACCGACCGGAGCGACATCGCGCTCGACACGTTCGTGGTGGCCTCGGCCACGCGCGCGGCGGCTGACACCGGCACCTGGAACACCTTCGAGCGCACGCTCGGGCTCGCGCTCACCGGTGCGATCGACCTCGACACGCGCCTCGCCGAGCGGCGCAAGCACTACCCCTCGGCTCCCTCGGCCTCGACCGTCCCCACAGTGGAGATCCGGCCACGCGGGATGTTCACGACCGGCGTGCGCGTCCGCGCCGCCGACCGCGTGGGCCTGCTGCACGATCTCGCCCGCGCCATCGCCTCGCAGGACCTCGACATCCGCCGCGCGGCCATCACGACCATCGGCGGCGTTGCGGCAGACGTCTTCGACGTGACCGACGCCGAGGGAGCGCCACCCGACCCGGAGATCCTCCGACAGCACCTGGTCCCTGCGCTTGAGTCAGCCGCGCGCGGTGCGCTTGATCTGGGTGCTACCGCATCTCACTGATGGCGAACGACCACGTGCTGAGGTTAGGCGTCGATGTGCAGGCGTCACGTCCCCGGAGGTGCCGCTACTTCTTCTCCTGAACCTTCACGGTCCAAAGGACCGCCGTGTTGTTCGACTTGACCATGAACGTGTGGTTACCCGCCGGTGCATCGAGGACCGTCTCGAACGTCGCACCGCCCGGAGCGGATACCACGATCGACTCGAGGTGCCAGTCGGTATCGTTCACGGCGTCCCACGACCACACGCCCACGAGATACCCGTTCGGACCGTCTGCCGTGAGCAGGATCCGCTTCTCTCCTGCGCCAAGCGTCATCGTGCCGCTCGTCCACTCTTCTGCAGTACCGGTGTGCTCGAGCACCGTGGTCCATTGCTGCAACTGGAAGATGCTGAGGTCGATCGCCCTCGGAGCAACCACGAGTTCACCGAGGTCAGCGATGGACACGTCGTCCGGGGGCGGCGGGGGCGTGACGGCGGGATCGGCGCTGCCCGACGGCGTTGTGCCGGACGTCCCCCCGGTGTCGGCCGCAGGTGGCTCGGCTGGCGCCTCGGCGATCACGAGCACGATCGCCGACCCGGGCTCGACCTTCGCCCCCGGCAGCGGGTCCTGACTGAGGACGGTGCCTGCGGGGGTCACGGACTCATCGACGACCGCAGTCGCGCTCTCGCCGATCGTGAGACCGAGTGCTTCGGCGTCCTGTGTGGCACGCTCGAGCGTCATGCCCCGAAGATCGGGCACGACAACCTCTGCGACCTCCGTAGTCTCCGCAACCTCGGGCGCTTCGTCCTTGCGAGTCCCGAGGAAGACGCCGATCGCCACCGCCGCAAGCAGCACCGCGATCACCGCTACCGCGAACCAGACCCGCGCGATCGCGACCTTCCGGGGTGGCACGCCACCGGAGCCCTCGCCGTCACTCACGCCGGTCACCGGCTCGACAGGCTCATCAGCCGGTGGCATGACCTGCGTCGCGTCCTCGGCGGAAACGGCCTCCATCGGCTGCGTTGCGTCGCTGTCGTCCACGTCTTTCCCCTCTACACCCCGGCGAGCAGGTCCTTCACGACCTTCGGGTCGGCGAGCGTGGTGAGGTCGCCGAACGCCTCCATTTCGGTCTCCCCGGCGGCGATCTTTCGCAGGATGCGGCGCATGATCTTGGCGCTGCGGGTCTTCGGCAGATCGCGCGCAAACTGGATGCGGTCCGGCTGCGCGATCGGACCGATCATCTTGCGGACATGCCCCTTCAGGATCGTGGCGAGATCGTCCGAGGCCAACTGGCCATCGCGCAACACCACGTAGGCGTGGATGCCCTCGCCCTTCACCGGATGCGGGAAGCCGACAACGGCGGCCTCCGAGACGGCATCATGGCTCACGAGCGCGCTCTCGATCTCGGCGGTGCCCATGCGGTGCCCGCTTACGTTGATGACGTCGTCCACGCGGCCGAGCAGCCAGAAGTCGCCGTCGGCGTCCACGCGTGCCCCGTCACCGGTGAAGTAGCGACCGGGGAAACGCTCGAAGTACACCTCGCGCATGCGGCTGTGATCAGGATCTCCCCAGGTCCCGCGCAGGATTCCCGGCCAGGGCTCCTTGACGGTGAGGTATCCGCCGTCACCGGGCTCGGCACGGCTGCCGTCCTCGCGGACCACTTCGGCCACAACGCCGAAGAACGGCCACGACGCCGAGCCGGGCTTGAGCCGCGTTGCGCCGGGGAACGGCGTGATGAGAAAGCCGCCAGTCTCCGTCTGCCAGTAGGTGTCCACGATCGGCACCTCGCCCCGGCCGATGGTGTCGTGGTACCACATCCAGACCTCGGGGTTGATGGGCTCGCCCACCGTGCCGAGAAGCCGGATCGAGGAGAGGTCGTAGCGCTGCGGCCAGCCGGCGCCATGACGCATGAGCGCGCGGATCGCCGTGGGCGCGGTGTAGAACGTGTTCACGCGGTACTTCTCGATGACGGCCCAGAACCGCGCAGGGTCCGGGTACGTGGGAACGCCCTCGAACATGAGCGACGTGGCTCCGGCGGCAAGCGGGCCGTACACGATGTAGCTGTGGCCGGTCACCCAGCCGATATCGGCGGTGCACCAGTACACGTCCTCATCGCGATAGTCCATGACCGTCTTGAAGCTCATCGCGGTGTACAGCAGGTAGCCAGCCGTCGTGTGCAGCACGCCCTTGGGCTTGCCGGTGGAGCCCGACGTGTACAACACGAAGAGCGGATCCTCGGCGCCCATCGGCTCGGGTGGGCACGGCTTGCGCACCTCGGGCGCCGTGACCTCCTGGTGCCACCACGTGTCACGACCCGGCTCCATGTCCACGTCGCCGCTACCGCGCTTGACCACGATGCACGCCTCGACGCTCGGGCACTCGAAGAGCGCCTCGTCGGCCGCCACCTTGAGGGCGACCTTGCGTCCGCCTCGGATGCCCTCATCGGCAGTTACCAGGAGCTTGGCCCCGCAGTCCTGGATGCGTTCCCGGAGCGCGCTTGCCGAGAAGCCACCGAAGACGACCGAGTGGATCGCGCCGATACGCGCACATGCAAGCATCGCCATCGGGAGCTCGGGAATCATCGGGAGGTAGATCGCTACCCGGTCGCCGGGCTCGATCCCCTTCTTCTTGAGCACGTTCGCGAAACGGCTGACGATGTGATGGAGCTGCTGGTAGGTGAAGGTCCGCGAGCTTCCGTCGTCGCCTTCCCAGATGAGCGCTGCCTTGTTGCGCCGCCACGTGCCGAGGTGCCGGTCGAGGCAGTTGGCCGAAACGTTGAGGGTCCCATCCTCGAACCACTTGTAGTCGAGGTTCTCGAACCCGCCGCTCCTCACCGTCTCAAACGGCTTGATCCATTCGAGTTCGGCGCGTGCAGCATCGCCCCAGAAAGTCTCCGGGTCGTCGATCGACTGCCGATACATCTCCTGGTACGTCTCCCGATCAGGGATGACGGCCATCTCGGAGAACGATTGAGGCGGCTCCACCACCTCGTCGTCCCCGCTCATGTGCTCGATACTGGCCCGGCTCTCGTCAGACATATGACCCCCTCGTCGCGGCCTCTCTAGCACCTATTCCCCTTGCCGCAGGGAACACTCATGTACGATACGCTTACTCGGTATCGCAAGGGAGTACATGTGCCGACCCTGACACGCAAGTACGACGATCTCAGAAACCGCCTTCACAACCTCGGAAGCGCCCTCGTGGGGTACTCCGGGGGTGTGGATTCCACGCTCCTTGCGTTCGCCGCTCATGCCGTGCTCGGCGAACGGTGTATCGCGGTGCTCGCGGTCTCAGACGTCCACCCCGCAGCGGAGATCGACGAGGCCCGCGCGACCGCCCGCAACCTCGGCCTGCAGCTACACGAGGCCGAGACCTACGAACTGTCCGATCCCCGCTTCCAGGCGAACCCTACCGACCGCTGCTACTACTGCAAGGCCGAGATGTTCGCGCTTCTGCGCACCATCGCCACCGCGCGCGGCATCGCCTGGGTTCTCGACGGCACGAACGCCGACGACACCGGCGACCGTCGGCCCGGCCGCCGTGCGGCCGTGGAGTTCGGCGTGGTGAGCCCACTGCTCGAGGTCGGATTGCACAAAGACGAGATTCGGCTGCTCGCCGAGCAGCTCGGCCTTCCAAACTGGGACAAGCCGGCCGGCGCATGCCTGGCGACACGCTTCCCGTACGGAACGCCCATCACCGAGGTGGCGCTCGAGCGCATCGCCGCCGCCGAGGCCGCAGCCCGCGCGCTCGGTCTTCGGCAGGTGCGCATCCGCGCGCACGGCAACGTAGCGCGTATCGAGGTGGATTCGGCCGAGATGGAGCGCGCCTTCGCGCTGCGCGAGCAGCTTGCCGCAGGGGTGAAGCAGGCCGGCTTCACCTTCGTAGCGCAGGACCTCGAGGGCTACCGCTCCGGATCGTTCGACAGCGAGCTGCCCGAGGAAGTCGGCGACCGCTAGTAGGTTGGTCGCCATCGGGGCACCGCCGCCGTCGCGACGTCGGTGCCGGGTCGGACGGCCCCGAGTCGGCCCCCTGGCCGGATCAGGGCCCAGATCACCGCCACCCCGAGCGCAACGGGAATCGCTACGAACCCGTGCGCAAGTCCGATCCAGCGCACCTCCATCAATGACTCGGGTGTGAGAAGCACGAGCGCGAGGCAGAGTGCCGGGTACGCCGCCACGCCGAGCATGATCCCTGCGGTGCTCTCTCCACGCAGAGCCACCGCGCGCGCGACCACGCAGACCGCGGCGATGATCGGGGCCAGCGCGATGAACCACGTGGCAGCCACAGCCGCGATCATCTGCCAGTCCTCCCGCAGGCCCAGCAGGAAGATGAGCAGGTAAGGCCCCGCGCCCATCACGACCAGCGCGACGATGCCAGCGGTCACCAGGCACAGCAGGACCGCCAGCGTGATCCCCGCCGTCTGCGCACCCGGCCTCATCGCGCCACCTGCGCCCAGCGATGCTGGCCGAGCGTCACGAACGCGATCGCGATGCCGACGAGCTGCATGATCGCGAGGATCGGCTCGAGTACGTCTGAGCCGCTGGCGAGCACGATGAACACCCACGCGGTGGGCAGCGCCGCCATCGCCGGCCAAATCGTCCACGGCACCTCGGCCGACCGGCCTATCCCTCGCACGATCATGTGGATGAAGACGGCGTACGCGATCGCCGTCAGCGCGATGATCACCCCGAAGACCGGCACTCCCACTTCTTCGGTGAATCCGAACATGATCGCCGAGAACTCGGCGATACCGACTCCGACCACGAAGACCGCCGAGGCCAACACCGAGGCGCACACTGCGACCCCGACCCCCCAGAGCGCCCCACGCCAGTACGCTGTGTGATCATGCCGCACCACTGCCTGCTCGTTCATGACGCCCCCCGTCTCCCGCGCCCCCGGCGCGTCTATGCCACAAGCTCCCTGAGTGCCGCCCGGATCGCCATCGGCATGCGCTCGTACAGTCGCGCCGGGTCTCCCATCGCCCGACCCAGGATGCGCGTGGTGAACGGTTGCGCCGTGGCCACGATGTCGATCTCCGGATAGAGCGCCCGCGCCACGCCCTCCACCGTCGCAAGCGACTTGATCAGCAGCCCGTAGCCGCTCGGGATCTTGATGCCGTGCTCGCCAAGGAGCTTCAGGAAGCCGAGGCCGAAGTGCGCGAAGTCGCGGGTCCCGTCGGGCCTCGTCGTGCCGTCGAGCAGCTCGCCCAGACCGCGCCGGACCGGCTCGATGCGGTCATCGGGCACGTGCACGCCCAACTCGGCGGAGTACTTCAGCGCGCGGTCCGGGTCCCGGTACACGAGCGCCGCCATCACCTGCGTGATGTTCATGCGCTCCTCCGGCGTCAGATAGCCGGTGATGCCGAAGTCCAGATACGCGATCGTGTTCTCGGGCGTCACGAACAGGTTCGCCGGGTGGAGGTCGGCGTGGTAGCGGCCGTACACGAAGACCTGTCGCATGAACGCTGTCGCTCCGTGCACCGCGAGGCCGAAGCAGTCCACGCCGGCCGCCTTCGCCTCCTCGATATCGGTGAGCCTCCAACCGCGCATGAACTCCATCGTGAGCACCTGGGCAGTGCTGCGCGGCCACACGATGCGCGGCGCAACGACCTTTGGATCGTCGCGGAAGTCGAACAGGAACCGATCGGCCACACGACCCTCGGTGCGCAAGTCCAGCTCACGTTCGACGGTCACCGCAAACTCGTCGAGGAGCGCCACCGGGTCGACTCGTCTGCCGAAGGCCGTCCGGCCGACGCGGGTGAGCAGCTTGCGCGCAACGACGATGTCCGAGCGGATCGACTCGGCGGCGCCGGGCCGCACGACCTTCACGACCACATCGGCGCCCGCCGGCAGCGTCTCGCCCCAGACCGGCCGGTACGGTGAGGCGAGCGTTGCGCGATGCACCTGCGCGATGGACGCCGAGGCGAGCGGCTCGTTGTCGAACGTCGCCCACAACTGCTCGGGCGGCACACCGAACTCCGTGATGATGACGTCGCGAATCGCGCGCGCCGGAAGCGCGGGGACCGCGTCTTGCATGGTGCGCATCTGGGTGACGAGCTCCTCGGAGAACTCGTCGGGGCGCACCGAGATCAGTTGTCCGAGCTTGATGAACGCCGGACCGAGCTCCTCAAAGGCTAGCCTGAGTGCGCGTGCCCACTCGGCTCGGCGACGTGGTCCTGACGCGAGTCCGAAGCGCGCGCGCGGAAGCGCCGCGACGAGATGCTTCAGGGTGACGCCGATGATGATGGACTCTCGGGAGGCCATGGGGCACCCCCTACTGGCCGAGTTTGCGCAGGAGCGATTCGAGCAACGACTCGATGTTGTCGAGACGGCCGCGGAGTTCGGCGACCTCGAAGCAGACCTCCTCGAGCGCCGGATCGGGCTGCTTCTCGATCGCGACCTCTTCGCCACGTGCGCGCGCCTCGAGGTCCCGCTTGAGCCGCTCCTTCTCCTCGGCCACCATGGCCGCGAGCCCGTCCACGAACGCATCCGGTCCACCTGCCATGCCCTCGGCCCCGCCCTGCTCACCGCGGAGCACGGCGGCCTTCAGACCTTCGTCGGCAGCCTCGTGCGTGAGCATCCATGCTGCGAAGAAGCGCATCACGTCGTCGGTCATCTCGGGATCCCCTATCCCTCGGCGATACTGTGTATTGGATAGTACCTCGCATTACAAGGTAGCGCAAGCGGGTTTCTGCGTGGAGTCTGCGAGCGGGTCGGGGCGCCGGCCTCGGAGGGATGCCGCGCCGGTGCGGCTAGCGGCTGCGCAGGAGCCGCAGGCCGTTTGCGATCACGATGAGCGCCACGCCGGTGTCGGCGAAGACCGCCATCCACAGCGTCGCGTGACCGGCGATCGCAAGCACCATGACGAGCGCCTTGAAGCCGAGGGAGAGCACCACGTTCTGACGGATGATGGCCATCGTCCGGCGACCCAGGAGCAGCAGCCCGACCACGGCGCCGGGGTCATCGCGCATGAGCGCCACGTCCGCCGTCTCGATCGCGATGTGTGCGCCCGCACCACCCATCGCGATGCCGATATCGGCAGCCGCGAGCGCGGGCGCGTCGTTCACACCGTCCCCCACCATCGCCACGATTCCGTACGTTTCCTGGAGGTCAGCGATCGTGGTCGTCTTTTCCTCGGGCAGCAGGCGGGCGCGGTACTCGGTGATGCCCGCCTCGGCAGCCACGCGCGCCGCGGCGCGCGGGTTGTCACCCGTCAGCATCACCACGTGGGCAACGCCCGCATCGCGGAGCGCCGAGGTGACCTCGGCCGCCTCGGGGCGCAGCGCGTCGGCGATGCCGATCAGCCCGAGCGCGATCGCGCCGGGCGCCTCTCCCTCGGCCACCGCAAGCACCGTGAGGCCCTCGGACTCCATGCGTTCGGCCTCGGCATCCATGCGTTCCGAGACCGCGCCCAGATCGCGAACGTACGCGAGGCTGCCGACCGCCACCCGGATCTCGCCGAACACGAGGGCGGACACCCCCCGGCCAGGCACCTCGGCAAGCTCGGTGACGCTCATGACCGTCCCCTGCGGCGCAGCCGCCACCACTGCAGCCGCGAGCGGGTGGTTCGAGTGCGCCTCAAGGGCCGCAGCAAGACCGAGAACGCGGGCAGGCGATGCCGCACCGAGCGGCACCGTTTCGACCACCTCGGGGCGACCCTCGGTGAGCGTGCCGGTCTTGTCGAACACGACAGCCTGGACCTTGCCGGCGAGCTCCAGGAACGCTCCACCTTTGATGAGGATGCCGTCGCGGGTCGCTCGCGTGATGCCCGAGACGATGGCGACCGGCGTGGAGACCACGAGCGCGCAGGGACACGAGACGACGAGCAGGACGAGCGCCCGGTACACCCAGTCGCGCCATGCCTCGAAGCCCGCCCAGCTCCCGGTGAGCTCGCCGAGCACGGGAGCGACGACTCCGATCGCGAGCGCCCCCACGATGACGACCGGCGTGTAAGCGCGGCTGAAGCGGTCCACAAACCGCTGTACTGGCGCGCGACTGGCCTGCGCGACCTCAACAAGATGCACGATGCGCGCGAGCGCTGTGTCGCGTGCACCCGCAGTCGTACGGATCGCTACCAGGCCGGACGTGTTGAGCGTGCCTGCGTAAACCGTGTCGCCGACCGTTCGGTCGGCGGGCACCGATTCGCCCGTGATCGGCGACTCGTCAAAGGCGGATGCACCCTCCACGATCACGCCGTCGAGCGGCACGCGCTCGCCTGGCCGAATGACCACCGTCTCGCCGACGGCAACCTGCGCGGGCTCGACCTCTTCTTCGGCGCCGTCCCGACGAACCCGGGCGCGCGGCGGCGCAAGGTCCATGAGTTCGGCTATCGAGCGGCGCGTCCGGCTGAGCGATCGCGATTCGAGCAAGCCGCCAAGAGCGAAGAGGAAGATGACCGTGGCGGCCTCGCTCCACTCGCCCATGGCCGCCGCACCCGTGACCGCGATGGTCATGAGCAGGTTCATGTCGAGCGTCCGGGCAACGAGCGATGCGGCCGCGCGACGCCATGTGAGCGTCCCGCCGATGATGATAGCCAGCCCGTACGCGAGAACCGACGGCGTCTCGGACTGCAGGCCTCCGAGCAGCCAGCCGAGGACGATCAGTGCACCCGAGATGCCGAGGCTCACCTCGGCGCCGTGATTGGTCCACCAGGTCGCCCTGACACCGGGAGCGTCGGTATCGTCGAGCGGCTCGGCGCCATGTCCGGCGCCGGCGATGACCCCCACGGCGCGGGCGCGCGGATCGAGGGCCTCGTCGTATTCGAGCAGCATGATGCCGGTCGCGAAGTTCACGTCGGCCGAGAGCACTCCGGGCAGCTGCCGTACGGACTTAGCCACGGTCCGCGCGCAGTCGGGTCAATCGAGGCCCGTGAGCCGGTAGGCGGCGTGTGCGACACCATCGGCCGCCTCCACGACGATGCGCCGCAGCGTCGACTCGAGGGCCGCACCGGACAGCAGCTTCGGGTCGCGCGTGACGCTGAGCACGCCGATGGCAAGATCGCACTCGGCCTGCGTCACGCCCTCCAGCGCGGTCAGCGCATCGCAGACGCGGCCCGCACACGCGGGGCAGTAGCGCTCGCCCGGCAGCAGCGTCGTGAGGTCGTACTCGTGAGTATGCGGCCCGGCCATGCGCTCCCCGGTCCTACGCGACGTCGCGACGGGAGAAGATCACGACGGACCCGATGAGCGTCACCACCGCGATGACCCCGTAGAGCCACCACGCCTCACCGGCCACCGGATCGCCGTTGATGATCTTGCCGGGCTGCCAGTAGCTGACGATGTTCACCGGATCGAAGAATTCGGCCGCTTCCGAAACGCTGGCCACGAGGTCGGCTATCCAGAACAGCACGAGAACGCCCGCGGCGATCGCCCCGGGCTTGCCGCCGCCGCGGAACATCGAGCTCAGCAGCAGCGCGAAACCGCCGATCGCCAGCATGAAGAGCGTGCCGAAGGCGGATAGCGTCCAGAACGTCTCGGCGCTCAGGTCGATCTCGTACTTGGGTCCGAAGATCATGATGGGCGCGAAGCTCGCCGCAGCGAGCATGATCGCGTACCCGATGAGTGCCACAACGCGCGTGATCGCGACTTTCACGCGCGAGATCGGCTGCGTGAGCACGAACTCCATCGTGCCATTGGCGATCTCGCCGGCGAACGCCCGCACCGCGAAGATGATGAGCGCCGATGCCACGATCAGCATCCACATGAGCCCGAGGTACTCGGTCTGGAAGTAGCCGCCGAGGGAGGCGAACGAGACCTCCGTACCGCCGAAGATCGCCATCATCTCGGCGGGCATGCTTTCGATCAGCTCGGCGTACTGGTTCCCGCCGAGCTGGGGATAGAACCAGGTCATCATCCAGGCGTAGCTCACCAGCCCGAAGGAGAACCAGAAGATCGAGCTGCGGTGCTGGTGCAACGTGCCACGCAGGAGCGTCCAGCTCATCGGTCCTCCCCTCCCTCTGTGACGATCGGCGCCTCGTCGCCCGCCTCAGCCCGGTAGTACTCGAGGAAGACGTCCTCGAGACTGGCCTGCTGGATGCGCACGTCGGCGACCCTCCGCTCGGCGATGCGCTTGATGACCGCATCGACCACGTCGCCTTTCGCGCGGGCGGTGAGCACCGTGTCGCTCACGGCCAGAACGTTGTCGATGCCCGGCACGCTGGCGAGGAATGCCGACTCGACCGGCTCGGCGAACGTGACCTCGATCTCCCGGAGCCGCTTGCCGAGCAGCGCCTGCACGCCCTCCTCGGCCACGAGCCGCCCGGAACGGATGATGCCCACGCGATCGCAGACACGCTCGACCTCGGAGAGCACGTGGCTCGACAAGAAGACCGTGCGGCCGGCCGCTACGCGCTCGTCGATGACCGCGTAGACGGACTCCTGGTTGAGCGGATCGAGACCGCTGGTGGGCTCGTCGAGGATGAGCAGCTCCGGGTCGTGCGCCATGCCGAGGATCAGGGCGAGCTTCTGCTTGTTGCCCTTGGAGAGCTCCTTGACCTTCTTCGAGGGGTCGAAATCGAAGCGCTCGAGGAGGTCTTTGGTGAGCGCTCCCTTCTCGCCACGGAAG
The DNA here is from genome assembly GCA_030652115.1 of Coriobacteriia bacterium. Classification (NCBI taxonomy): domain Bacteria; kingdom Bacillati; phylum Actinomycetota; class Coriobacteriia; species Coriobacteriia bacterium. Next base: position 119,814 of record JAUSBK010000007.1, on the reverse strand, counting down.
CCGGCAACGTAGTCGAGGTGCCAGTGCCCGGTCTCCTTGTCGTACAGCCGCACCTCGCCGGCCACGTAGCCGATGCGGCGCCGCAGCGCGGATCCGTCGAGCGAGATGCGCTCGCCGAGGATTTCGGCATCACCGGCAGTGGGCTTCAGCATGCCGAGGAGACATCGGATCGTGGTGGTCTTGCCCGCCCCGTTCGGCCCGAGGAAGCCGTACACGGCGCCCGCGGGTACGGACATCGTGAGATTCTCGACACCTCGCGTCTTCCCGTAGTACTTCGTGAGGCCGCGAGTGCTGATCACATCGGTCATGCTCTCTCCCTCGTCCCGCCACTTGCGTCTCACAAGCGTACTCCAACCGCGCGAGCAGTCCGAGGGCTCGCCCGGCGCACATCTGTTGCTGATACGGCGCACGTGTTGCGTCATACTAGGCAACGTCAAAGGAGGACATATCCATGAGTGATGAAATCCGTGAAGCACGACGCACGACCAGCAAGAAGAAGACCCTGTACATCGCACTCGGCGTGGTGCTGTTGCTCGTGGCGGCAGGAGCCGCCTGGGCAGTGCTCGGCGACGAGCCCGGCAAGACCAGCAACGAACGTGAGAGCACCTCGACTGCAGACGCCACCGGCTCGGTGGATACACCGTCCGGCGATACGACGCTCACCGCCAGCGAAGCAACCACCACACTCGCCTCAGAGCCCGAAGGCGGCGACCTCGACATCAGCTACGATTCGGGCACCTTCCCGCCCACGATAGACCAGATGACCGGTGAAGTGGTGGGAGTGAAGGCCTCAGGCGACTCGTACGTGCTGTCGATCGACTTCGTCCAGTTCCTCACCGGGCAGGAGGCGGCAGACGCAGCGGAGGCCCACGGCGAAGAGGTGCCGGCGAACGACTTCTACGTCGTGAACGACAACCCGAAGGTGCGCGAGTTCCCGATGCAGGCCGGACTCACCGTGCGGGTCACCACCAATGCCGACGGCACCGTCGACCCGATGGGCCGATCCATGTCGCTCGCCGAATGGGCCTCGGCCGTGAACGGGTCAAGCGCAGATGCGTACAGGAGCGGCACGTACATCGTGACGCTGACCAACGGCGTGGTGACTGTGATCGAGCAGCTCTACTTGCCCTAGCTTCGCCTCCATAGGATACCGAGGGGGGAGGACCCGATGGCGGACAGTGAGCGCACGAAGAAGATCGTGCTCATCGCAGCCGGTGTGGTACTGGCGCTGATCGCGGGTGTGGCAGGCGGGTGGTTCTTCCGCGGATCCGAAGTCAGTGACCTCGAAGATCGCGTCACCGAACTCGAGGACGCTGGCGGCGATACGGAGTCGGATGAGGTCACCGAGGCCGATGAGACCGCCTCGGAAACGGATTCCGAAGATACCGAGGAGCTGCCTGCGACGACCACTGAGGAGCCCACCGCTGCGGATAGCGGGACCACGGCAGTTGCGACCGAGCGTCAGCCGGGCCTCATCGTGGACGTCACGGGGTCCTCGGGCGCGTACGTGATGCGCATCGACTACGTGTTGTGGCTGACCGGCCCCGAGGCAGCTGCCGCTGCAACCGCCCACGGAGACGAGTCCCCGCCGCCGAACGACTACTACGTGGTGAACGACAACCCGAAGATCCGTGAGTTCCCGATTCAGACCGGGATACCGGTGACGGTCGTGACGAACGATGATGGTACCTCTGATTCCGAGGGACACACGCTCACCCTCGACCAGTGGGTGGCAGCCCTGAGCGGACCGAACGCAAGCGCCTTCAAAGCATCGATCTACTGGATCACCATCACCAACGGCACCGTCACCGCTATCGAGGCGCAGTACGTGCCGTAACGGGGGGAGCCTCAGATGAAGTGGTCCGACCTGAGCAAGAACCAGCGTATCGCTGCTGGCGCAGGAGCCGCGGTACTCCTGATCGGCCTTATCGCCGGAGCGTACGCGCTCGGCCGCGCTGGCGATGATGACGTCGATGTCGCAGAGGAGTCGACCGCCACCGTCGAGGCAACGGCCACACCGGAAGTGACCGCGGAGACGGAGTCCGAGGAGCCGGAGCCGACAGAAACGGACGTTGAGGCCGAAGATGAGCCGGTCATCCCCAATGCGGGTCCGAGCGACGAGACCGAGGTGCGCATCTTCGGACAGCTCAAGGGCATCCGCGACGAAAGCGGCGGGTCCTGGGCGAGTCTCTGGGTGGACGTGGACTCGGCAGCCTTCCTCACCGGGACCGAGGCGCTCGACTACCTGACCAGCCGAGGCGATGCGGCATACTACAACGCCAACTACTGGTACCCGCGCAACGAGGAGCACGGTGTCGCGTCCTACCGTGTTCTGTCCGGCGACCAGCCGGTCGTATGGATGTACACGTGGCCCGACATGCCGGCACCCGGCTTCTACGGCCCGGGCATGGACAAGCAGGTGGTCACGTTCGGCGAGTTCTACGACCGCATCTACATGTACGAGGACGAAGAACAGCTCCTCAACCGGTACTACTGGTTCAGCGTCGAGGACGAACACGTGACGATCATCGAAGAGCAGCCACGCGATTCCTATTACGAGCCGTAAGGGAGTACCGATGACCGCCGAACCATCCGCCACTGGCACGGGCAAGAGCGTCCCTGTCTGGGTTCTCGTCGTGACCCTGCTGCTGGTTGCGATCATCGCCGGCGGCACCGCGTGGTACCTGTCTTCTCGCGCGACCGATGATGACGCATCGGTTGCCGAGGACGCCACGGAGACTGAGACCGAAGCGCCCGAGACAGAGACCGAGGCCGAAGTCGGGTCCGAGGTGGTGGAGACCGGTGAGGACGTGGCGGAGGTGCCCAAGCCGAGTTACGTACGCTACGCATACGTGCGCGCAGTCACCGGCTCAACCGGCGCATGGGAGGCCAGCGTCGACCTCTTCGACATCTTCACCGGCGCCGAGGCCGACGCGTATGCGTCCAGCCACGGCATGACCGTTCCGGGCAACGGAATCCTCTACGTCAACGAGTCGGAGACTCCCGAGTCGGTGCCACTGTCGGATGCCGCTCTCATCACCTACAACACCGGTGGCGTGGAGGGGCTTGAGACCCATTCCGCGACCATCGAGCAACTGCGTGACTACGCGGCGGGCTCCACAACCGCGATGCCGGACGCATTCCGCGACCAGTGGAAGGTGACAGTCGAGAACGGCGTCATCACGCGGGTAGAGATGATTGCTGTGGCGGACTGACGCGGCACGGCGGAACCTAAGCGGAGTCACTCCGCAGCAGGGGAAGGTGCCGAGGAGGCATGTCCTCCGAGGCACCGAGGGCCCCCTGCGAGGACTACGCAGCGTGGTTCACGGCGTACCGCGTCATGGCACTAACGCTTCCGCTTGCGCACCCCGTGGGCGCTGCCGCGCCGGGCGCCCTGCTTCAGGCGCGAGAGGACCTCATCGGCGGTGGTGGACTCCACTTCAGCCTTGATCTTCACGACCTGGTCGCGAAGGCGCGCCGCGCTCTCGAAGTCGAGCGCCTCGGCAGCGCCGTGCATGTCCTCTTCCATCGCCGCGATCACGCGCGCCAACTCCTCGCGCGGAAGCTTGCCCAGCTCGCTCGCTACATCCACGCTCGGCTCGAGGCCGACCTCCGTTTCGCGAACGTACTGCGCGATGTCGTGGATCGCCTTGCGGATCGTCTGAGGCTCGATCCCGTGCTCGGCGTTGAACGCCACCTGGCGGGCGCGACGGCGGTCGGTCTCATCCATGGCCGTGCGCATCGAGTCAGTGACCTTGTCGGCGTAGAGGATGACCTCACCGGAGACGTTACGCGCCGCCCGGCCGATCGTCTGGATGAGCGAGCGGTGGTTGCGAAGGAACCCTTCCTTGTCCGCGTCGAGTATCGCCACAAGCGAGACCTCGGGCAGGTCGAGTCCCTCGCGGAGCAGGTTGATGCCCACGAGACAGTCGATGACCCCGGCCCGAAGGTCCCGCAGGATCTCCACACGCTCGAGCGTGCCGATGTCCGAGTGCATGTAGCGGACCTTGATGCCGTGTTCGAATAGGTAGTCGGCCAGGTCCTCGGCCATCTTTTTGGTGAGGGTGGTGACGAGCGTTCGCTCGTTTCGCTCGGCGCGCTCCCGCACCTCGCCCATGAGGTCGTCGATCTGGCCGTGGGTCGGGCGCACTTCGATCGCAGGGTCGACGAGGCCGGTGGGTCGGATGATCTGCTCGACGACGCGCTGGGCGGTACGCATCTCGTAGTCGCCCGGCGTGGCCGACACGAAGACCGTCTGCGGGATGCGCGCGCGGAACTCGTCGAACTTGAGCGGCCGGTTGTCGAGCGCGCTCGGCAGCCGGAATCCGTGCTCCACGAGCGTAAGCTTCCGCGAACGATCGCCCTCGTACATGCCGTGGAGCTGCGGGACGGTCACGTGGCTCTCGTCGATGATGCACAAGAAGTCCTCGCCGAAGTAGTCGATGAGCGTGTGCGGCGGCTCCCCGGGGCTGCGACCGTCGAGGTGCCGGGAGTAGTTCTCGATCCCGTTGCAGTAGCCCATCTCCTCGAGCATCTCAAGGTCGTAGGCGGTGCGCATCTCGAGCCGCTGAGCTGCGAGGAGGTTGCCCTCGGTATTCAGCTGCACCAGCCGCTCGTGCAACTCCTCGCGTATGTTGGCGATGGCACCCTGCAGCTTCTCCTTCGGCGTCACATAGTGTGTCGCTGGCCAGACAGGCGTGGCGGTGAATCGGTTGATCACCTCGCCGGTGACGTGGTCGAACTCCGTGATCGACTCGATCTCGTCGCCGAAGAACGCGACCCGGATGGGCACATCGGCGTACGGCGGGAAGATGTCGAGCACATCTCCCCGCACCCTGAATGCACCGCGCTGGAGCTCGTAGTCGTTGCGGTCGTAGTTCACGTCGATAAGGTCGCGGATGAGCTGGTCGCGATCGTACGTGACGCCCTCGGAGAGGAAGACCGCCATGCCCGCGTAGTCCTCGGGCGAACCGATGCCGTAGATGCACGACACGCTGGCGACGACCACCACGTCCTTGCGTGAGAGCAGCGCCGCAGTGGCCGCATGGCGGAGCTTCTCCACCTCGGCGTTGATGCTGGCGTCCTTCTCGATGAACGTGTCGGTGGTGGGGACGTATGCCTCGGGCTGGTAGTAGTCGTAGTACGAGACGAAGTACATGACCGCGTTCTCGGGCATCGTGTCGCGGATCTCGCTCGCGAGCTGCGCGGCAAGCGTCTTGTTGGGCGCAAGGATGAGCGTGGGCTTCTGGACCGCCTCGATGAGCTTGGCCATCGTGAAGGTCTTGCCCGAGCCGGTGACGCCGAGAAGCGTCTGGTCGTGCAGGCCAGCGCGGACGCCTTCTGCCAGCCCCGCTATCGCGGTGGGCTGATCGCCGGCAGGCTCGAACTCGGAAACGACCTTCAGCTCGCGCACATGCTCTCCTACATGCCTCGGGAGTCGATCTCATTCTCCCAGAACGCTATGACATCGCGCTTGAACTCGTCGAGCTCCCCGTCGTTCTCGATCACGTAGTCGGCGATCTCGCGTCGTTCTGCATCGCCGGCCTGTCGCGCGATGCGATCCTCGGCGTCCTCCTGCGACATGCCGCGCGCCGTGGCCCGCTCGATCCGGGTGTCCTCGTGAGCCGAGATGGCAAGCACCGCATCCACGGGCTCGAGAAACAGAGGCGACTCGGCCAGCAGCGGGATCACGAGCACCACCGTGCGCGGCGCGTCGGCCTGCAGCGCGAGCGCGTCGAGGGCGCCGGCCGTCGCTGTGAACACCGCAGGGTGAACGACAGCGTTCAGACGCGCGGTGGTCTCCTCCGAGGCGAAGGCGGCTGCGGCGAGCGCCTTGTGGTCGATGCGCCCGTTGGACCCCACTACTCCCTCACCGAATGCCGCCACAACGCGGTCGCGGACCGCCGGCACTTCGTCGAGCAGGGTCTTTGCCACATCATCCAGATCGATCACCAGCGCGCCGCGCTCGGCGAAGACGGCTGCAGCCGTGGACTTGCCCGATCCGAGGCCGCCGGTGAGTGCGAGTACGTACATGCTGCCCTCCAGATGGTTCGGGGCCGAACCCGCACTTTCGCGCAGGGCCGGCCCCGGTCGGTTCGCTAGCGACAGTGCGACGGGCTAGTCCTCCTTGGACTCGTCCTCGTCATCCTTGTCGTCATCATCGTCATCATCGTCGTCATCATCATCGTCGTCATCATCGTCGTCATCGTCATCATCGTCGTCATCATCGTCGTCCGACTCCGCGGACTCCTCAGACGCCTCGGGCTCCTCGGTCTCAGCGACTTCCTCGACCTCAGCAACTTCCTCGACCTCTGCGGGCTCCTCAGACGCCTCGGGCTCCTCGGTCTCAGCGGCCTCCTCGACCTCTGCGGGCTCCTCGACCTCAGCGGCCTCCTCGACCTCAGCAGCCTCCGGAGCCTCAACGGCTTCCTCGGCGGACTCGACAGCCTCGACGGCCTCGTCGGATTCGGCGCCCTCTTCGGCATCCTCGCTGTCGTCCGGCACGGCGTCGGGGAGACCAAGCTCCTCGTTGGCGGCGCGGATGGAAAGCGAGATGCGACGGCGATCCATGTCGACGTCCTGGATCTTGATCTTGATCTCGTCGCCGACATTCACGACATCTTCCGGCTTCTCGACGTGACCGCGCGCCATCTCGGAGATGTGCACCAGGCCCTCGACGTTGTTGCCGATCTCAACGAACGCGCCGAACGGGACGATCTTGGTGACCTTGCCGTCCATGATGGCGCCGATCTGGAACTCCTTGACGAGCTGCTTCCACGGATCGTCCTGGGTCTGCTTGAGGCCGAGGGAGATACGCTCGCGGCTGAGGTCGACGTCGAGAACCTGAACCTCGACCTTGTCGCCCACCGCAACGACCTCGGACGGGTGGTTCACGTGGCTCCATGAGAGCTCGGAGATGTGCACGAGTCCGTCGATGCCGCCGAGGTCCACGAAGGCGCCGAAGTCGACGATCGAGGAGACAGTACCGGGAAGGATCATGCCCTTCACGAGCTTGTTCAGAATGTCCTGGCGCTCCTGCTTGCGGTCCTCTTCGAGCACCACGCGGCGGGAGAGCACGACGTTGTTGCGGTTGCGGTCCATCTCGATGACGCGCGACTCGAGGCGCTCGCCGAGGAACATGTGGAGGTCCTTCACGCGGCGAAGGTCCACGAGCGAGGCAGGCAGGAAGCCGCGCAGGCCGATGTCCAGGATGAGACCACCCTTGACGACTTCGATGACCTCGCCCTCGACGGTCTCGCCGGCTTCGAACTTCTTCTCGATGTCGTTCCACGCGCGCTCGTAAGCGGCACGCTTCTTGGAGAGGATCAGGCGGCCGTCCTTGTCTTCCTTCTGGAGGACGAGGGCCTCGATCTCGTCGCCGAGCTGCACGATATCGGCAGGGTTGGCGTCCTTGCGGATCGAGAGCTCGCGCGCCGGGATGACGCCTTCGGACTTGTAGCCGATGTCGAGAAGGACCTCGTCCCGCTCGACCTGGACCACGGTACCGGTCACCAGATCACCGTCGTCAAAGTCGGTGATGGTGCCATCGATAAGGGCGTGCATCTCCTCGTCGGTGTACTCGTGATCGTCGTGCTCGATGTAGCTGTCGTTCTCGTCTACCACTTTGGTGGCCCCTTTCGTGCTTCGGGGGCCCCGGGTGCCAACGTCTCGGTCGCTTTGCTTTCCGGTCGGTCATGCTCTCGGGGGCCAACAGGACTGTGCGCTGCGCGCAGGTGCGCAGAAGCCCTAGGATGATACCACCCGGGGCCGTGTGTTGGGTAGTCAGCGGAAGAAGGCGCCCGTCGCTCGCGACCGGACGCCTTCTGTCATGCTGCGCGTGCCACGATCTCCTACCCCCGGCTGTCAGCGCGATTCGTCCAAACAAGCGTTGCCGCAATGCCGATGACCGCCAGCCCTACGGCGATCGCCCACGATCCGGCCGTGAGCCGCGTCTCAATCGGAATGATCGGGCCGAAGAGGGTTCCTCCCACTACCGACGGCATGGCCCAGGGCAGCCAATCGCCCCAGCCGGCGATGCCTCCGAGCATGCCCGCGAGAAACCCAGCAGCCGACAGCATCATCGGCGCGAACACGCCCCGGCTCACAACCGCGACCAACGCGATCAGGGGCTGGGTGAGCAGGATCAGCAGCGCCACGGTGAGTACATCGCCAACAACCGGCCAGACCTCTGCCCATGCGAACCCGTCGAGACCCATTGCGAAGGCCGCGAGCCCCTGGGCAACCAGTGAGAGAATCGCGAGCACGAAGACCCAGACGCTCAGCACCGCGAACTTGGCGAGAACGAAGTACTCGCGGCGCGCGGGCGCAGTCAGCATGTTCGGCGACACGCCCTCGGCATACTCACGACCGAACACGAACGCGGTGATGAGCCCGAAGAGGAGGATGCCCCACCAGGTACCCATGGTCATCGCACCGAGCTTGAAGAACTCGGGCCAGGACAGCTGCGATTCCCCGGAGTCCTGAGCGTACGCGAAGATGTTCGACATCACAGGTGCAAGCAGGACCGTGACGACACTCCAGAGCGGCAGCGACGCTCGCTTCAGTTTGGTCAGCTCGGCTGTGAGTGCCCGGACCACCACAACCGCCTAAGCCGCTTCGGCGGTTCGGTTGACCCTGCGAAGCACCAGCAGCATCCCGACGGCGAACACAGCGAACGCGATCACCCATGACACGGCCGTCAGCTCACCCCTGAGCGGCATCCATGTGACACCGAACAGTACGATCGGCATGCTCCAGGGGACGTATGCGGCGAAATCCGTTCCGATCAGGCTGCTGGCGACCGTGAAGGTTGCGAGCGCGAAGAGCATCGGCCAAAGATAGCCCTTTCGGCGAAGTGAGAGCCACGCCACGAGCGGCAGCGTGAGGTAGAGCGGCAGCATCGCGTACAGCGTGTCCACGAAGGCTCTCCAGACGTACACCCACTTGAAGCCTTCGAAGCCGAGGTAGATCGCATCAACCCCAACCTGCGCGATCACCGCCAGCAGCCCGAGTCCGATCGCCCAGACCGCGACCACGACCATTTTCGCGACGACAAACGCCTCACGCCTCACTGGCAGCGTGGCCGAGGCGATGTCGGTCCCCTCGCGCAGCTCGCGCCCGAACACGTACGCGGTGACGAGGCTGAGCAGCATCATGCCCCATGCGCCGGAGACACCCATCGGGATGAAGCGCATCGCCGTCTCCCAGTTGATCTCGATGATGCCAGCGTCCACAAACACGTTGTCCTGCGCGCTCGTATCGCCGGCGGCGACCTGCGCCTCCATATCGAGCACCAGGTCCTCGAGCACCGGGTACGTTGCCAGCCCGATCGAGGTGTAGCCGATGATCACCAGCGCGGTCCACAGGATCATGCGCGACCTCTTGAGCTTGCTGAACTCCGCCTGCAGCGCCCGTATCACCGCACGTCCCCCCTCGCCGTGGCGGGCGCTGCCGTCGCGCCCTCGCCGTTGCCGTGACCGCCCGTGAGCTTCACGAAGTGGTCCTCCAGGTTCTCCTCGGACATGTGCGCCGAGATGATGCCCACGCCGGACTTCACGAGCGTGGTGGTGTACTCCTCGGCGCGATCGAATCCCGAGTACACGCGCACGATGCCCCCCTCGTGCACCGCGAAGTCCCGCACCTTGCAGGTCTCCTCGAGCGCCCATGCCGCGCGGTGCGCATCGGACACGCGGAACTCCAGGTACTCGCGGTTGCGCTCGCGCAGCTCCGCGTAGCCGATCTCCTCCAGCAGGCGCCCCTCGTGGATGATGCCGATGGTGTCGGCGAGCTGCTGCACTTCGGAAAGGATGTGGCTCGAGAGGAACACCGTGGTGTTGCGCTCGGCGGCGAGCCGCTTGAGCAGGGCACGAACGTCGGCGATGCCCACGGGGTCAAGGCCATTGGTGGGCTCGTCCAAGATGAGCACCTCAGGCTTGTGCAAGAGCGCCCGCCCGAGTCCGACCCGCTGCTTGTTGCCGAGCGACAGCGTGTCCACTCGCCTGTCGAGGTACTCGCCAAGGCCGCAGAGCTCGACCGCCTCGTCCACCCAGGTCCCGCGTCGCAGGCCGAGCAGCTTGCGCTGCAGCTCGAGGTTCTCGCGAACAGTGAGATTGCCGTACGCGCCCGCGGCCTCCACCATCGAGCCGATCCGGGCGAACGCGCGCACCACGTTCGGCGCCATCCGGTGGCCGAGGATCTCCACCGAGCCGGCGGTCGGCTTGATGAGCGCCAGCATCAGGCGGATCGTGGTGGTCTTGCCTGCGCCGTTGCGCCCGAGGAACGCGTAGATCTCGCCCCGGCGCACGGTGAGATTGAGATCGCGTACCGCCGTGACCGAACCGAACCGCTTCGTGAGTCCCTCGGTGCGGATCACGGTCTCGCGTGTGACATCCGACATCTGCGCACCCCCTTCATCACCCAGTGTCGGACGTCAGGCTGACGCCGCGCTTGCGCAATCCTTACGATTCGCTGAACTCCGGGCCGGCCGAGCGCCAGGCGGCCCTAGTCTCCGACGGGTGCCGCGGGGAAGACGAGCGAGAACGCGACCGTGCCCGCGCCGATCCGCTCGACCCCGACCGACGCCCCCATGCGGTTGGCCAACTCGCGCGCGATCGAGAGCCCAAGCCCGGCGCCGCCGCCAGTCCCGGCCACACCGCGCTCGAAGAGCCGCTCGGTGTCGGCTGGCAGCTCGGCACCATCGTTGATGAGGCGCACCACGCACGTTTCGCCTTCGCTCGCGACCGACACCGAGAAGACCGTCATGCCCCGTGCGTGTCGCACCGCGTTGGAGATCAGGTTGTCCAGGATGCGTGCCACAGCCGAACCATCGGCGTCCACCGTGCATGCGCGCTCGGGTATCTGCACCGCCACAGCGACGGTCCGTGCGGCAAGCTGCGGCTCGAACCCGAGGACCGCCCGGCGGACCGCTTCGGCAAGATCGAGGGGTACGCGCCTGAGTTCGAGGTCGCCCGCGTCGAGCCGCGCCTCGTAGAAGAGGTCGTCGGTGAGCTCGGCCAGCTCGTCGGTCTTGGCCGCGATGATCGCCAGATATCGGTCGGGATCATCGCCGAGGCCGCGCTGCAGCGCGTCCACGTAGCCCGCCACAGACGCGATCGGGGTTCGCAGGTCGTGGGACACGTTGGCAAGCAGTCGGCGCTGCGCTTCGTCCCGCACCGCAGCAGCCTCGCGTTCGGTCTGCATCGCGTCGGCGAGGGTGTTCACGCCCTCGGCGATGCGGCTCGCGCTGTCCGACCCCGGCATGATGATGCGATGCGCCAGGTTGCCCCGCGCGAGCTCGGCCACGCCCTCGGCCACGCGGCGCACGCACGCCCGGCGGCGTGCCGTGAGCGCGAGGTCCACGCCGAGACCGGCCGCAAACGCCGCCATGAGCGCTGCGATGAGCGTCCAGCCGGTCACGACGCACCACCCGAGAAGCGGTAGCCGATGCCCCACACGGTGGTGATCAACGTCGGCTCGTCGGGGTGCTCCTCGATCTTGGTGCGCAGGCGGCGAACGTGGACTTGCACGGTCGAAAGGTCGCCAAGCGGCGCCTCGCCCCACACGCTCTCGTAGATCTGCGCTTTCGTGTACACACGCGCGGGGTGCTCTGCGAGCATCGCGAGCAGATCGAACTCCTTGGCCGTGAGTTCCACCTCGGTACCGCGGACGGTGACCCGCCGGCGCAAGAGGTCGATGCGCACCGGACCGGCTTCGATCACGGCCTCCTGGTCGGTGCCCCGCGCCATCGCAGCACCGGCCCCACCGCTCGCGTACCGCCTGAGGTGCGCCTTCACGCGCGCGACGAGTTCGATCGGGCTGAACGGCTTGGTCACGTAGTCGTCGGCTCCCACACCCAGACCGACCGCCTTGTCCACGTCGGTGTCGCGAGCGGAGAGCATCATGATGGGAACGTCCGAGCGTTCGCGGATGGAACGTGCGAGGTCGAAGCCGTCACCATCGGGCAGCATGACGTCGAGGATGGCGAGCACGAACTGCCCGCTGTCGAAGGCGGCCAGTGCATGCGCCACGTCCTCGGCGGTCGTGACTTCATATCCCTCGGCTTCGAGGTTGAGCCTCACGACCTCACGGATCTCCGGCTGGTCGTCAACGACCAGGATGCGTCCCCTCACGATCCCCCCTTCCAACCCCTAGCCCGTCCCCTACTTGGCCCTGGCCCAGTTTGGACCCGACCCCACGCCCACCTCAAGCGGCACGTGGAGCGATGCAATGCCCGTCATCGCCTCGCACACCATGGCCGAGAGCCGTTCGAGCTCGGCCGGCGGCGCCTCGAAGACGAGTTCGTCGTGTACCTGCAACACCATACGCGCCTCAAAGTGCTCCTCGCGCAGCCGCCGGTCCACCTCGACCATCGCGAGCTTCATGAGATCGGCAGCCGTGCCCTGCATCGGGTGGTTCATCGCCGTGCGCTCGCCAAAGGAGCGGAGGTTGTAGTTGCTGCTGCGGAGCTCGGGGATCGGCCGGCGACGGCCGTAGAGCGTCTCCGCGTAGCCGTTTCTGTGGGCTTCCGCGATCGTCTCGTCGAGGTAGGCGCGCACGCGGGGGTACGCGGCAAAGTAGCGATCGATGGTGAGTTGCGCCTCGGCGTATCCGATGCCGAGCGAGTCGCCGAGGCCGTGCGCCGAGATGCCGTACACGATGCCGAAGTTGACCGCCTTGGCCTTGCGGCGCATCTCCGCGTCCACCGCCTCGGGATCCACGCCAAAGACGCGTGCCGCAGTGGCGGCGTGGAAGTCGGCCCCCGAGGTGAACGCCTCGATGAGCCCCGGGTCCCCGGACAGATGCGCGAGGATGCGAAGCTCGATCTGCGAGTAGTCCGCGCCCACCATGAGGTCTCCGGCGCGCGCGGGCACGAACGCCGCCCGGATGCGGCGCCCCAGCTCGGTGCGCACGGGGATGTTCTGCAGGTTCGGACTGCTGCTGGAGAGCCGTCCAGTGGCCGCGACCGTCTGGTTGAAGGTGGTATGCAGCCGCCCGTCCTCGCCGAGGAGGCGCGGCAGCGCGTCGATGTAGGTGCTCGTGAGCTTGGTGAGCTCGCGGTACGCCACGATCTTCTGCGCGATCGGGTGGAGCGGCGCCAACGCCGCGAGCACGCTCGCGGCGGTAGAGTAGCCGGTCTTCGTCTTCTTCTGGGTGGGCAGCTGCAGCTTGTCGAAGAGCACCTCGCCGAGCTGCTTGGGCGAGTCGATAGTGAACTCGCAGCCGGCAAGCTCGTGGATCTCAGACGCAAGCCTGCCGATCTCCGCGTGTGTCTCGGTCGAAAGCGCGTCGAGCACCGCGCGGTCCAGCCCGACGCCCAGCTCCTCCATGCGCACGAGCACCGGCACAAGGGGCATCTCGATCTCGTCGAGGCAAGGCGTCGCTCCCCACGCCTCGAGCTTCTCGCGCAGCACGGGCGCGAGGTCGGCAGCGGCCTGTGCCTCGGCAGCGAGGTCGCCCGGCTCGAGCGAACGGCCGAGGTGCTCGGCAGCAACCGACGCGATGCCGAAGTCGGAGCGGTTGGCGGCGAGCAGATAGCCGGCGATGCCGCAATCGAACAGGCGCGCCGGGTCGATGAGCGCTGCGGTGCTCGGTCCGGCGTCGACGGTAGATCCGGGCGGGCAGAAGCCTTCGACGATCGCCTTGGTGTCGGCGGCGCTCCAGCGGCCGCTCGCCACGAGCGCCTGCCAGATCCCAGCCGCGGTAGCGCCGCGCAGCACGGTGGCGCACCCGCCGCTTGCGAGTGCGAGCGAGCGCTCCTCGGCGAACAGGCACGCTTCGTCACCCGCACCGGCGGCCACGCCCACGAAGGAGAGCGGCGGGTCTGCCGCAAGCGCACGCGCCCAGGCCTCACCCTCGGCGCCCCCGAGCACGCGGCATCCTGCGGCGGGCGTAAGCTCGGCAGGCTCCTCGGCCGTCTGCGCTCCCGCTCGCCCCGCCCGCAGGCGTGGTATGAGCGAGGTCATCGCAAGGTCGGTGAGCGCGCCGAGCGCCGCCTGGTCGTCCCAGACGCCCCACGCTATCGTTCCCAGATCGATATCCACCGGTACGTCGCGCCGGATGGTGGCCACCACCCGGCTCGCGAGCGCCGCCTCGGTGTTGGCGCGGATGTTCTCGCCGAGCTTGCCGGGAATCTCCTCGGCGTGCTCGAGCACCGCGTCGAGCGTCCCGTATTCCTGCAGCAGCTTGGCTGCGGTCTTCTCCCCCACGCCCGGAATGCCCGGGATGTTGTCCGACGTGTCACCCTTGAGGCCGAGGAAGTCGGCCACCTGCTCGGGCGTCACGCCATAGCGTTCGACGACCGCATCGCTGTCGTAGACGACGATGTCGGTGATGCCCTTCTTGGTGCTCACCACACGCACGTTCTCGTCCACGAGCTGCAGCGCGTCCTTGTCGCCGGTGACGAGCAGCACGCGCATCCCTTCGGCGGAACCGCGTGCCGCAAGCGTGCCGAGGACGTCGTCGCCCTCCCACCCATCGGCCTCCACGATCGGAATGGCGAGCGCGCCGAGGAGGTCCTTGATCATCGGGAACTGCACCTTGAGCTCGGGGTCGGTGGGCGGGCGCTGGATCTTGTACTGCGCGAGCGCCTCGGTGCGAAACGCCGGCTTGCCGCGATCGAACGCGACCACCACGGCGTCCGGGCCGAGGTCGGCCACCATCTTGAAGAGCATCGACATGAACCCGAACACGGCGTTGGTGGGCCGACCGTCCGGGGCGGTCATCGATGGCGGCAGCCCGTGAAACGCGCGGTGTAGCAGGCTGTTGCCGTCGATGACGGCGATGGTGCGCTGGGGCATGAGCTGCCTTTCGGGTACGTACTCGGCAGGTGTGCCGCGGTTACCGCGGCACATGTATCGATTCTACCCGAGGGGCGTGACGTGGGCTTCTTCAACTGGGCAGCACCGTGGGTGCGGCGCTACGGCGACCGCTTCTCCGCCGAAGACGTGGCGAGCATCGCCGAATGGCTGCGCCCCGCAGTGGAGCCGGGAGGACATGTACTCGATGTGGGCGGCGGCGCGGGCCAGCTCGCCGTGCTGCTCGCCGATGCACTCCACGCGCGCGTGACCGTGCTCGATCCCACCGCCGAGATGGTCGCACACGTTCCCTCGAGCGACCGGATCGCCGCCGTCCAGGGTACCGCCGAGGCGATGCCGCTGCCTGACGATGAGTTCGATGCGATCGTGGTTACCGACGCCTTCCATCACTTCCGCGACCAGCCCGCGGCCGTGGCCGAGTTCGTGCGCGTAGTTCGTCACGGCGGGCTTGTGCTCGTGCTCGACCTGGACCCGAGGCCATTCTCGATGCGGGTCATCGCACTGGCCGAGCGGCTCGTGGGAGAACCCGCCACCTTCATGACGCCCGAGCAGATGTGCGCGTTCATGGCCGCGCACGACATCACCGGCGAGTGCACGCCCGAAAAGGACGCGAGCTACCGGTTCCTCGGACGCGTGGGCAAGGACCGCCCGGCGGCGTAGCCGAGGCCCGCGGTCGCGCGCTACTCCACTACGAGTGTCGCGTCAGCGTACCCTTCGGCGCACACGAGCTCGTACGTGCCGGCCACCGGCGCGGGGATGGTCAGGCTCGCACCCTCGGCGGTGATGTCCTGCGTGATGCCGAGCGCGGGGATCGAAACGGTCGCGAGATGCCCCTGGCCCGCCGAGAACGTGATGGTCAGCGGCACGCCAGCGGGCGTCTTGAAGAACGAGGGCTCGAGCACTTCGCCCGGCACGAGATGGATGCTGCGACCGGTGCCGTCGGCCGTCAGCTGCGTCTCGGCGGCATCCGCAATCGATTGCGTGACGTAGCCACTTGCGGCCAGCTGCTGCCGAAGCGAGTCCGCGGAGACGATCGAGGCGTCGAAAGCGACCGTGAGCGTGAGCGCCTGCGTGTCGAACGCGAGCGTGGCGACGCCTGGCGCGGACTCGAGGCTCTGGAAGATGTGGGACGACTCGTGCGCGGCATCGCCGCCCTCGAGCAGCGTGATGTCGAACACAGCGGTGGCGTTCGGCTCGGTGCGGGACACCGTCATCGTGATCGTGTCGCCCTCGGTCGCAAGCGAGCCGGGCTGCGACCCGCCGGTCACAACGGCGGTCATGGCGATGGCGGCGATCGTGAACGCGATCAGCAGGTGCAGGGGGCGGAGCTTCACTGGGTCTCCTCGTGGGCGGCGACAGTGACACTAGCGAAAGCACGTCGCGTGCCGAACGCCCTACCGACGCCAGAGATACCCGACGTTGCGCACCGTCTCGAGCCGGCGCGCCACCTCCGGTCCAAGCTTCGCCCGTATGCGACGGATGTGAACGTCCACCGTGCGCGCTCCGCCGAAGTAGTCGGTGCCCCACACGCGGCTGAGCAGCACCTCGCGACTGTAGACGCGGTTCGGGTGCGTGATGAGGAACGCGAACAGCGCGTACTCGAGGTAGGTAAACTCGACCGGCACCGGTCCGACATACGCCTGGTAGGTGGCAAGGTTGAGCACGAGGTCGTCCACGCGGATGATGTCGTCCGAGCCGACCTCTTCCCCGGGCCACAGAAGCATCCGAACGCGCGCGCCGAGCTCCTGCGCCGACGCCGCTCGCGCCACGAAGTCCGACGGGCACCGCACGGGCAGCCGAAGCCGCTCGAAAGCATCGTGCTCGACGACGAGCATGAGCCGGACATCCGACCCCGCGGCCGAAGCGGTCTCGGCGAGAGCGACAGCCTCATCCGGAGCGTGGCCCGCCTCGACGACCATGAGATCGCCCGGGGCGCTCGCGAGACGGTTCGCGAAGTCGGCGGTCGTGCAGTAGTCGATCGCCACGTCGAGCGCACCGATCGCCGATTCGATCCAGGCCCTGGTGTACAGGTCGTCTGCGACGACCACCACGTGCTTCACATGCACGGCCACACCTCCTCTCGAGTCCGCCGAACGGCAGCGCCGGGCGGAGGGGTCCGCCCGGCGCCATTGCCGTCGTTACGCTGCGCCGGGACGAAACCCGCTGCAGCTAAAGGTACTACAGGATCGACAGGTACTTGTCCTGCTCCCACGGCGTGACGTACGCCACGTACTCGCTCCACTCGGCCTTCTTGTTGGCCACGAAGAAGCTGTGGATATGCTCGCCGAGGACTTCTTTCATGAGCTCGGACTCCTCGAACAGCGCGATCGCCTCGCCGAGGTCCTTCGGCAGCGTCTTGATGCCGGCGGCGTCCAGCTCCTCATCGGACATGTGGAAGATGTTGTTCGTCGCCTCGGGCGCGAGCGTCAGGCCCTCTTCGATGCCCTTGAGGCCGGCGCCCAGCATGACCGCGAAGGCCAGGTACGGGTTGGCTGTGGGATCGGGCATGCGCAGCTCCACGCGGGTCGCGACTTCCTTGCCGGGCTTGTACATCGGCACGCGGACCATGGCCGAGCGGTTACGGCGGGCCCAGCAGACGTACACCGGGGCCTCGTAGCCCGGAACCAGACGCTTGTAGGAGTTCACGAACTGGTTGGTCACGGCGCAGAACTCAGGTGCGTACTTCAGCAGACCGGCGATGTAGCTCTTGCCGATGGCCGAGAGGTGGTAGCCCTCGGGGTCGTTCGCGTCGAACATCGCGTTGCCGGTCCCCGTGAACAGCGACTGGTGCACGTGCATGCCCGAGCCGTTCTGGCCCTGGATGGGCTTCGGCATGAAGGTCGCGTAGACGCCGTTGGCGTGCGCGATCTCCTTGACGGTGAGGCGGTAGGTCATGACGTTGTCGGCCATGGTGAGCGCGTCGGCGTAGCGCAGGTCGATCTCGTGCTGCGACGGAGCCACCTCGTGGTGCGAGTACTCGACCGGGATGCCGAGCTTCTCGAGCGCAAGCACGGTCTCGCGGCGCAGGTCGCTCGCTACGTCGAGCGGCGTCAGGTCGAAGTAGCCGCCCTGGTCGAGCGTCTCGGTGCCCTTGCTATCGGCGAAGTAGAAGAACTCGAGCTCCGGACCCACGTACATCGTGTAGCCCATGTCGGAGGCCTTCTTGAGCACGCGCTTGAGCGCGTAGCGGGGATCGCCCTCAAACGGGGTGCCGTCGGGGTTCTGCACGTCGCAGAACATGCGGCCGGTGCCGCCGCCGTCGCCGCCGTTGCTGCGCCACGGGAGCATCTGGAACGTCGACGGGTCCGGGAACGCGACCATGTCGGACTCCTCGATGCGGGTGAAGCCGTCGATCGAGGAGCCGTCGAAGCCCATGCCCTCCTCGAATGCGCCTTCGAGCTCGCTGTCGGTCACTGCGAACGACTTGAGGAAGCCAAGCACGTCGGTAAACCAGAAACGGATGAAGCGCGTGCCACGCTCCTCAATGCTCTTGAGTACGAAGTCCTTGTCCATCGTCTTGCTCATGGGCGGTACCCTCCTCTGGATGCCTGTGTACTAGTGCAGCGTACGGAACAGATGTTTCGCGCATGTTTCGGAACCGCGAACGGCGCGAGAAACTTCCCACGTCCCCGCTGTTATGCGAGAGTGGCTGTCAACATCTGGAGAACGGAGGCCGCGATGATCCGCGGTGACAGCATCTACCTCACGCGCTTCGACAGGGCCAACGCCGAGACGCTGCGCGGCTGGCTCAACGATCCCGTCGTCAACGAGTGGCTCATCTCGAGCCAGCTCCCGTACTCCAGCGAGCAGGAGCTCGCCTTCTTCGACCTCACCGAGCGCGAATGGAGCGCCGGCAGCGCATACCGTTTCGAGATCCACGTTGCAGACGACGACCGCCTCATCGGCATCGTCGGGCTCGATGCGGTCAGCCTGCTCCACCGTCGCGCCGAGGTGGGCATCTTCATCGGCTCGGCTCCCGACCAGAACCGCGGCTTCGGCCGGGATGCGATCGTGACGCTCCTGCGCTTCGGCTTCGACCGCCTCGGCCTGCACTCGATCGGCATCAAGGCGAACTCCGAGAACGAGCGTGCCGTGCATCTGTACAGCTCGGCCGGCTTCGTGGAGACCGGTCGCGAGCGCGAGTGCGCGTTCATGCGCGGCCGCTTCCGCGACCACGTGTGCTTCGACATCCTCGAGTCGGAGTTCCATGAGCGCTACGGCCGTCAGGAGTAGCTACATCGAGGCGTAGAGCTTCGCGTACGGCCGGTGGCTCATCGGCGCGATGCGCGTGAACGGACGCGCCAGAATCTCGGCGGCGTCCATCCCCATCGCCGTCGCGTAGTCCTCGATGACGGGCCTGAGCTCGGCCAGATCCTCCTCCGAGGCCTCGGTGATTCCCACCTCGGCGCCACACTGCCACGGCTCCACGGTGCCGCGTACGTAGATGACACCTCCGTGCATGCCCGCGCCGAGGAACGATCCGGCGATCGGCTGGGCCTCATCGCGCGTGTTCATGCCGAGTAGCACGAGCATGCCGCCGGCCATGTACTCGCCGAAGAAGTCCCGCGCCTTGCCGCCGCAGACGAGCACCGGCACGAGCTTCTCGTATGCCTTCATGTGGATGCCCACGCGGTAGCCCACGTCGCCTTTGATGTAGACGCGACCGCCACGCATGCCGTAGCCGAGCACGTCGCCGGCGTCGCCATGCACCACGACGCGGCCGTTGCTCATGGTGTTGCCCACGCCGTCTTGCGCATTGCCGAAGACCTCGATCTCGGTGCCGTCGCCGAACATGGCCATATCGTTTCCGGCGCACCCCTGCACCTCGACCTTCACGCCGGAGACGCGCAGGCCGCAGCCGATGTAGCGCTGGCCGTTCACGCCGGAGAGCGTGATCGTCTTCGCGCCTGCCGCGATCTGATCGCGGACGGCGTCGTTGAGCTGCTGGTAGTAGACGCCCGTGGCGTCGATCGTCACCGCGTCGCCGTTGCGCTCGATGGACGGCGCCACGTAGCGGTAGCCCTCGATCACGCCGGCGGGCGGTGCAACGCTTGCTGGCTTCATCATCATCTTCGGCTCTCCCCTACAGTCCGGCCGGCTTGACGCCGAGGATGCGGCACGTCTGCTCATCGAGTCCCACCGAGCGCAGCCGCTCGCGGCTGCCGCGCAAGCTCTCGACGGCGTTCACGCCGAGCGCGCCGAGGATCTCCTGCAGCTCGTGGCTCCACGCATGGATGAGGTTCGTGAGGCGCTCCGCCCCCCACTCGGGATCGATGCGGCGCGTGAGCTCGGGCTTCTGCGTGGTGATGCCCCACGAGCACTTGCCCGTGTGGCAGCTCTGGCAAAGGTGGCAGCCGAGCGCGAGCAGCGTGGCGGTACCGATCGCCACCACGTCGGCGCCGAGCGCAATCGCCTTGGCCGCATCCGCCGAAGAGCGGATCGAGCCGGCCGCGATGATCGACGTCTGATTGCGGATGCCCTCGTCGCGCAGCCGCTGATCCACTGCCGCCAGCGCGATCTCGATCGGGATGCCGATGTGGTCGCGGATGACCTGCGGCGCGGCGCCGGTGCCGCCCTTGAAGCCGTCGAGGTAGATGTAGTCGGCACCCGCGCGAACGATGCCCGAGGCGATGGCCGCCACGTTGTGCACCGCCGCGATCTTCACGCCGACCGTCTTGTAGCCGCTTGCCTCTTTGAGCGCGTAGATGAGCTGGCGCAGGTCCTCGATCGAGTAGATGTCGTGATGCGGCGCCGGCGAGATGGCATCGCTACCCTGCGGGATCATGCGCGTGGACGAGACTTCGCGGTCGATCTTCTCGCCCGGCAGGTGACCGCCGATCCCCGGCTTGGCGCCCTGGCCGATCTTGATCTCGATGGCCGCGCCGCGCTGCAGGTACTCGGGGCTCACGCCAAAGCGGCCCGAGGCCACCTGGACGATCACGTTGTCCTGGTAGGGGTAGAGGTCCTCGTGCAGGCCGCCCTCACCGGTGTTCATCAGGATGCCGCAGCGCTCGGCTGCCATCGCGAGCGACCGGTGCACGTTGAGCGACACGGAGCCGTAGCTCATGGGCGCGAAGATGATGGGCGTGTCGAGCTTCACGTTGCGCTCGAGCCCGGTGCTCCCGGCAAGCTTGAAGCCACCCGTGCCGTTGGGCTCCACCGCCACACTGTCGGACTTGCGGCCGAGGTAGGTGCGGAGCTCCATCGGCTCGCGGAGCGGGTCGATGGACGGGTTCGTGACCTGGCACGCATCGAGCACGAGCTTGTCGAAGATGCGCTCGTACGGACGCGGGTTGCCCATCGAGGTCAGCAGCACGCCTCCGGTCTCGGCCTGCTTCCAGACCGCCTTGCGGGCGTCGGTGGACCAGTTGTCGTTGTCGCGGAATGCGAGCGTGTTCTTCTCGATGGTGATGCAGTGTGCCGGACAGTACGTCACGCAGCGGTGGCACGCGCGGCACTTCTCGTCGTGCGGGATCGGGCGCTCGTTGAAGTCGTAGACACCCCAGCCGCACTGCTGCACGCAGCGCCCGCACTTGTGGCACTTGTCGTAATCGATCTTGACCCGGAACTCGGGCTGCACGAAGGTCTGCTGCATGCTAGACCGCCACCTCCTCTATCTCACAGGCGGTCTCCACCGCGGTCACGGCGCACGATATCTCGGCGGGGCTGGCGTGAAGCTGGCTGTGGAACGGCAGGTCCATGCCCTTCACGCGCGCGATGACCGGCTCACCGGCCTTCGGCATCCAGACGTCGTCGGGCTCCGGCATGATCGTGCGGATCGCGCTCTCTTCCGAGGCGACCATGAGCTTGCTGCCGCTGCGTGCCGCCACGAGCGGGCGGAGCTTGATGCGGTCGTTCAGCGCGACCATGCCGCCATTGAAGCCGAGCACGATGGCGAAGGGGCCGTTCAGCATGCCCGGGCCGTACACCGCGCGGAGCGAACTCATCAGCGCGGCCTGCTCGGGATCCATGCGATCGATCTCAGTCCAGAGCGCGGGCGCAAGCGCCTTGCACGCGAGCTCAAGCGGGAGCTTGTGCCGACGCAGCAGCAGGTCGAACAGGTATGCCGCCACCTCGGTGTCGGTGCCGAGCGAGCACGTGTAGCCGAACTGCTCGAGGTAGCGGCTGTTGATGCCGTAGCTCGAGATCTCGCCGTTGTGCACGATCGACCAGTCGAGCAGCGTGAACGGGTGCGCCCCGCCCCACCAGCCCGGTGTGTTCGTGGGGAAGCGGTTGTGGCCGACCCACGTGTGGCCGGCGTACTCCTCGAGGCGGAAGTAGTGGCCGATCTCCTCGGGGTAGCCCACGCCCTTGAACGCGCCCATGTTCTTGCCCGAGGAGGCGACGAACGCACCGTCCACGCGAGCGTTCACGAGCATGACCACGCTCACGACGTAGTCCTCGGCGGTGACCTCGCGCTCCTCGAGCAGGTGCGCGTGCGGGGTCATGAAGTAGCGCCACAGCAGCGGCGCGTCGGTGATGCCCTTCACGGGACGCGTGGGCATCGGCTCGGCGACCTCGATCAGGAAGTGCTGGTCGAGGATCGCCTCGGCCTCCTCTTTGGCCTTGAGGTCGTGATACATCATGTGGAAGCAGAAGTGGTCCGGGAACTCGGGGTAGATGCCGTAGCCGGCAAATCCGCCGCCGAGGCCGTTGCCGCGATCGCGCTGCACGGCCATCGCGAGGATCGGCTCCTCGCCGCTCATGAGAGCGCCGCTCTCGTCGCAGATGCCCATGAGGCCGCAGCCGCCGTGGATCTTGAACGGCGACTCCTCGCGGTAGTTCGCGGGTGCGAAGTTGTCGTATCGGCTCAGGTCGTAAGGCATGTCATTCACTCCTTCTCCGCGGAAAGCGGGGACGGTTCGTTCGCACCCAGCAGGCGGGCGATCGCATCGCCGCCGCCTTCGGGCAGGGGCTCGAGTCCGAGCTTCTTGCGCGCGCCCTCGCGCGGCTTGCCGAGCGCGCCCGTCTTGAGGAACTCAGCGTAGGCCGCAGCCACCGACTCCGGGCCGTGCCCGCCCTCGAGCGAGAGCTCCTTGAGCTGGCGGAAGACGTCGGCCATGCCGATGCGGCTGTGGCACATCTCCTGGCACGTGTAGCACTCGAGGCACTTCCATAGCTGCCCGTCGGCGACGATCGCATCGAGGTTGCCGGCGAGCAGCGCGGCGATGATGTCGTTCGGCTGGAAGGTGGGGTCCACCTTGCAGACCGGGCAGTCGTCCTTGCACGCCTGGCACGAGTCGCACTTGGCGAGCAGCGCCACGTCGAAGTGCTCGGCAAGCCGCTGCTTGTCGCCAGTGCGCGCCTCCCACTTGGCGAGGAAGCTGTCCACCGGCACGCGATGCATGTCGAGGCCGAGTTCGGCGGGCGCGTGCCCCATCGCGAGCGCGATGAGTTCCGAGAGGTAGAAGACCGGCACGTGCACGTCTTCGTTCGCGCGCTGGAGCGCCGCCTGGTTGAGGTCGAACTGCTGGAAGCAGCTCGGGCAGACCACCACGAGCGCGTCGGCGCCTTCGTTCTGCACGTCGTAGAGCTTGCGCCGCGCGAAGGCGAGCGAGCCCTCACGCTCTCCCACGCGGTCGAGCGCACCGCCGCAGCACTGCATCTTGGTGGTGTAGTCCACGACCTTCGCGCCGAGGGCCGCGACGAGCTCCTCGACCTTGGTCGGGTTGAGCGGGTCGTCCCATCGCACCGCGGGCTGTGGGCGAAGCAGGTGGCAGCCGTAGTGCACGGCGACCTTCATGCCCCAGAGCGGCTTGGTGACCTTCGCGCCGAGCGACCCGACGCCGACGGTGTCGGCCAGCCACTCGGCAAAGTGCACGATGTCCAGATCGCCCGTGTAGTGCAGCTCCTCTGTGGCGAGACGCTCGTTGATGCGCTCGCGACTGCGCCAGTCGCTGCGCAGGTGGCTTGCGGCCTCCTTGAAAGTCGAGTAGCAGCCGTTGCACGGCGTGACCACGCCGAGCTCCGCCTTCTCGACGATTGCGAGGTTGCGCGCGGCGGCCGTGTAGAACGCGTCCTCGTCGTTCGCCTTCACGAGCGTGCCCTCGGGGCAGCAGGTGTGACCCGCAAGCTCGTGCACGGTCGCGCCGAGGTCCTCGAAGACCACGCGCGTCGACTTCTCGATGAAGGGGAACCTCGCAGGGATCGTGCATCCCCAGAAGACCGCGAACTCCCTCATGCGTGCCGCCTCTCATTGCCAGACAAACGAAAACGCCCACCCGGACCACGTTGGGTCCGCTGTGAGCGTCATTGCTCGCATCTTGGATTCGGCTCGCCGTTGAGCCGTGCAAGGGATTCTAGCAGGCGCCGGGCCAAGTGTGAAGATGTGGCCGAAACGCGGAGGAAACCCGGGGCAAACCGTGCGAGCCTTACCCCGCGGCGTCGGCGGCGAGTACCACGGCCTCGGCGACGTCTTTGAGCGACATCCGGCGATCCATGGCAAGCTTCTGCAGCCGGCGGAACGCCTCGGGCTCGGTCATGCCCTTGGTCATGAGCACGCCCTTGGCTCGATCGAGCGCCTTGCGCGTTTCGAGTCGCTCGGTGAGGTCGTCCACCTCGGCCTCGAGCGCACGCGCCTCGGAGAAACGCGAGACCGCAACGGTCATCGCCGGCACGATGTCGCGCTTGGAGAACGGCTTGATGAGGTAGGCCATGGCGCCCGCGGCAGTGGCCTCGTCCACGTACGACTGCTGCGAGAACGCGGTCACCATCACCACGGGCGCGATGCGCTCCTCGCCGATGGCGCGCGCGGCCTCCAGGCCACCGGTGCCGGGCATCTTCACGTCCATGAAGATGATGTCGGGGCGCAGCTCGCGGGCGAGCGCGATCGCCTCGGCGCCGTTACGCGCCTCGCCGACGACCTCGTGGCCCTCTTCGGCAAGCATCTCGCGCAGGTCCATGCGGATGATGGCTTCGTCTTCTGCGATGAGCACGCGCACGGGCAGGATCACCTACGTCCGTTCGGGGACGGGCACGCGAACCGACACGAGCGTGCCGGCCGCCGTGCCGAATGAGAGTGTACCGCGCAGGTCGTCCTCCACGATGGTGCGCACGATCGCCAGGCCGAGGTTGGCCGATGCGCTGACCGAGAAGCCGTCCGGCAGGCCGCGCCCGGTGTCCTTGACGGTGAGCGAGACCTCCGAGGCGGTGCCCCGCATGGTCACGGTGACCGAGCCCGATCCCGACGCGCCGATGCCGTGCTGGATCGCGTTGTGCACGAGCTCGACGGCGACAAGCGCGAGCGAGGTGGCGACCGGCGCGGGCACGAGGCCCGTCTCCCCCTCGACCACGAGCCTGATGTCCGCTCCCGGACCGATGAGGCTACGCCCGACCATCTCGACGACGGTCCGCACCACCGCCGACAGGTCCACCGACTCCTCGGCGGACTCGGCGAGCATCTCATGGACGACTGCCATCGACGACACCCGCTCCACCGCCTCGCCGAGCGCGAGCGCAGCCTCGGTGGTGGAGGACCGACGCGCCTGGATGCGCAGCAGACTGGCGATCGTCTGCAGGTTGTTCTTCACGCGATGGTGCACCTCGCGGATAGTGGCTTCCTTGACGCGCAACTCCTGCTCGCGCCGCCGCGCGTCGGTGACGTCTTCCACGAGCACCAGCGCACCCTCGGCGAGCGCGATCGTCCGGTAGCGGAGCGAGCGGCCGCGGACCTCGAGCGTCATCTCGCGCGCGGCGCCAGTACCGAGCACCGGCGTCACGGTCGAGGCGCCGCCCGGAAGCGCCGAAGCGGGGCTTCCCACGAGCGTGCCCTCGGTGCCGGCGAGCCGCATGATGTTGACGGCGTTCGGGCTGGCGTAGGTGACGGCGCCACTCTCCGCGACCTCGATCACGCCGTCGCCGGCAAGCCGGGTGGTGGAGTATGGGGCGTCGGCGTCGAGGTCCGTGATCGGCGCAGTCTGCAGCCGTTCGAGCACCAGGGCCGCAAGGCGCATGAACGCGACTTCCATCTTGCCGGGAGCCTCGGCCACGCTCTGGCCGACATGGCGGACCACCACCGCGTACGGATGCTCCGCCGGTCCGATGGGATAGCCCGTAGAGGTGAACGCGATACCGCGGCGGATGCGGCGATGCGTGCCGCATGCGACGACGCCGCCTTCGAGCGCGTCGTACGCCTCCGGCTCGTCGGTGCGCACCACCGACTCGCCCACCCGCGTCACCGGCACCGCCGCCGCCGCGGTCATCGGACGGGCGTCCGCAAACACGCGCAGGTCGCCGCCCTCGGCAGCAACGAGCAGCGCCACATCCCCGTAACCCAGGTCGGCGGCCAATTGCAGGTTCGCGGCCACGTTGGTGATGTGGTCGCGTTCGGCGGGAGCGAGCCCTGACAGCGGGGCGCGCGCGGATGATGGTGTGCTCATGCTGAGGATTATACGCATGCGACGGTAGGACCGAAGCGGCCGAAGGAGTCGTGTGGCAACGCCCCCCGCATCACCATCATGTCCGACACCCGTACATCCGATGTATCAGGTAGAATCCATCTGGAATCTGATCGCGGGGAGGGAAGAGATGTCGTTCGGCACGTCATCGACCTACATCTACGCGTACGTCGCGTTCGCCGCAGTCTACCTCGTCGCCAGCTTCACCTTCGTCGCGGCAGCACTCCGGGTGAGCACGGGACTCTCGCGTGCACGTCAGACCGCGCCCGCAGAGGTCACTGTGGAGCCCACCTCTTCGGCGGGCAGCCTCATCGATCACGGCCAGAAAATCGTCGACTACACGCAGCTCGCCACGCTGCTTCCGCTCGTCTACATCGTGGGGAGCATGTTCCTCGGCTCAGTGATCGTCCGCGACGCCGGACTCGCCCGTCTGGTCAACGTAGGCTGGGTGGTCTTCACCCTTCTGTGCGCGGCGGCAAGTGTCGGGCTCGCCGCCCTCGGCATCCGCGAGTCGGGCGCCATCAGCCGCACGCCCACGCTCGCGGAGGACCTCGCCGGACGCGCATCCGACGCACTTCAGCGCATCGGCACGCGCCTCGGCGTGAGTGCGGCCCTGCTGCTTCTGGTGGCGGTGTTCACGCTGCTGAATCTGTGGTCGATCGTGAGCAGTCTCGACGTGCTGAGAGCGGCCGACTTCCTCTTGTAGGCTCCATGCGCGTTACTATGGTGCGTGCGCGCATCCCTGCGCCCGGGTGGCGGAATTGGCAGACGCGGAGGTCTCAAAAACCTCTGGCCGAAAGGTCGTGCGGGTTCGATTCCCGCCCCGGGCACCATCACTCCTCGGCATGCGCCTCGTTAGGCGTCACGTCCCCGGCCCGTGCCCCGCGGTAGAGCGGCGCAGCAAGCAGCAGCATCGCCCCGCCCGCGAGCCAGGCCACCGGGATCGAGACGGCCCGGGACAGCCATCCCAGGCCCAGCTGCCCGCCGGACGCGCCCCCGTCGGCGAAGAACGCGTCGAGCGACAGCACGGTCGCGCGCTGTGCCGATGGGATCTGGCGGTTGAGAAACGCCTGGCGAACCGGGGTCTGCACGCCGAGGATCACGCCCAGGACGATGTAGAGCCCTGCCGCCACCAGGAAGACGGGGATACCGTACGACGCGGCGGGTACCACGATGCCGACGAGACCGATGGCGAGCACGAGGAGCGCCTGCCCGAGTGCCGCCACCGCCAGCACGTTGCCTGCGTTACGCCGCTTCGCGCCCTCGCGCATGACGCGCCCCACCAGTGCGCTGCCGATGATCCCGGAAAGCGCGAAGGCGGCCGTCACCACGCCGTTCACCCACACCAACTCCCGCGCGAGCAGGTCGAGGAAGTACCGCTGCCAGGAGTAGAAGCCGAAGATGAAGAACACGCCCTGCGCGGCCGATGCGAAGAACAGAAGGCGTACAACGCGATTACGCCACCCGAATTCGGTCCCCTCGCGCAGTATGCTGCGCGTCTCCTCGCCGAACCGACGCCATTCAAGAGGCCGAGGCTGGAAGCCCACGTCGCGCATGGCGACCGCAACGAAGGCGAACGCCAGCAGAAGCACAACGCTCCGCACGTAGTACGGCAGCGCCAGGTCGACCTGCCCGAGGAACCCTCCTCCGAGCGTGCCCACGAGGGTGGCTGCGCCGAACACGATCTGCCCTCGGGAGAACACGCCGTCGAGCGGACGGGCATACCCCGTGTACGCGAGGGCATCGACCAGCCAGGCGTCCATCGCCCCCGTCTGACAGGTGAAACCGAATCCGATCAGGACCGAAGCAAGGACGAACATGCCGATTCCGAGGTGCATCTGCGCCGTCAGCACGTAGAGCACTGTCGCGACGGCCAGCGCCCCGATGCCGAGCAGGAACGACGCCTTGCGGCCGATCGTGTCGGCCACCACCCCGGTTGGAACCTCGAAGACCAGCTGGCCGAGGGTGAAGCTCGCGTTGACGACCATCACCGTGAAGATGTCGAGACCCGCATCCAGCAGGAAGAGGGTGTTCACGGCCCAGATGAGCGATGCGGCCAGGGTGAAGAGGCCGTTAGCGGTCAGGTACGTCTTGATGACGCGCGATGAGTCTGGCGCAACTGGCACTGGTTCCCCGTTACCGAAGGGGCATAATCCATCCAGGACTCTGTTCCCTTCATCCCGCGGGGAGGCACATGTGACGCCTGACGTGAGAGCATTCGCCCTCGGACTTCCAAAGGCCGAACTCCATGTACATCTGGAGGGCACGCTCGAGCCGGAGATGATGTTCGAGCTTGCCGCACGCAACAACATCAGCCTCCCGTTCTCCACCGTCCAGGCGGTCCGTGCCGCGTACGACTTCTCGAACCTGCAGTCGTTCCTCGACCTGTACTACGCCGGATGCGCGGCCCTGGTGACCGAAGACGACTTCTACGACCTCACCTGGGCCTACCTGGTGCACGCCGCCGAGGAGAACATCACGCACGTCGAGCCGTTCTTCGATCCGCAGACGCACACCGATCGGGGCGTGCTGTTCGGAACGGTCGTGGCCGGGATCCTTACCGCACTCGAGGACGGTGCGGACCGGTTCGGGATCTCCTACCGCCTCATCATGTCGTTCCTGCGTGACCAGCCGACCGAGAGCGCGCTGCGCACCCTCGAGCACGCGAAGCTCTACGGACATCGCATCGTCGGGGTCGGACTCGACTCGGCGGAGCTGGGACACCCGCCGGAGGACTTCGCCGAGGTCTTCGAGATCGCTCGCGACCGCGGGTACCACGTGGTGGCGCACGCTGGCGAGGAGGGTCCACCCTCGTACATCACCGGCGCGCTCGATGCGCTGGGCGCCGAACGCATCGATCACGGCTACAGTTGTCTGCAAAGCCCGCAGTTGATGGAGCGCCTCGCCCGGGATCGCGTGCCGCTCACGGTCTGCCCGCTGTCGAACGTCCGCCTGCGCGTGGTGGACTCCATGGAGGCGCATCCCATCAAGCAACTGATGGACGCGGGACTCATGGTGACCGTCAACTCGGATGACCCCGCGTACTTCGGCGGCTACCTCACCGACAACTACGTCGCGGTCGCCGAGGCGCTCGGTCTGGGACTCTCCGACCTCGCCACGCTTGCCGAGGCGTCGTTCGAGGCGTCATTCCTCGATCAGGACGCCAAGGATGCCCGCATCGCGGAGGTACGCGCGTACGCTGCATCGCACGGCGTGGAGTAATCGAACACCTGTTCGCTTTCTCGCGGATTCGATGCTAGCATCGGGACAGTACTCCCCCGTACGCGGAGGTCCCGATGGCTGCTCCCCTCCCACGCACCGACGATGCTCAGCAGACCGAGACCGGCGCCCCGGTGCTCCGCGGCCTGAACGACGCGCAGCGCGCCGCAGCGTCGCACGGCAGCGGGCCGCTCCTGATCGTGGCCGGCGCAGGCACCGGCAAGACCGCCACGCTCGCCCACCGCGTCGCCCACCTCGTCGCCGAAGGCATGCCGCCGGGCCGCATCCTTCTTCTCACTTTCACGCGGCGCGCTGCCGAGGAGATGCTCCGCCGCGTCGACGGGCTGCTGCGCAGCGCCGCCAGCGCCGGGGACCTGCACGCATCGCTCTCGGGCGCCCGCGTCTGGGGTGGCACGTTCCACGCGGTTGCCACGCGCCTGCTGCGCATACACGGCGAGTCGATCGGCCTGCCGCCGGGATTCACCATCCTCGACCGCGCGGACGCCGAAGACCTCATGCACGCCGTGCGGACGTCGCTCGACCTCGGCACCAAGGGCAAGCGCTTCCCGCAGAAGGCGACGTGCCTCGACATCTACTCGCGCTGCGTGAACGCCGCCGAGCCGCTCGGCGATGTGCTGCAGACGCGCTACCCGTGGTGCAAGAACGACGCCGAGGACCTGAAGAGCCTGTTCGCGGCGTACGTGGACCGCAAGGAAGCGAGCCACGTGCTCGACTACGACGACCTGCTGCTGTTCTGGCGGGGCATGCTCGCCGACCCGGCGCTCGGCGAGGTCGTGCGCGGGCACTTCGACGCCGTGCTGGTGGACGAGTACCAGGACACCAACGCGCTGCAAGCCGACATCGTGGCGCTCCTGCGCCCCGACGGGACCGGCATCACCGCCGTCGGCGACGACGCGCAGGCGATCTACGGCTTCCGCGCCGCGACCGTGCGCAACATCCTCGACTTCCCCACGCGCTTCGCCGGCGCCACCGTGCTCACCCTCGAGCAGAACTACCGCAGCACGGCGCCCATCCTTTCGGCCACCAACGCGATCATCGCCGAGGCGGCCGAGCGCTACGACAAGGCGCTGTGGACGAACCGCGAGGGCGGCTCGCAGCCGGCGCTCGTCACCTGTCGCGACGAGCGGGAGCAGACCGACTACGTGATCGAGCGCATCCTCGGCCACCGCGAGGAGGGCACGCCGCTCAAAGATCAGGCGGTGCTCTTCCGCGCGATGCACCACTCGATGGAGCTCGAACTCGAACTGCAGCGGCGTAACGTCCCCTTCGTGAAGTACGGTGGCCTCAAGTTCGTGGAGATGGCGCACGTGAAGGACTACGTCGCGTTCCTGCGCCTCGCGGAGAACCCGAACGACGAGGTGGCGGCCCTGCGCGTGCTCGGCCTGCTCCCCGGCGTGGGTCCGCGCACGGCCGCATCGCTCGCGAGCGATCTCGCAGCCGCCGGCGGCGACTTCGAGTCCTGGGTCGGACACGTCGTCCCCACGGCCACGGCCGTACTCTGGCCGGGCTTCGTGACGCTCATGCGCACGCTCGCAAGCGCACCCTCGGAGGACGTGGCCGCGCAACTCGCGGCCGCGCGCGCGTTCTACGCGCCACTTGCCGAGCAGCGCTACGACAACGCGCCCGCACGCCTTGCCGATCTGGAGCAGATCGAGATGCTCGGCTCGCGCTTCGCCGATCGGACCGCGTTCCTCACCGACCTCACGCTCGACGCTCCCCAGTGGACGGGCGACTTCGCGGGCCCTCCCCTGCTGGACGAGGACTACCTCATCCTGTCGACGATGCACTCGGCCAAGGGTCTCGAATTCGACGTGGTGTACGTCATCCACGCCGCCGACGGCAACATCCCCTCGGACATGTCCACCGGCAGCGTCGAGGAGATCGAGGAGGAGCGTCGGCTGTTCTACGTGGCCTGCACGCGCGCCCGCGATGCGCTCTACGTCACCCACCCGCTGCGCTACTACGCGGTCGGGCGCGGACGCGCGGATGCGTACGGGTACGCTCAGCGCACGCGCTTCGTCCCCGACCGGCTGCGCGCGCTCTTTGCCGAGAGCCAGGCTCGTCCCGAGTCGGCGACTGCCGAGAGCGCCCCGGTCGTCGCCACGACCGCCAGTATCCGGGCAGGCGTGCGCTCCATGTGGGAGTAAGGCTTACCTCGTCTCTCGATACCCCTATCCCCCGCCCTCGGCTTGTGGCACGATGCTGTCTCACGAGCAACGAACGGGGGAGTTGCGTGACGACCGCTGTGCAGGTCACTGACCTCACGCGCGAGTACCTGATGGGCGGGGAGCCACTGACGGTCCTGCGAGGGGTGAATCTTGCCGTCGAGCGCGGCGAGATCGTCTGCGTCATGGGCCCGTCGGGCTCAGGCAAGTCGACCCTACTCAACATCGTCGGCGGCCTGGACCGCCCGACATCCGGCTCCGTCGTCATCGACGGTGAAGACCTCGCCGGGATGGACGACGAGCGGCTCGCCGTGTACCGGCGGCGACAGGTCGGTTTCGTCTTCCAGTCGTTCAACCTGATCCCTACGATGACGGCACGCCGTAACGTGGAGCTGCCGCTCGTCTTCGCGGGCGCGTCTCCCGAGGAGCGCGCCGAGCGCGCCGCCGCCGCACTCACCTCCGTCGGCCTGGCCCATCGCATCGATCACCGGCCCACAGAACTCTCCGGGGGCGAGCAGCAACGCGTGGCGATCGCGCGCGCGGTCGTGAACGAGCCGTCGATCATGCTCTCCGACGAACCCACCGGCAACCTGGACACACGCACCGGTCTCGAGATCCTTGAGCTGATGCGCGCGATGAACGCCGCCGGACGCACGCTGCTCATCACTACGCACGACCGAGCCATCGCCGAGTCGGTGGCCGACCGCATCATCACGATCGTGGACGGGTCGATCGAGACCATCGAACAAGGAGGAACCGCGTGAGGCGCACTTGGGTGGCACGGATCCTGGCACTGTCGATCGCACTTGCACTGCTGATCGCCCCCACGGTGGCGTTCGCCGATCCCGATTCCGGCGACACCTCTGAGACGATTCCCGGCTCCACCGCTCCCACCGCTCCCACCGCTCCCACAGCGACCGGCGGCGTCACGGCGGTCATGCCGACACCCGCACCCGTCGTGGTCGTGCGCTCGTACGCGACCGCCCCCGCCCGCGTGACCCCGGGGACGGAGTTCGACCTCACGCTCACGCTCTACAACGCCACGTCCCGACGTGCCGACAACCTGGTCGTGTCGCTCGGCCAGACCACGCCGACCGCGACGGGCACTGCCGCAACTGCCACCGGCGGACTAACGGTCCTCGGAACGGGTAACGCCAAGTACGTCGGCCTGCTCAAGGGCAAGACGGAGGACACGGTCACGTTCCGTGTCATCGTCACGCCCGGCACCCCACCCGGTGCGCTCACCGTGCCCGTGACGGTGAGCTTCGAGCATCAGGGCGCCCGCCAGGAGGTCGGCTATACCCTCGGCGTTCTCGTCGAGCGCGACGCCGTGCTCTCGCTGGTCACCGCCGAGCTTCCCGAGATGGTGATGGTCGGGGAGACCTTCGATGCGAGCTTCGAGGTCGCCAACGCGAGCACGTATGCGCTCTCGGGCGTCACGCTGAGCGTCGAGGCAAGCGGGGCCCAGATCTTCGACGGCACATACTTCCTCGGCACGATGGACGCGGCAACCACCGAGGGGCTCGACGTGCAGATCACCCCTGAGGTGCCGGGAGACCTCGAGGTCGTGTTCGTTGTCTCGTATCGCGACGACTTCGGCCGGCCCCAGGAGTATCGCGAGACGCGAACGGTCACGGTCGAGGACTCTCCGGAGCCCGGCGAGATCGAAGAGGGCACCGAGATCCCTGAAGACGAGACCGGCGAGGACAACTGGTTCGTCTCGTTCTTCAAGGCGCTCTTCGGCCTCGGGTCGTAAGCATGCGCTTCCGCGACCTCGCGTTCCTGGTCGTCTCCAACCTGCGGCGCATGAAGCTCAGGCTGGCTTTGACGTCCCTCGGCGTGGTCATCGGCACCTCGGCGATCGTGCTCATGGTGTCCCTCGGCATCGGCCTCCAGGCGAACCTCACCGCCGAGCTCGGCGACCTGGGCGCGGCGACGCACATCACCGTGATGGGCGGCGGCGGGATGCCGGGCGTCGAGTTCACGTCCTTGAACGACGAGATCGTCGAGGAGATTGCGGCGATCGAGCACGTCGAGGCGGTGCTGCCGAGCACCCCGGTGTTCGTCGACAACATCCAGTACAAGAAGTACGTCATGTACAGCATGCCGTACGGCGTAGACATGGAGAACTTCGAGAAGTTCGGATACGAGATCAAGGAAGGCCGGTTGCCGCGTAACGACACCGAGATCCTCCTCGGTGCGATGCTTCCCGCTTCGTTCTCGGTCGCATCCGAGGACGGGATGATGATGGGGCCGACCTCGACGGTCCCCGAACTCGACCTCCTCGGCAAGCGGCTCGTCATCACCACCTCGATCTATCCGACCGAACAGGACATCAAGGCCGATCCGAACGCGCAGCCGAGGCAGATCAAGCAGAAGTTCACGGTCGTGGGCATCCTCGCCCCGAGCGACATGATGACGGACCAGTCGGCGTTCATCTCGATGGACGCAGCACTCGACATGAACGACACCGATCGCCGGAAGGTCACGTACGAGCAGCTCATCGTCAAGGCCGACTCGGTGAACTCGGTCACTGACATCGAGAAGACCATCATGGACCGCGGCTATTATGCGTACTCCTCGCAGTCTATGCTCGAGAGCCTCAAGAGCGTCTTTCTCATCATCCAGGGCGTGCTCGGCGCGCTCGGCGGCATCGCCATGCTCGTCGCTGCGCTCGGCATCGCGAACACCATGACGATGTCGATCTACGAACGCACGCGGGAGATCGGCATCATGAAGGCGGTCGGCGCCTCGAACCGCCAGATCAAGCGCGTGTTCCTTGGCGAGGCCGCGATCATTGGCGTGCTCGGCGGCATCGGCGGTCTGCTGTTCTCGGGCGCAGGTGCCGCGCTTGCAAACCTTTTCGTGCAGGCGATGATCGCCGGGCAGGCCACGTCCACCGGCGTGGCATCCACCGGGACGACCTCGTTCTTCCAGATCCCGGTGTGGCTCGCCGTCTTCGCCATCGCCTTCGCCGCGGGCATCGGCCTACTCTCAGGCGTGCTCCCTGCGGTCCGCGCCGCGAACCTCGATCCGCTGACCGCGCTTCGACACGAGTGATGAAGGAGTAACCATGCGTTCGTTCGCAAGCATCCTGCTCGGCCTGTTCCGTCCCGCCAGGGGCATCGACGGTGCGGGCAGCGCAGTCAAGTGGCTGTGGGTCCCGCTGGCGATCATCCTGCTCGCCTCGGTGCTCTTCAAGACCGCGGTGTCCACGCCCATGAAGATCGAGGCCCAGACCGCCGAGGCCCAGGCGATCATCCAGGAGCAGATCGAGTCGATGCCCGAGGCCGACCAGAAGCAGTACGAGAAGGACATGGCCACCGCCGAGGCGAGCGGGCAGATGACCGAGGACGAGGCACTCAACACCGCCATGCAGGTGACCTCGGTGGCCGACATCGTGTTCGGCGCTCTCGGCGCGCTCATGGCGATCGTGTACACCGCGACGTTCTTCTTCATCGCGGCCAAGACCTGGGCCAACCCCGTGACGTTCACGACCATGCTCACGGTGGGCGCGCTCTCGTTGCTGCCCAACGCGATCCGCAACTTCATCCAGGGCGCCTACATGGCGTCCTCGGGTGTGTGGCTCCGCTTCAGCGGTCTCGGCGCGCTCGTAGCACCCAAAGAAGTAACCGAGGCACCGGGTGCGGCCTACGCCGTTCTGTCCCAGATCGACCTCTTCGTGATCTGGGGACTGCTCGTCTTGTTCGGCACACTGCTCTCCAAGACGATCGGCATCGATAAGAAGCGCGCCGCGCCCGCGATGCTCGCCTTCATCGTGGTCACCGGGATCGTGAAGGCCATCCCGGTGATCGTGAGCAGCCTGTTCGCCGGCGCGGTGATGTAGCCTTCGCTACCTGCCGAGCAGGTCGAGGATCGTCGCGCTCGCCTCAAGCACGCTCACGTGCATGAACGCCTCCTCAAGCGTGGCGCCCCGCGCGAACGGCCCGTGCGTCCGCAGAACAGCGATGGGCGCTCCGCGGAGCGCTTCGGCAAGCACGTCGGCCGCCTCAGGAGAGGCTATCGTCTGCGCGGCCGTCACTACCGGCACCTCGCCGAGTACGTAGAGGCCCTCCGAGTCCGCGGGCGCGATGATGTCTGCCGAGAAGCTGCGCGCCACGGTGCGCGGCGGATGCGCGTGCACGATCGCGCGCGCGTCGGTGGCGGCGTAGATGGCGCGATGCACCACCAGTTCGCGGCTGCAGCGCTCGTCCGCGGCGCAGGGCGCGATGCCGGTCTCGATGAGATCGTCGTCGGTGAGCCTGCCAAGCATCGAGCCACGTCGCGTGATGATCACCCGGCCGCCGTCACGCACGCTCATGTTCCCGCCGTGGCTCGTGGTGAGCCCGGCGACGAACAGGTCGCGGCCGACCTCGCGGAAGATGCGGATGAGTTCGCGGTCGATCATTCGCCGCCCTTGTCGTCGGAGAGCATCCCCTGATACTCAAGCGCCCGGGCGAGCTTGTAGAAGTCGCTCTCGCGGTCGATGAAGCGCACCTTCGTCTTCATCGTTTCGTCGTCGATGAGCAGGTCGAACGGCACGTACTTGAGGGAGAGCTGGTCCTCCACGCTCACCATGACGCCGGTGAGCCCCTTCTCCACGAGCGCACGGTACGCGCCCACGCCGAGCTGCGTGCCGAGCAGCACGTCAAAGGCGCTCGGCTCGGCGCAGCGCGCCTCGTAACCGATCTGCTTTGCGCGCACCTTGATCGTGATGCCGGTCCGCGCCAGGTAGACGCGCTCCATCTCCCTCGCGAGCACGCGTCCCACCTGGGCGTCGCCGAGCTTGAGGTTGCCGTGCTCGTCGGTCGTCCGCGGACGCAGGTCGTCGGGCAGGTGGTCGGCGAGCCCTTCGGCGATGCAGACGATGCCGTAGCTCCTGCCGTCACTCTCGCGCCGCTGCATGAGGTCCACGAGTCCCTCGGCCTCGATCCGCGCGTCGAACGTGCCGTCGTAGTCCTCCACGGAGATCATCTTGGTCGCCTCGCCGGCGATGCCCGATGCGTAGGTGAGCCAGCCGGCCTTGCGGCCCATGATCTCGAGCACGTACCACACCTGCGTGGAGCGCGCGTCAGCGCCGAGGTTGCGGATCTCGCTCGCGGCGAAGTGAGCTGCCGAGAAGAAGCCGAACGTCCAGTCGATGCCGTAGTAGTCGTTGTCGATCGTCTTCGGCAGGTGGACGATGCGGATCGGCCGTAGATCGGCCACCACGTTCTGGAGCTCCTTGAGGTAGTTCGCGGTCTTGAGCGTGTCGTCGCCGCCGATCGAGACGAGCGCATCGACCTCGTGTGCCTCGAGCGCCGCGTATACGTTGCGAAGCTTCTGGTTGCGCCGGTCGTCGGCGAGGTCATCGCGCTGACCCACCGGCTTGCCGGGGTTCGCGCGCGAGGTGCGAAGGATGATGTCCTTGCGGTTGCGGATGCCGGACACGTCATCGCGCACGAGCCGGATGAAGTGGCGCCCCTCAACGAGCGGATGCTCTTCCGAGTAGCTCTCGAGATTCTCATAGCCGTCGTAGAAGCCCATGACTTCGATACCGCTGTTGAGGAACGAGAGCGCTGCGGCGGAGATCACCGCGTTGGCGGCCGGTGCCGGTCCGCCGCTGAACAGCATGCCTACACGCTTGATATCGGTCGCAGGACTCACGATCACTCCCCCACAGGTCGGATGACGGTACCTCGGCGGGCGCTACCCTGCGCCGTCTGCGAACTCCCCTATCGCACGCAGCCGTGCGTACCGGCGCTCGGCGAGCGCCGCAGAATCCTCGGCCGAAAGGCTCTCGAGTGCAGCCGAGACGCGCGCGCCCACCTCTATAACCACGGCGGTTGGGTCACGATGTGCTCCGCCGAGGGGCTCGGGCACGATCTCATCGGCGATGCCGAGGCGCACGAGATCGTCGGCGGTCAACGTGAGCGCCGAGGCGGTCTCGGGCGCACGGGTCGCGTCCTTGTGCAGGATGACCGCGCACATCTCGGGCGAGATGACCGAGTAGTACGAGTTCTCGAGCATGATGAGGCGATCCCCGAAGCCGATCGCGAGCGCGCCCCCGCTGCCGCCCTCGCCGATGCCGACCACGACAACGGGCACCGGCAGGTCCGAGAGCGTTGCAAGACAACTGGCGATGGCCCACGCCTGGCCGCGCTCTTCGTCCTCGAGGCCGGGAGAAGCGCCAGCAGTGTCGAGGAGCGTGACCACCGGCAGCCCGAACTTGCCCGCCAACCGCATGGCGCGCTCCGCTTTGCGGAAGCCCTCGGGATGCGGCGAGCCGAAGTTGCGGGCGATGTTCTCCTTGGTGGTGCGGCCCTTGCGGTGACCGATCACGACCACGCGTCGGCCGCCGATCGTCGCGAGCGCGGCGAGGATGGCCTCGTCATCGGCAAAGGCGCGATCGCCCTTGAACTCAACGACATCGGTGAACAGTCCGTTCAGGTAGTCGTCGGTCTTGGGTCGCTCCGGATGACGGCTGACCTGCACCTTCTCCCAGGGCGAAAGCGCCGAGTAGAGCGTCTGCCGAAGGCGTTCGACCTCGCGCTCGAGATCGGTGATCTCGGCAGCCAGTTCTGGCATCGCCGCCATGTCGAGCCGACTGAGCTCGGCGAGCTTCTCTTCGAGTTCGACGAGCGGCCGCTCGAACTCCATCACGAAACGGGCCACTACGCCCCACCCCCCGCGGTCGCGGCGGCAGGGGATCCCGGCAGCAGGTAGGCGAGCACGGTGGCGACGCGCTCACGCTGCTCGCCTCGCGGCACCACGCCGTCGATCATCCCGTGCTCCACGAGCGATGCGGCGCTCTGGAAGCCCTTCGGCAGCGAGCGACGGATCGTCTGCTCCACCAGGCGCGGACCGGCGAATCCGATCAGCGCGCCGGGCTCGGCGAAGATAACGTCGGCGAGCGTTGCGAAACTCGCGGTCACGCCGCCATACGTGGGATCAACGAGGAGCGCGATATACGGGAGGCCGGCCTTCGCCAGACGCTCGGCAGCCGCGGCGGTCTTGGCCATCTGCATGAGCGAGAGCATGCCCTCCTGCATACGCGCGCCGCCCGAGGCCACGATGATGATGACCCCTCTGCGCTCGGCGAGCGCGAGCTCGAAGAGCCGTGTGATCTTCTCGCCGACCGCCGAGCCCATCGAAGCGCCCACGAAACGGAAGTCGAGCGCGCCGATCACTACGGGCAGGCCGTCCACGGTGGCGCGGCCGGTGATCGCGGCTTCGGAGAGTCCCGTCGTTTCGCGCGCCTTCTCGAGGGTGCCGGCGTACGGCTTGGCTGCCGTGAACCGGAGCGGATCAAGCGAGGTGACATCCGCGTCGATCTCCACGAAGCTGCCCTCGTCGACGAGCACGTCGATGCGATCGCGTGCGATGAGCTCGAAGTGGTGGCCGCAGTGCGGGCAGACCGAGTGACGATCTGCTACATCGCCCTGATACAGGGTCTTGTTGCAGTCGGGGCACTTGCGCCAGACGCCGTCGGGAAGCCCTTCGGCCGGCAGCGCACCCGCGGAGACCGTGTAACGACGGCTCTCCCGCTGTTTGAACCAGTCGTTGATGGACATGCTGCTCCGCGGCTCGAGGCTGAACGTTCAGGTGGTAATGATAACGCGGCACCGCCCCCGAGGCGATGCCGCGTCAGTGGAACTTCGATGAGCGGCGCCTACAGGCTGAAGTCCTTCTCGCCGTTGAACACCGCAAGCGCGTCGGCCACGCTCCAGTCGCCAAGCGTGATGGCGCTGATCGCCTTGGTCAGACGCACAGCCTCATCAAGCGAGCGCTGATGGATGTTGCGGCCTGTTGCATTGCCGGACGCGCCGCCCACGTGGATCTGCTCCCACAGCTGGGTGAGGAACGTCTGCGCGTCCACGGTCGAGCCGCCGGCGCACACCAGACCGGTACGGCCGGCCGCCGCGGCGGCCTCCTTGAGCTTGTCCGCTGAAGAAGCGGCCTCGTCGCCCTTCGGCGGGTTGACCTTCACGAAATCCGAGCCGAGGCAGCACGCAACGCCCGCAGCGCCGGCGATCAGGTGCGCGTCCTTCTCGTCGGCCACTGCCTTGCCGCGCGGGTAGATCCACAGCACCACGATGAGGCCTATGGAGTGCGCATCGGCAATGAGCTGCCCGGCCTCCATCATCATCTGCGACTCGTACTCGCTGCCGAGGTAGATCGTGTAGCCGATGCCGACCACGTTCACACCGTTTTCGCGCAGGTCGAGCGCGGTCTGGATGTCGTAGAGCTGCGGCGAGTAGGGATCGTCCTGGTGCTTGGCCGGATCCTTGGCCGAGGTCTTCACCAGATGCGTCTTGGAGTTCATCTTCACGAGGTAGTTGATGTCCGGGTAGTCGGCCGCGTACTGCGCGATGAGGCCGCGCTGGCCGGCGAGCACGCCACAGATCCCCTGGCTGCCGATTCGGAAGAGGTGCTCGGGCTCGGCGTCGGCCGGGTCGATGCCCTCGCCGTAGAAGTCGTCATTCAGGTGCTCGATCTTCTGGTCGCACGCGAAGAGCATGAGCCTTCCGGTGTCATGGGTCGCCTTAAGGTAGTTGTCGATGTAGGTATCGCGTGCCGCCGCGGGCACGTCAGCGGGTACATGGACCTGATCACGGGTGATGCTCGGCATGGACTCCTCCTAAAGGATCGTTTGACAGCGCAATGATACGCGGGCGCCCGTGGGCGCACCCCGTCTGTTAGGTTATGCCACACACCGGCTGAGCGCTACCGCGCAGGGCGCTTCAGCGCACCAGCGGCAAGTGCTCTTCTTACCGCGCAGGGCGCTTCAGCGCACCAGCGGCAAGTGCTCTTCTTACCGGCCCGGAAGCTTCTCCATCCGGACGTGCGGCACGCCGGTTCGGCCCGACGGGAAGACGCCGCTCACCGTGGCGTAGCCAAGGCGCTGGTAGAACGGCTCGGCGGTCACGCGGGCGTTCAGCCACAGCAGCGGCAGGCCACGACGCGCCGCCTCGGCCTCGGCTTCCAGCATGAGCGCGCGCCCCACGCCCGAACGCTGCAGCGCAGGCCAGACGCTCACCTGACGGAGGTGACCGCCACCCTCGGCATCGAGCAACAGGCACGCGTAACCCACGACCTCGCCATCGCCCAGCGCGACGAGATGGCACCGGTCCTCGCCCGCGTCGTCCCAGCGGTCGTCGCGAGAGATGCCGAAGGGGGCGAAGAGCGCCTCGTGGCGCAGTGCGTCCACCTGAGCCATCCGGGGGTCGTCCGCCTCGATCCAGACGAGATCGACGGGGATCACTCGGCGCCCCGATACAGATTCGTGATGGGCATGCGCCGATCGCGGCCGAAGGCCTTGTGCGTGACGCGCGTGCCCGGTGCGGCCTGTCGGCGCTTGTACTCGGCGGCGTCCACCATCCGGATCACGCGCTCGACCACCTCGCGGTCGAAGCCCGCGTCCACGATCTCATCAGCGCACCGGTCGTGCTCGACGTAGGCACGCAGCACGCCGTCGAGCACGTCGTAGGGCGGCAGACTGTCCTGGTCGGTCTGGCCGGGGCGCAGCTCGGCCGAAGGCGGCTTGGCGATGGTGGCTTCCGGGATCACCGGTCCCTGCTCGTTGCGCCAGCGGGCCAGCTCCCAAACGCGCGTCTTGAAGACGTCCTTGATGGGCGCAAAGCCGCCCACCATGTCGCCGTAGAGCGTCGAGTAGCCGACCGATATCTCGCTCTTGTTGCCGGTCGCAAGCACCAGCCACCGAAGCTTGTTCGAAAGCGCCATCAGCAGCGTGCCGCGCACCCGCGCCTGCAGGTTCTCCTCGGTCACATCCTCCGGCAGCGCGCCGAAGGCCGGCTCCAGCGTGCCGAGGAGCGACTCGAACGACTCCCCGATCGGCAGGGTGAGCGCGTCGATGCCGAGGTTGCCGGCGAGCGTGAGGGCGTCGTCCACGCTCCCCACGCTCGAATACGGCCCCGGCATCAGCACGCCGTGCACGTGCTCGGCACCGAGCGCGTCGGACGCGAGCACCGCCACGAGCGCCGAATCGATGCCGCCTGAGAGCCCCACGACCACGTCGGTGAAGCCGTTCTTGCGCGTATAGTCGGCAAGGCCGAGTTTGAGGGCCTGATAGACCTCCGCCGCGCCCTCCGGAGTGGCGCTGATCGAGCCAGGCGCGAGGTCCCGGCCCGCCGTGACGATCGAGGCTTGCTTCCCCACCTCGGCGACGATGGCGCCCTCCGCGAAGGCGGGGGCCCGCGCAACCAGGCGGCCGCCGGGAGCCACCACCACCGAGCGGCCGTCGAAGACGAGCTCGTCCTGGCCGCCTACGAGGTTGCAGTACGCCACCCACACCGGGCTTTCGGTCGTGCGCGCGCGCAGCATGGCCTCGCGCTCACCGCCCTTGCCGGTATGAAACGGCGACGCCGAGAGGTTCAGCACGACATCTGCGCCGGCCTCGGCAAGCCGCACCGTGGTCTCGGGCACCCAGATGTCCTCGCAAATCGTGATCGCGCAGCGCTCGCCGGCGACCGTCACCAGCAGATCGCACGTGCCCGGCTCGAAGTAGCGCTCCTCGTCGAAGACGCCGTAGTTCGGCAGGAGGCGCTTGTGGTAGACCGCCTCGACCGTGCCGTCGCGCACGAGCGCTGCGGCGTTGCCGAGACCACGGTCGGTGCGGTCAACGAACCCGATGAGCGCAGAAACCTTCGCTGCAGCGGCGAACTCGCGCAACGCGTCGAGGGTGCGGTCCACGAAGTCCGGGCGCGCGAGCAGGTCCTCCGGCGGATAGCCGGTAAGCGCCAGCTCGGGCAGGAGCACGAGATCGGCCCCCGGGGCGGCGGCGACCGCCGCGAGACAGCGGTCGAGATTGCCCTCGATGTCCCCCACGGTGGCGTTGATTTGTGCGAGTGCGATGCGCATGCGCCGAGTCTATCATCACGTCGGCGTGCATTCCGAGACGCACCGACCAGCACGTCGTTCGGGGTACACTAGTTCAGAGGCCGAAGGAAGGAAGGAGCGCCATGCGCCGCGTGACCAGACTCGTAACGATTCTCACACTCCTCGTCCTGACGATGGCGCTCGCCGCGTGCTCGACCACCGAGGCAGGCACCGGAACACTCAGTTCCGACGAAAGCCCGGTGCCTGACGGGATGCCGGTCATGTACGAGTTCTACACCGAGAGTTGACCGAGCTGCCTGAAGATGGCGCCCGTCGTGAACGGGCTCATTCCCGAGTACGAGGGCACCGTGGCGATCCGCATGTACAACGTGGACACAAGCGATGAGGGCGCGGCCCTCGCCAACGAGTACGGCATCCAGTTCGTACCATCGTTCGTGTTCGTGTCGTCATCAGGCGAGCATATGGACACGATCATCGGCGAGGTGTCCGAAAGCGCACTCATGGGCGCGCTCGACGATCTGGAGTAGGACCGGCAGGGGCCGCTTCGTGCGGCCCTTCGCTTCGGACGCGGGCCGGGGGGCCCGCGGAGCATAGGGGGGGGTTGTGACTGCGATCGAGACGCCGAACGGCGCCGAGTTCTCCATAGGTGCGAAGACGTACCTGTGCGCCGCTGCACTCGTCCCGGGCGCGGGCATTTCCCGGGGCTATCCTTCGCCAGCCGGCCCGCTCGTGGACTATCACCATCTCGCCATCGGGATTCTCGCCGACACGCTCGACTGGCTGCAAACCGCCGGCTACGCGCAGGTCTGGGTCGGTGTGCCTGAAACAAGCCGCTCGCGCAAGCCGATGCTCATGATGCGCGCCGTCTACTCGGGCGGTCCGGGGCTCTCCGGCAGGATGCTCGAAGCCACCGGCTGGGCGGACGCAACCGTACTCGGCGTGATGATGGCGCTTCTGCCCTTCGCCGAGGCGCCGTTCGTG
Organism: Coriobacteriia bacterium; assembly: GCA_030652115.1. Lineage (NCBI taxonomy): Bacteria > Bacillati > Actinomycetota > Coriobacteriia > Coriobacteriia bacterium. The sequence goes on along the minus strand of JAUSBK010000007.1, from coordinate 76,380 downwards.
TCCTTCCTTGATGACGTTTCCACCGAGTTCGCATCGGCCGGCATCCTCACGCGCGGTGGCTACGCGGCGCACGGCAACGTGTGGAACGCCGAGTGGCTCTCCTATCTCTCGCAGGCATGGCTTCCCGAAGCCGCCCAGTCGTGGCAGCGCACGCATGCGCGCCCCGACTGGCAGCTTCTCGAACGCGTCATCCTGAGCGCGAAACACGCACGGCTCGACCGCGACGACAGCTGGAGCGACTGAGGGCTGGACTACCGGTGCGCATGCGCACCCGAAGGAGGAACGGCCATGGCCATCGAGACACCCAACGGGATCGAGTTCTCCGTCGCCGCAAAGGCGTACCTGTGCTCCGGGCGCTTCCTGCCGGCCGCGGGCATGATGTTCGGCTATCCCTCCCCTCAGGGTCCGAAGGTAGACGTCCGCACGCTGAGCAAGGGCATCTTCGGCCTCACGCTCGACTCGCTGCAGGCCACCGGCCATTTGCGCGTGTGGCCTGACGAGCAGAAGATCGGGTTCCAGCGCTTGCCGGTCCTCATGGTCCACGCCGACTACTCGGGAGCGCCCGGACACGGCGGCGCGTTCCTCGAGGCCACGAAGTGGGTGGACGCGAGCCTCGTTGACATCGCCGCACGTCTGCTGCGGCGCACCCAGGCCCCGCTCATGGACTACCTCGACAGCGTCTCGACCGAGTTCGTCCCGGCGGGGATCCTCACCCGCGGCGGCTACGCGGCGCACGGCAACGTGTGGAACGCCGAGTGGCTCACCTACCTCCAGGAGGCATGGCTGCCCGAGGTCTGGGAGACCTGGCAGCGCGTGCAAGCACGTCCCGACTGGCCGGTGATCGAGCGCAACTTCATGCACGCGGTCGCGCTCGAACAACACACGGAACGCGATGATGACTGAGCAGCCGCGCTACCTGCGCGAGCCCCCCGACCTCCATCCCGCACTTGTCGGCTGTCTCGAGCACCGCGGGCGCGTTGGGGAAGCGGAGATCCAGGCGAGCCTGCTGCTCCTCGTCGCCGACGGTGCGCTCGAACAGCGGGCGAGCGTTCGGCGGGTCACGACGATCGCGCGGGCCCACGATATCGCCGTGACCGAGCTCAGGCCGGTGGCCGAGCACTGGGACACGCTGGACATTCTCGACAAGGAACTCGTCTCGTTTCTGTGGGAGACGCTCGGCGGCGCGGGCGCGCTGTCGCTTGCGGACCTGCAGGCGGGAGCGCGCAGCCACCCGGGTACGTTCAACGCCGGACTGCTCCGCTGGCAGCAGAGCGTGAACGCCAGAGCCGAGCAGCTCGGGCTCATGAGCGGCGGATCGCGCACCGACGCCGGCAAGGCCGAGCGGGAACGGCTGCAGGCATTCGAGCGCTACTTGCAGGACTTCGGAACGCTCGAGGACGAACCACCGATCGCAGTTGAGTTGTGGGGTCCCTACCTCGCCTACGCGGTCGTCTTCGGCCTGGGCGATCGCGTCGCGCGCGAACTCGGTCTCGACACGCCGAGCGTGGCGGGCGACCCCAACCTCGCGGTCTGGAAGACCTGGTTCGGGCTGGACTAGCCCGACACCGCCTCCGACAGCTGGTGCACGAACCGTTCGACCTGGTCGGGGTCGTGCTGGCGCTTCACGATGGCGCTTCCCACGATCACCCCGTCGGCGATCGCTGCCACCTGCGCGGCCTGCTCGGGCGTGCTCACGCCGAACCCCACGGCAACCGGCAGGGTCGTGTGCGCGCGGATGCGCTCGACCTGGTCGGCCAGCCCGAGCGCGAGCGTGTCCCGCTCGCCGGTGATCCCGGTGGAGCTCACGCAGTACACGAAGCCTTCGGACGCAGCTGCCACGATCGCCAGGCGCTCGTCGGTGGACGTCGGCGCCGCCAGAAACACCGTGTCGATGCCCCCCGAGACGCGCTTCCAGGACGCCGCCGCTTCCGGCGGCATGTCGGGCACGATGACGCCGGCGATGCCGGCGTCGCGCATTCGTTCTGCCGCTGCCGGGAGCCCGAGCCGCATGAGCGGGTTGAGGTAGGTCATCACGACCACAGGCGGCGCTTCCTCAACGCCGGGATCGGCCCCGAACACCTCGGCCACCTGGAGCGCGTGCACGAGTCCGAAGCCGCCCTCCTGCTCGCGCGCGACCTTGGCGGCCTCCGCGATCACGGGACCGTCGGCAAGCGGATCGCCGTACGGTACACCGAGCTCGATCACGTCGGCACCCCCGCGCGCGGCGGCGCGAAGCGACTCGAGTGATGTGTCGCGGTCAGGGTAGCCTGCCATGAGGTAGACGATGAGGGCTGGTCTTCCCTTCCCGAAGGCATCCATGAGGCGGGACTCGTGGGGCGACGGACGCGCCGCGTTCTCGAGCGAAGCCTCCGCAGCCGGGGTAGGCGCCGAGGACGCAGCGCGTTCTTCGGCGCCGCGGGCCCCCGGCGAGGACAGCGAGCGAGGGGACGCGGCGTGGTCGGCGCTAGCCACCAAGACCGGCCTCCCGGACGATGTCCATGTCCTTGTCGCCGCGGCCGGAGACCGTCACGACAACGACCGCATCCGGTCCAAGCTCTTCGGCCAAACGCGGCAGCAGCGCGAGCGCGTGGCTGCTCTCGATCGCCGGGATGATGCCCTCGGTGCGTGTGAGCAGCGCAAACGCCTCAAGCGCCTCGGCGTCCGTCACGCTCTCGTAACGCACGAGGCCCTCATCTTTCAGGAAGCTGTGCTCCGGACCCACGCCGGGATAGTCGAGCCCGGCCGAGATCGAGTACGCCTCGAGCGGATTACCCGCGTCGTCTTGCAGCAGGTAGCTGTAGAAGCCGTGCAGCACGCCCGGCGAGCCTTTGGTGAGCGCAGCGCCGTGCTTGTCGGTCTCGATGCCGAGACCGGCCGCCTCCGCACCGATCATGAGCGGCCGTCCGTCCGCGGGCACATCGCGCAGGAACGGGTGGAACGTGCCGATGGCGTTGCTGCCGCCACCCACACACGCAATCACCGCGTCCACGTGGTCGATGCTCTTCTCGGCGAGCTGACCGATGATCTCCGAGCCGATCACGCTCTGGAAGTCGCGCACCATCCTCGGGTACGGATGCGGGCCGACCGCCGAACCGATCACGTAGAACGTATCCTCCACGCGCTCAACCCAGTGGCGCAGCGCCGCGGTGACCGCGTCGGCGAGCGTGCCGGTGCCCTCGGCGACCGGCACGACCTCCGCGCCCAGCAGGCGCATCTTGTAGACGTTGAGCGCCTGTCGGCGGATGTCCTCGGTGCCCATGAAGACCGCGCATTCGAGGCCCATGAGCGCCGCGGTGGTGGCGGTGGCCACACCGTGCTGGCCCGCGCCCGTCTCGGCGATCACGCGCTCCTTGCCCATGCGCTTGGCGAGCAAGCACTGGCCGATCGTGTTGTTGATCTTGTGTGCGCCGGTGTGGTTGAGGTCCTCACGCTTGAGGTAGACCGCGCCCAGGCCTACTGCCGCGGCGAGCCGGTCCGCGCGGTAGAGCGGCGACGGACGGCCCACGTAGTCGCGCAGGAGGTAGACAAGCTCCTCGAGGAAGGCAGGGTCGGCGAGCGCCGCTTCGTACGCCGCAGCGAGTTCATTCAGGGCCGGTATGACGGTCTCGGGCACGAACGTGCCGCCGTAGGGGCCGTAGAAGCCCTGAGCGTCGGGCGTGGAGTACGCCATCTCGGCCGAGGGGAGCAACACGTCGGACATGAAAGGACCTCCGGGTCAGGGACGTTCGGCGAGCAGGGGCAGAAGCGCCTCGTCCAGCGCATCGTAGGCGGTATCGCTCAGATGCGAATCGTCAGAAGACACAGCATAGCGGTCGCGCAGCGCACCGTCGGAGTCGGCGAGCACCGCGTTCAGGTCGAGCACCACCACATCCTGGCCGGCGGAGCGCCGGTCGGCGGCGAACTCCTCAATGCGCTGACCGAACTCACGGTGTTCCGCGACCAGCTCGTCGGTGGTCTCGCCATCGACCTTCGGCAGCGCTGTGCCAAGGATGAGGCGCACCCCACGCGAATCGGCGGCGTCCGCCACCTCGGCTACGTACTCGAGGTACGCGTCCAGCTCCTCGGTGTAGTCGCCGCCGTTGAAGTCCACGAAGCAGAACTTGAAGAGCACGGTGGACCCGGTGGGCGCCTCCGCTATCGCGCTGGCCGCGCTCTCGCCGATGCCGGGCGGACCTTCGATCTCGCGCATCGAGATGGTGTAGCCCTCCCACTCGGCCGGCATCGACGCATCGCCGCCCCAGTGCGCCATCCATCCCGTCATCACCGAGCGGCCGAGCACGAGCACCTGCGCCGATGCGTCGCCGGCGGCTGGCGAGGAGGACTCGTTCTCCGCAGACCCGCCGGACGATGAGCCGCCCCCGTTGCATCCGGCCAGAGCGGCCGCCAGGAGCAGCGCTGCGATCAAAGCTCCCGTACGTTTCATACGTCTCGCGCCTCCCCGTCAGCACCACGCACGGCCGCAACGAACTCCTCGATGAGGCGGTGGTCCTTGACCCCGGGTGCCGACTCGACGCCGGAGGACACATCCACCGTGTACGGCCGAAGCGCGCGCACGGCCTCGGCCACGTTTTCCGGACCCAGCCCGCCCGCGAGCACGACCGGCGCCCACTCCGGGAGACGCCCCGCGACAGCGTACCAGTCGAAGGCGACACCGGTGCCGCCAGCCTCGCCGGCCACGAGCGTGTCGAGCAGCAGCGCCGAGACGACGCCGCGGTACGCATCGGTTGAGGCGATGCCGAAACCCGGGCCCACGCGCAGCGCCTTGATCACCGGCGCAGGCGCCATCTCGCACGTCTCGGGCGCCTCATCACCGTGGAACTGCACGGCGGTGAGCTCCAACCTTGAGACGGCCTCCCACACGTCGTCTGCATGCGCGTCCACGAACACGCCCACGCGCGCCACGAACGGCGGCACGTCGGCGAGCACCTCGGCCGCCTGGTCGATCGTCAGCTGCCGTCGTGAGGGAGCCAGGACGACGCCCACCGCGTCCGCACCAGCGGCGACCGCGGCGGCGGCGTCCTCAGGCCTCGTGAGGCCGCATATCTTGATGCGTGTCCGGGACACGCGCTATTCGTTCTCGCAGAGCGTCGCACCTGCAGCGAAATCGAAGTCCTTGAGCTCGCCCGAGTTGTACTGGGCGTATGCGGCCAGGTCGAAGTGCCCGTGGCCCGACAGGTTGAACAGGATGACCTTGTCCTCGCCCGCTGCCTGGGCCGCCTGCGCCTCGTTGATGGCCGCGAGGATCGCGTGGCTGCTCTCGGGCGCGGGTAGGATGCCCTCGGCACGTGCGAACTGCACGGCGGCATCGAAGCACGCGGTCTGGTCGACTGCGACCGCCTCGGCCTCGCCCTCGTGCACGAGCTGGCTCACGAGCGGCGAATCGCCGTGGTAGCGCAGGCCACCTGCATGGATCCCGGCCGGCACAAAGTCGTGGCCGAGCGTGTACATGAGCATCTGCGGCGTCATACCGGCCTCGTCGCCGAGGTCGTAACGGTACTCGCCAGCGGTGAGCGTGGGGCACGCCTTGGGCTCGACTGCGAGCAGCCGCGCGTTGCTCTTGCCCTCAAGCTTGCGCTGGTAGTACGGGAACGCGATGCCGGCGAAGTTGGAGCCGCCGCCCACGCACGCGATGACCACGTCGGGCTCCTCCTCGGCAAGCGCCATCTGCTCGATGGCCTCCAGGCCGATGACGGTCTGGTGCAGGCAGACGTGGTTGAGCACGCTGCCGAGCGAGTAGTGCGTGCCCGGGTCCTTGATGGCAACCTCGACGGCTTCGGAGATCGCGATACCGAGCGAGCCGGTCGAGTCGGGGTCCATCGACAGCACATGGCGGCCGGCGTCGGTGAGGTTGCTCGGCGACTTGTGCACCGTGCCGCCGTAGGTCTCCATGAGGATGCGGCGGTACGGCTTCTGGTCGTAGCTGACGCCGACCATGAACACCTCGACGTCGATACCGTAGAGCGCGCCGGCGATCGAGAGCGCGCTACCCCACTGACCCGCGCCGGTCTCGGTGGAGATCTTGGTGATGCCTTCCTGCTTGTTGTAGTACGCCTGCGGGATAGCCGTGTTGGGTTTGTGCGAGCCAGCCGGGCTCACGCCTTCGTACTTGTAGAAGATCTTGACGCCCTCGGGCAGGCCGAGGTCACGCTCGAGCTGCCGCGCGCGCAGCAGCGGCGAAGGACGGTAGGTCTTGTAGACGTCGATGACCGCCCCGGGGATGTCGATCCACCGGTCGGGCGACATCTCCTGCTTGATGCACTCCATCGGGAAGATCATGGCAAGCCGCTCGCCGATCTGGTCCATCGTGAGCTCGGTGCCGTCCGGCGCGACCACCTTTGGCGGCGCCGGCGGGTTCTTGAGATCGGGGATGATGTTGTACCAGGCCTCCGGGATCCTGGTCTCATCGAGCCCGAACCTCGTCTTGTCGCTACCCATGTCCTGCTCCCTTCCTCCGGGACCTCCCGCCCCGGCATACCGGCTCCGCGAGCGTCCCGTTCTCGGATGTTCCCGTTCGCTATCGTTTCGGGCGCTTCGGCACGCCCGTCAGTGCCCTCACCGCTCCTTCCGGGTCCGATGCTCGCATGAGGGATGTCCCGACGAGCACCGCGTCGGCGCCGGCATCTGCGGCGGCCTCGACATCGGCGCGAGTAATGATGCCGCTGGCGGCGATCACGAACACGTCGCAGCTGCTGGCGGCCTCCGACACGATCTCGAGCTGCCGCTCCGTGTCCACCTTGAGCGTATGGAGATCGCGCGCGTTGACCGCGATGACCTCAGCACCGAAGGTGTAGGCCATGTCCAGTTCGTCCAGGTTCGCCACTTCCAGGACGGGGCCAAGACCCAGGCTCCATGAGTGCTTGATGTACTCGAGTGTCGAAGCCCCCAGAACGCTGAGCATCAGCAGCACGGCATCTGCGCCGCTCGCTCGCGCCATGTAGAGCTGGATCGGATCCACGACGATGTCCTTGCACATGACCGGCAGCTCGACGGCTTCGACCGCATCGCTGAGGTCAACAAACGAGCCACCGAAATACTCGGGTTCGCTGAGCACCGAGAGCGCCGCCGCTCCTCCAGCTGCGTACCGTCGAGCTTGTGCCGATACGGAGCATCCCGGAGCGATCGGCCCTTCGCTCGGCGACGCCTTCTTCACCTCGGCCACCACGCAGACATCGGTACGGTCACGCATGATCATCAGGTCCTCGCGAGGGCGCGGATCCCTGGCGCATCGGAGAAGCACAGAACGCTCGACACCGGTCAGCGAACCGAAGTCGGCCAGAACGCGCTCTCTCCGACGTCCCACGGCTGTCTCAAGGAAGCTCACGCGCCCACCTCCGCCAGCCGCCTGCTCGTGGCTATCAGCCGTTCGAGCACCTCAAGCGCCCTGCGCGCGTCGATCGACTGGCGCGCCCGTACGATTCCCTCGGCGAGATCGGGCACCTCGCCGGCCGCGAGCAGCGCCGCGGCGGCGTTCATGAGCACCACGTCACGCCGGGGGCCATGCTCGCCCTCGAGGACCGCGCGCACGAGGAGCGCGTTTGCCGCCCCATCGCCGCCCGCGATATCGGCGAGCGTCGAGCGTGCGATGCCGACCTCCTCGGGCGTGATCGTGTACGTGCACACGCCGCCGGCCTCGGCGTCGAACTCGGCGACCATCGTCGGGCCGCTTGCGGACACCTCATCCATACCCGGGTGGCCGTTGACCACGAGCGTCCGCTCGGCGCCGAGTCTGCCCGAGACCTCGGCCATCACCGGCGCGAGCCGCGCGTCGTAGACGCCGAGGAGCTGCCGCTTGGCGCCCGCCGGGTTCGTGAGCGGCCCCAAGATGTTGAAGACCGTGCGGATACCGATCTCGCGGCGCGTCGAGCCCGCGTGACGCATGGATGCGTGGAGCGCCTGGGCGAAGAGGAAGCCCACGCCGCACTCGTCGATGCAGCGTGCAACCTCGGCGGGGCCGAGCGTGATGTCCACGCCGAGCGCCTCGAGCACGTCGGCCGAGCCGGCGCTCGAGGAGACCGCGCGGTTGCCGTGCTTGGCCACCGCCACACCCGCGCCCGCCACCACGAACGTGGTCGTCGTGGACACGTTGAAGGTATGGAGACCGTCCCCGCCCGTGCCGCAGGTATCGATGTAGCGCGCAGCGGTCGGCCGCACCGGCGTGGCGCGTTCGCGCATCGCACGGGCGAAGCCGGTGATCTCATCCACCGTCTCGCCTTTCATGCGCATCGCCACGATGAGCGCCGAGATCTGCGACGGCGTCGCCTCGCCGTCCATGATGATGCCCATCACGCGCTCGGCCTCGTCTTCAGCAAGCGAATCGCCGCTGCTCACGCGCGAGATCGCGCCCCCCACGCTCGTAACCTCGGCGAGTCTGGCCGAGGAGCGCGCCGTGCCGCCTGCCGCCGCGATGGCCGCCGGGGCCTCGGACGCCGAGCGTTCAAGCGGCACCTCGCCGCACACATCGAGGAAGTTCGCGAGGATCTTCGCGCCTTCGGGCGTGAGCACGCTCTCGGGATGGAACTGCACGCCAAAGACCGGCTTGTCCGCATGGCGTATCGCCTGCACGACCCCGTCTGCGGTGGTCGCCTGCACCTGCAGCGGCGCGGCAATGCTGTCGGCCGCCACGCACAGCGAGTGATAGCGGGTGGCCGTGAACGGGTTCGGCACGCCCGCGAACAGCCCCTGCCCGTCGTGGGCGATCTCGTCGGTCTTGCCGTGCACCGGCTTGGGCGCGCGACACACGTTCCCGCCGAACACCTCGGCGATCACCTGATGCCCGAGGCAGACGCCGAGTACCGGCACGCCCGCGTCGGCTGCGGCGCGCACCACGTCGGCGGAAATGCCCGCGTCGGCCGGAGTGCCCGGGCCGGGTGAGATGACCACGCCCGCGGGTGCGAGCGCGAGTGCCTCAGCGGCCGAGATCGCATCGTTGCGCTCCACCCGCACCTCGGCGCCGAGCGCGGAGAGCAGCTGCACAAGGTTGTAGGTGAAGGAGTCGTAGTTGTCGACGACGAGGATCACGAGGCCACCTCCCCGTGCATCCCTGCGGCGAGTTCGAGCGCGTGGTGCAGCGCCCGCGCCTTGTGCAGGCACTCGTCGTACTCGCGCGCCGGGTCGCTGTCGGCCACGATCCCCGCGCCGCTCTGCAGGTACGCGCGACCACCGGTGAGCACGAACGTGCGGATCGTGATGCACATGTCCATCGCGCCATCGAGGCCGAAGTACCCGACGGTGCCCGCATACGGGCCACGCGCCGCCGGCTCGAGGCCGGCGATGAGCTCCATCGCACGCACCTTCGGCGCGCCGGAGACGGTGCCCGCCGGGAACGTGGCCCGCAGCGCGTCGAACGCGTCTTTGTCTTCGGAAAGCGTGCCCGTCACGTTGCTCACGATGTGCATCACGTGGGAGTAGTACTCGACCTCCATGAGCTCGTCCACGGTCACGGTGCCCGGCGCGCTTACGCGGCCGAGGTCGTTTCTGCCGAGATCCACGAGCATCACGTGTTCGGCGCGCTCCTTCTCATCCGCGAGCAAGTCGGCACGCAGGCGGCCGTCTTCGGCAGCGTCGACCCCGCGCGGACGGGTGCCGGCGAGCGGACGCGTGAGCACGCTGTCGCCCTCCACGCGCACGAGCGGCTCGGGGCTCGAGCCCACGAGGGTCACGTCGCGGGTGCGCACGTAGAACATGTACGGGCTCGGGTTCACCGCGCGCAGCACGCGGTACAGGTCGAGGCCATCGCCCTCGTAGGGGGCGCTGAAACGCTGCGACAGCACGATCTGGAAGATGTCGCCGGCAGCGATGTGCTCCTTGCCGGCCTCGACGGACGCCATGTACTCCTCGCGCGAGCTGTGCTCCTTGAGCGGCACCTCACGCGTGACGCCCACAGCGCCCAGCTCGGCGCCGCGCGGGCCCTCGTCGATCCTGCGCAGGCACGCGTCGATGCGCTTGAGCGCGGCCTCGTAGGCGAGCTCGGGGGCGCCGCCCGGACGCACCGGCGCGATCACCTGCAGCACGCGCCGCGCGTGGTCGAACGCCACCACCATGTCGGCGGTCATGAACACCATGTCGGGGACGCAGAGCTCGTCGTTTTCGTGCCGCGGCACCCGCTCGAAGCCGGTAGCCGCCTCGTAGCCCACAAAGCCCACCGCGCCGCCCACAAACAGCGGCAGCCCCGACACGCGCGCCACGCGTCCGACCGAGAGCCGATCGGCCACGACGGTGAGCGGGTCGCTGGCCCGCATCCCGTGCACGCCGCCATTCTCCACGACCACTTCGGAGCCGCGCGCAGTGATGACCTCGCTGTCGCCCACGCCGAGGAAGCTGTAGCGGCCGAGCCGCTCGCCGCCGATCACGCTCTCCAGCAGGAATGCGTGCTCCGCGCCCTCGGCAAGCGCCATGAACGCCGAGATCGGCGTGGCGAGGTCGGCGTACACTTCGCGCGCAACGGGGACCACGTCGTGGTCCGCCGCCAGCCTCACAAACTCGTCTCTGCCCGGTAGGATCATCGGTAAGAGCGCTCCTTTCGGTACCCGGGAAAACAAAAATGCCCTCGTCCTCTAAGGGACGAGAGCAATGCTCCCGCGGTACCACCCTCGTTGCCGAGACTTGCGCCTTCGGCCACTCGTCCTGCAGTACTCGGCCCCGCTTGCGGCCTTCATACCCGGTCCCTGGTATCGGTGGGCGTCCGTCGGAACTAGTGGGCGATTGCTCGCTGTTGCTCCGAAGCCTCGAAGGTCCATTCCTGCCGGTCGCTCACGTCGGGTTCACACCGTCCCCGACTCTCTGGGCTTTGCTGACCGGAGTACTACTCCCCGTCACAGGCTGTGTATGCGGTTGCCGAGCACTCTAGCAGCCGAGGCGGGCACGGTGCAACCCTCCTCGGTTGGGAATCACGGCTCGTTGCCGATCAGCAGCACGCCGGGATAGGCGCCGTGTGCGCGTTCATCCGCGCTCGCAAGCGTGGCGCCCAAGAGCGACGCGCACGCCGGCGCGAGCGAGTCGTAGAACGAGCAGCCGAGGGCCGCGCACTGCGCTGCAGCCTCAACGATCACCTCATCGGACAGCGGGATGATCGTGACTCCGGATGCCTGGATACGGCGCCACGCCGGCACGACATCTCCTGCCGAGTAGTACCGACGAACCACGGAGAGCACCTCGTGCACGAAATGCGTTGGAGCCGCGAGTGCGATCTCCCCACTCACCGCTCGGCCGAGCAGCGCGAGCGCCGGCTCCTGGCTTGTCTCCGGCTTGAACCACCTCGCACCCACGGAGGCATCGAGTACGACGGTAGGACGCGAGCTCACTTCTCGTCCTCTCCGTAGCCGCGAAGCCGCGCCGAGTCATCCGTCTCGCGGATCTCGCGCAGGATCTCGAGAGAGGGCCGATCATCATGCACCGTCCGGCCCTCCGCAAACGTCCGCATTCCCTCGAGCGCCCACAGCATCCGCGCCCGCCGCGCGTCGGCCTGCCGCTCGTCTGCGGTCTTGCCGAGGTAGGTGGCGAGCGACTCCTGGACGAGCTCGCTTCGGGCCACGCCGAGCTCGCGCGCCTCGGCATCAAGGCGGCTCAAGAGGTCGTCCGGAAGTGAGACTGTCACCTTCGCGGTCATGGAGTGACTCCTTCGGTCATACCGGCGTTCGTACCGATGGTATGACCGCGTGCTGGGCGAGTCAAGGTGCGCGCGACCGCGGGCTGGTGACCCCTACGGCACCTCGGGCATCGTGACCGGCTGGTACGCCGGATCGCCAATGCAGTAGAAGTTGCCGTCCCGCGAGCCCACGTAGATGCGCCCCTGCCACACGATCGGCGTGGACTCGAAGCTGCCGGCCGCGAAGCTCGCCACTTTGGTGACGCCGACCGTCCACTGCCCGCCGGACCGATCGGTGAGCGGCACCCCGCCTTCGGCACGGTAGTCGATCTTGTAGACGTTCACGGCCGCCCCGTAGCCAGCCTGGATGATGTAGTCGTCAACCATGATCGGCGTAGAGATGGCGCCGCCCACGTTCTCCTTGAAGACGAGCTTGGGCTTAGGCACGGTGCCGCCCTGCGGGCTCGTGGCGGTGCCGTCGACCTCGTCTTGCGAAATCACGTAGAGGTTGCCGTCGATGGCCGTGAACGCCGCGAGCGCCGGGCGCGCAAGCCCCGAGCCGTACTCGTCGTTCACGCAGACCGACCCGATCACACCGCCCTGCCAGTCGGCGAACGTGCGGTTGTCCGTGGGGAAGTACCACACAGTCGCCTCGGCGGGCGGCTTGCGCGGGTCGAGCTTGAGCACGCCGCCGTTGGCCGAGATGTACTGCTTCTCAACCGCCTGCAAGATGTAGCCGTCCTCGGTGGTGACCGGCGAACCGTCGAGGTCCGAACCGATCCAGTAGTCCCAGACCACGCTCATGTCCGCCATGGATAGCCCGTACACGTCGCCTGCGCCCGAGGAGATGTAGATCGTCTCGCCGATGACCGAGGGTGAGCTTTCCAGCACCAGGTTGCCCCCGTGCCCCGACGCGTTCGAGCCGAGGAGCAGCTGCTGCGCCTTCACGACCGGCCACTTGTGGCCGCCTCGCTCCTCGGTTGTGGTGGGATCGACCGCGTAGAAGTAGCCGGTCTCCATCGCGAGGAAGAGTGTGTCGCCGATCATGATCGGGCTCGAGTCGGCGTCGCGGCTGTAGCTCTTCGACGTGGGCGAGGTCATCCGCCAGAGCTCCTCGCCCGTCTCGAAGTCCACGCAGCGGATCGGCGCGATGCTCGCGTCCCCCATCGCACGCGGGAACCCGCGCCGCGAGCCGCAGACCACGGCGAGCCTGCCCGTGTCGGGCATCCTGAAGACCGTCGGACTGCCCTTGATTACGTCGTCGAACGTGTACGCCCAGAGCTCCTTGCCGGTCTCGGCGTCGAGCTTCACCAGGTTGTGGTCGAAGCCGCCCACGATCAGGTAGAGCTTGCCGCCGTCGCGCACCAGCGCCGGCTGACCGGTCCACCCGGTACCCGCCCAGGTCACCATGCCCGCCGAACTGGCCGTGCCGCCCGTGCTGCCGCTGCCGATCGGCGTCTTCCAGATGAGCTTGAGGGTCTCCGGCACCGGCCCCTCGCCGTAGTAGCGGCGCGTCTCGTTGCCGAGGAAGGTCGCGATCTTGATACCGTCCGTGTATGGGTTGGGCCCGTCGGGCTGCGGCAGGTCGACCGTGACCGTGGGGAGGATCGAGGGAACGTCGGGGCGCGTGACCACCGCGGGAGCCGGGTCTTCGGCGGGAGCACACCCCGTGAGCGCGACCGCCACGACAACAACGGCGAGCGCAATGGATGACAGGCGCACGGGCTCCCCTCCGCGTGGATGCTGACGGCTCATTGTCGCCCGCCAGGGGTGCGGCATCAACCCTCGTACGCGCGAATAAGCGTCACGCTCGTGCCGCCGACGCGCACGCTCTCGCCGGGAGCCAGCATCGCCGTCACCACACACGCATCGCCGCAGTACATGCCCTGGCCGTCCGTGAGGTCGAGCGCTGTCACGCCGCCCGCTGCAGGAGAGAACCGCACGTGGTAGGCGGCCATGCCCTCACCGGCAAGCGGGATGTCGGCGTTCGGCGCGGTGCCCGCCACCGAGGGCAGGCGCAGGTCCAGTTGGCGCTCCTCGGCAGCCGAACTCACGCGGAAGACCGCCCGTGGCACCACGTGGCCGACAGGAGCGGCCGAGGACTCGGCGGCTGCGCGCACGGTGCGCGCGCGCCACCGTGCGCGAACAAGCGCCGCGACGATGAGCGCCACTGCCAACCCGATCGCGACGGCGATGCCGGTGGTGTTGCGGCGCTCGCCTTCCGTCGGCTCTTCGGACGCCTCGGCAGATGCTGTGCCCGTCGGGGTGTCGCGCAGCAGGACGATCTCCGGCGCCACGCGCTCGAGGAATGCGATCGCGTCGGATGCCGGCACGGCAAAGCCGACCGCGTCGACCTCGATCTCCGCCACCTTGGCCACCGTGATCCCCACCAGACGACCCTGCGCGTCGATGAGCGGCCCGCCTGAGTTGCCGGGGTTGATGGCGGCATCGGTCTGGATGAACGTGGCCCCTGCGTACGTCTGGCTCGGCGACGAGACCACGCCCTTGCTGAGGGTGACCGAGGTGAGCCCTATCGGAAAGCCGAGCGCGATCACGTCCTCGCCGAGTACGGGCGCCGCGTCGTCCCCCCACACGATCGCGGGCACGCCCGCGGGCAGGTCCACCGCCAGAAGCGCAAGATCGCGCTCGCGGTCGATGGCGAGCACCTCGTAGGTGAGGAGCGTGTCGGCGGCGATGATGTGCGTGGGCGTCCCCTGCGCGGCGTCCACCACATGCGCGACGGTGAGCACGCGGTCCTCGGCGATCACCACGCCGGTGCCGATGCGGTCGGCATACGACGTGATGGCCACCACCGAGGCCGTGGCACCGGCCACCGAGGCGGTCGCGGCGAACGCCGGCGAGACTAAGGCGAGCACGAGCAGCGCCGCGAGCATGATGCTCGCCCTACAGCGCATCGGCGTCACGCTCCCGGGCGAGCTCGTCGGCCAGGTCGAGGCGCGGCGCACGGGGCGCGGTCGGCCAGCCGGGAACGTTCGGACGCGGGATGTAGGGCGCCCCTGCGGCGCCAAGCGTCTCGCGCAGGCGCGCCACCCGGCGCATCTCGGGGTCCTGCTCGGGGGCGAAGCCGAAGCCGGCCCAGCAGAAGAAGATCTGCGAGTACGCGTCGCCCGCAGTGGGCACGTGGTTGTCGCGCTCGAGCACGTTCTCGATCGCACGCAGCATCGAGCGCGGGTCCTTGAGGAGCAGCATGCCCTCGGCATCAGCCTTCTCGGCAGCGGCCCAGGAGGCCTTGCGGTGGTACCACGCCATCAGCTCGGTCAGGACCACCGCCAGACCGTAGAGGATGAAGCCCGCCGCGCGTTGGTCCTCGGTCGCACTGCGTGGCTTGCCGCCAAGGCGCCCGTCGATGAGCGGGTCGGTCGGGTCGTACGCGAGGTCGTAGTCGCGCATCGCCCAGATCGGGCCCATGAGCGCCGAGACGGCCGTGGCCCACAGCGTGTCGAGCGTGAGCACGCGCGCGATGAGGTTGGCGAAGACCGCGCGCTGTTCGTCCACCACGATCCGCTCGACGAAGCCGCGCGTCACACCGATCCTCACGCGTGCGGCCGATCTGCCTACCACGAACGCGTTCACCTTGGGCGTGTCGATCACGTAAAGCGGCGGCGTCTTTGGCAGACCCGCAGCGATGGCCATGTCGCGCAGCATGCTCTTGGTCGGCAGCAGCGAGCCTCCCGCGGGCATGCGCGCCTCAAGACGTTCGACGAGCGAGACCTCCGAGCGGGCGAGCCTGCTGAGCGCCCACACCCATGCGATCACAACGGACGCTGCGAGTGCCACGCCGAGCGGAACGCGGAGCGCCGGGGCGAGCTCCCATGCCGTGCCGTAGACAAACAGGACAACGAGCAGCGTCACGAGCACGGCCGCTGTGAAGAGGCCGAGCGCAACCACCGACGTGAACGCCAGCATGAAGCCGAGGAACTTCCACCGATTGCGCTCAACGCGCCGCTGCAGCGGCTCGATGTGCTCCACGCGCACGCCGGAAGCGACCGCGTTGGCGAGCGTCGGCGATGGCCGCTGCGCCACGGCCGGGCTACTTCCGCCGGCTGTCGAGCTCAGATGCCAGGTCCACGAGGGTGAGTCCCTCGCGCGTCATCACCACGAGGAGGTGGTACACCAGGTCGCCGATCTCATACTGCAGGTGCTCGCGGTCACCGTCCTTGGCGGCCATGATGACCTCGCCGGACTCCTCGGCGATCTTCTTTAGGAGCGAGTCCTGCGGCCCGGCGAGCAGCTTGGCGGTGTAACTGCCTTCCGGCAGGTCGCGCTTGCGCTGTTCGAGCACGCCGAAGAGGCCGTCGAGCGACGCGCCGATGGGCGACGCGGCGGACACGGTCGGGGCAGCAGCGGGCGCGCCCTCATCGCCGAGCACGCGGTAGAAGCAGCTGTGCTCGCCGGTGTGGCACGCGCCGGGGCCGGTCTGGTCCACCGTCACGAGCAGGCAGTCGGCGTCGCAGTCGTAACGGATCTCGCGAACCGCCTGGACGTGACCGGAGCTCTCGCCCTTCTGCCAATACTTCTGGCGCGAGCGGCTCCAGAACCACGTGTAGCCAGTCACAACGGTCTTGGCGAGCGACTCGGCGTTCATGTACGCCACCATCAGCACCTCGCCGGTGCCCTCCTGCTGGATCACGGCGGGGATGAGGCCTGATGAGTCGTACGTCAGGTCGTCGATGCCGAGTGCGTCGCGCTCTGTGTCCACGAGGTACCTCCGGGTCGGGTCGTTAGACGTAGTGTAGCGGCGGACCTAGCCCTCGCGCACAGGAGGATGCCACTTGCCGTCCATACCCTCGATCACGAGCTCCATCACGCTCGTGGTTTCGAGCTTCGCATCGGGGATACCATCGCCCGTGCTGCCGTAGTGCCGCATGATCGTGTCGAGTCCCCGGCGCTTGTCTTCGGCCGAAGTCAGCAGCCGTGCCGTGCCGTAGCCGATCACGCTCGAGAAGCGCGACGTGAACCCGCACGGCCGGTCGGCGCGCACGATCTCCCCCTCGTCGGCCTCGAAGCACACGCGCGCACCCTCGGCGACGGCAGCAATGCGCCGTCCCTCACGAGCGCCGTGCACGTAGATGCGCCCGTCTGCGAAGCCGAAGTTGACCGGCACCACGTACGGGCCCTCGGCATCGCTCAGGCCGAGTCGCAGCACCTCGGCGCGGTGGAGCAGCGCCTCGCACTCCGCCTGAGGCATGCGGTGGTCCTCGCGTCGCATGGTGCGCCCCCTACAGCCGCACGGGCACGCCCGCGGCGGCCATCGCCTCTTTCACCTGGCGGATCGAGAACTCGCCGAAGTGGAAGACGCTCGCGGCGAGCACGGCATCGGCATCCGCTTCGATCACGACCTCCGCGAAATGGTCGAGCTGCCCCGCTCCGCCACTCGCGATGACCGGCACGTTCACCGTGCGGGTCACCGCACGTGTGAGATCGATGTCGAAGCCGTCCTTCGTGCCGTCGCAGTCCATGCTCGTGAGCAGCACCTCGCCGGCGCCGAGGCGCTCGGCCTCGGCCACCCACGCGATCGCGTCGAGCCCGGTGTTCGTGCGCCCGCCCGCCACAAAGACCTCCCAGCGCGCGGGCGAGCTGCCCGGAACGCGCCGCGCATCGATGGCGATCACGATGCACTGCGAGCCGTAGATGCGCGCCGTCTCGGTGATGAGCCCGGGTGATGCGACCGCCGCCGAGTTCATCGAGATCTTGTCGGCGCCGGCCGCGAGCATCGCGCGGATATCGGCGGCCGAGCGCATCCCGCCACCGACGGTGTACGGGATGAACACCTCTTCGGCGGTACGCGTGGCCACGTCGAGCATCGACGGCCGTTCCTCGTGCGTGGCGGTGATGTCGAGGAAGACGAGCTCGTCGGCGCCCTCGCGGTCGTAGACGGCCGCAAGCGCGACCGGGTCGCCCGCGTCCACGAGGTTCACGAAGTTGACGCCCTTGACCACGCGCCCCTCGTGTACGTCGAGGCACGGGATGACGCGTTTGGTGAGCATCCGGGCTTCAGATCCCCTCGGCGCGCGCGGCCTGGAGCGCTTCCATGAGCGTGAAGGCGCCCTCGTAGAGCGCCCTGCCGATGATGACTCCCTCGATCTGCGGACCGAGCATCGCGAGCTCGCGGAGGTCGGTGAGCGAGCTCACGCCACCAGAGGCGATGATCGGTATCGAGACGTGGGTGGTGAGCGCACGGTACGCGCCGAAGTTGAGGCCCACCTGCATCCCATCGCGGGCGATGTCGGTGTAGGCTACCCGCCTCACGCCGTACGACTGCAGCTCGAACACGACCTCGGCAGCATTGCGGTCGGTACCCTCGGCCCAACCCTCGACCGCCACCTTGCCGTCGCGCGCATCGACCGCCGCCACGATATCGGGATAGATCCGGCACGCCTCCCGTACGAGATCGGGGTCCTTCACGACCGAGGTGCCGAGGACCACGCGCTTCACGCCGGCCGCGAACATGCGGTCGATCGTGTCCATCGTGCGGATCCCGCCGCCCGTCTGCACGGAGATGCCGAGCGAGGCGATCTTGCTCACGATGCTGATGTTCTTGGGATCGCCCAGAACCGCACCGTCGAGGTCGACGACATGGACCCAGTCAGCCCCCGCATCCCTGAACCGTTCGGCCTGGTCGACCGGATCGTCGTTGTAGACGGTGACCGCGTCGAGGCGGCCCTGCCTCAGGCGAACGACCTTGCCGTCGAGGATGTCGATTGCCGGAAAGACGATCATCGGAGCCTCCTCGCCACAATGTTGCCGAAGTTATGAAGCAGCCCCAGACCGGCCGAAGAGGACTTCTCCGGGTGGAACTGCACTGCATATACGTTGTTCTGTTCCACAGCAGCAGCGAAATCAACACCATAGGTCGCCATCCCGATGATGCGGTCCGCGCTCGCCGGCTTCAGGTAGTACGAGTGCACGAAGTAAAATGCGGTCTGCTCGGGGATGCCCGCGAACAGCTCGCTCTCGCGCGGATACGCGACCGTGTTCCAGCCGATGTGCGGTACCTTCACGCCGCCCGGCAGCCGCTCGCACGTCCCGCCCACCACGCCGAGGCCCTCCCACTCGCCGTCCTCGAGGCCGACATCGGCCAGCAGCTGCATGCCGAGGCAGATGCCAAGGAACCCCACGCCCCCGGCGATGCGCTCTAAGATGACGTCCCTGAGCCCGCTCGCGCGCAGGTGCGCGGCAGCATCCCGAAACGCGCCCACGCCGGGCAGCACGATGCCGTCGGCAGCGGCCACGATCGTCGCATCGCCCGTGATCACCGCATCGGCCACCCCCGCGTGCTCGAAACCCTTCTGCACGCTGCGCAGGTTGCCCATGCCGTAGTCGACGATCGCGATCGTCACAGCGACCCTTTGGTGGACGGCACGCCGCTCACGCGCGGGTCGAGCGAGACCGCCTCGGCCAGCGCCCGGGCGAGCGCCTTGAACGCCGCCTCGATGATGTGGTGCGCGTTGCTGCCCGCGAAGGCGACCACGTGAATGGTGATGCCTGCGTTGGCGGCAAACGCGATCATGAACTCCTTGACCAGCGTGGTATCGAACGTGCCGATGAACTCGATCGGAGTCTCTACGTCGTAGTGGAGCTGACCGCGGCCGGAGATGTCGACCGCAGCGAGCACGAGCGCCTCGTCCATCGGTATGAACACCGAGCCGAAGCGTCGTATCCCGGCCTTGTCGCCGAGCGCGGCGGCGAAGGCAGCACCCAGACAGATGCCCACGTCCTCCACGGTGTGGTGCGCGTCCACCGCCAGATCGCCCTCGGCCTCGACCTCAAGGTCGAACCGGCCGTGACGCCCGAATGCTTCGAGCATGTGGTCGAAGAACGGCACGCCGGTGGCGATGCTCGTGGTGCCCTCGCCGTCGAGCGCGAGCGTGAGCTCGATCTCGGTCTCCGACGTCGCGCGCTCGATAGTTGCCCGCCGCGTCATCTCACTTCCCCACCTTCCCGATACGCCCCGTGGGCGACGCACTCATGCCGAAGTGCGAGGCTGCACGCTTGCTCGCCATGATGTCCTCCATAGCCGCGAGGAACCGCTCCACCTCGGCTTCTGAGCCGACCGTCACGCGCAGGCAGTCCTCGAGGCCCGGCGTGCGCGAGAAGTCGCGCACGAGCACCGAGTGATCGTGCAACAGGTCGCGCCAGACCGCCGAGGCGTGCTGCACGCGGAAGAGCACGTAGTTGGCTTCGGACGGGAAGACCTCCACGTTGTTCATCGCGCCGAGCCCGTGGACGAGCCGGTCGCGGAAGCGCAGCGTCTCGCGGATGCCCGTCTCGAAGACCACGCGCTCGCGAAAGGTGAGGGCCGCGGCCACCTGCGTGAAGCGGTTGACCGAGTACGGCTGCCGCACCTTGGTGAGTTCACGGACCACGTCCTCGTGCGCGAGCAGGTACCCCGCGCGCAGGCCCGCAAGCGAGAACGCCTTGCTGAAGGTGCGCAGGATCACGAGGTTGGGGTGGCGCTCCATGTGCGGGCGCGCCGTCTGCCGGCTGAACTCGAAATACGCCTCGTCTACGAGCACGAGCGCGTCGGTGGCGTTGAGCAGGTCGATGACCACCGTCTCGGGCACCATCGTGCCGGTCGGGTTGTTCGGGTTCGAGATCACGACGATATCCGGGTCGCGCTCGGCGACCACCTTCATGAGCGCCTCGGCGTCCACCGAGAAGTCCGCGAGACGCGGGACCTCGATCACGGCGGTCCCGGTCATGCGAGCGTCGATGCCGTACATCGAGAACGTCGGCGGCAGGTCCACGAGCGTGCGTCCGGGGCCGCCCCAGGCGAGCACGAGGTCCAAGATGAGCTCGTCGCCACCGTTGCCCACGAGCACGTTAGTGGGCTCGAGCCCGTTCGCCTCGGCGATCAGCGAGCGCAGGTGACCGCAGAGCGGGTCCGGATACCGGTTGAACTCGATGTCGTTGCGCACGCGGTCCGCCAGCTTGTCGAGAAGCTCGTGCGGCAGGTTGTGCGGATTCTCGTTCGCCGAGAGGCGCACCTCGGCGCGCACGTCCTTCGCATCGTATGCCGAGATGTCCTCGAGTTCGGGCCGCGCAGGCCTCAGGCGCTTCACGACACATCACCGTCCATGCCGAACGCGGCTGCGAGCCTGAGCGCGACCGCGCGGGCGTGCGCGTCGAGCCCCTCGGCCTCGGCGATCGTGATCACCGTGGCGCCGTCGGCCTCGAGGGCCTCGAGCGAGTAGCACAGCACCGACGACTTCTTCACGAAGTCATCCACCGAAAGCGGCCCGGAGAAGCGCGCCGTGCCGCCCGTGGGAAGCACGTGGTTCGGGCCGGCCACGTAGTCGCCTACGCTTTCCGGCGTCCACGGGCCGAGGAAGATGGCGCCTGCGTTCTGGATGGCGCCGAGCAGCTCGAGCGGGTCGGCCATCATGACCTCGAGGTGCTCCGGGGCGATCATGTTCGCGGCGTCGAGCGCCACATCCACGTCCGGACAGATGACGACCACGCCGTTGTCGGTGAGCGAGCGCTCGATCACATCGGCGCGCGGCGACATCGTCAGCAGCTCGGCGAGCGCAGCCTCAACGTCGTCGGCGAGCGTCGCGTCGGTCGTCACCAGATAGGTGGCCGCGCGCGGGTCGTGCTCGGCCTGGGCCATAAGGTCGATCGCCACGAACGCCGGCTCGGCGGTCTCGTCGGCAAGGATCAGCACCTCCGAGGGGCCGGCGAGCATATCGATGCCCACGTCGCCCATCACGAGCTTCTTCGCGGCGGTCACGTACGCGTTGCCGGGGCCGGTGATCTTGTCCACCCGCGGGATCGTGGCCGTGCCGTACGCGAGTCCTGCGACCGCCTGCGCGCCGCCGACCTTGTAGATCTCCGTGAGTCCGACCTCGGCGGCGGCCGCGAGCGTGTACGGGTTCACGCGACCGTCGGCATCCGGCGGCACGACCATCGCGATCTCGCCCACACCCGCCACGATGGCGGGGATCGCATTCATGAGCACGGATGACGGGTAGCAGGCACGCCCGCCGGGCACGTAGATGCCCACGCGCGACAGCGCGGTCACTTTCTGGCCGAGAAAGACGCCACGCTCGTCGGCGGTGAACCACGACTGCGTTACCTGCCGCTGGTGGAACTCCTCGATCGAGAACGCGGCCTCAGCGATCGCCGCGAGGAACTCCTCGCCCACCTCGGCTACCGCGAGCTCGATCTCGGCCTCGGAGACGCGCAGGTCGGTGAGCGTGGCGCGGTCGAACTGCGCCGTGTAGTCGAGGAGCGCCTCGTCGCCGCGCGCCTTCACGTCGTCGATGATGCGCTGCGCTACGCCGAGCACCTCGGCATCGATGCCGCCCGTGCGGGGCACGTCGGCAGGGGCAAGCCGCCGGCCGCGGGTGAGCTCGATCCGTCGCATCATGCTGTTCCTCCTCCGTGCGCGGCTGCTGCCGCTGCAAGCGCCTCGGCGATGCCGGTCACGCGCTCGCTGTCCGTCTTCAGGCTCACCGGGTTGGCGATGAAGCGCGCGGTCGACGAGAGCACCTCATCGACGATGCGCAGCCGATTCTCGGCAAGCGTGCGGCCGGTGGCCGTGATGTCCACGACCTGGTCGGCCAATCCGATCAGCGGCGCCAGTTCGATGTTTCCCGAAAGCTTCACCAGTTCTACCTGCAGCCCCCGTGAAGCGTAGTGCGCCTCGGTGATGCGCGGATACTTCGTGGCCACGCGGATGACGCCGAGGTGCCGGTAGATCTCGGCCACGCTGCGCGACGCACCCTCCGGCTCGGCCACCACGAAACGGCACGCGCCGAAGCCGAGGTCCACCATCTCCACCACGTCGAGAGCGGACTCGAGCAGCACGTCTTTGCCCGAGATCGCCACGTCCACGCCGCCGTAGGCCACGTAGACGGGGATGTCGGTGGGCTTGCCGATGATGTACTCGATGTCGCCGGCCGAAAGCGTGAGCTGCCGGCCAGGATCCGCAAGGCCGGTCACGTCGAGCCCGGCCGCCTCGAGAAGAGCCACCGACTCGGCGTAAAGCGCGCCTTTGGGGAGCGCCATCCGCAACCGCCGATCCTCGCCACCGCGTCGCGCCATCACCCTACCTCACCTCCGCGGGCCGCCCACGAGCGCCGGGGCGGCTCGGGCAGCACGTCGCCGAGTATGGAGGCCGGCTCGCCTGCCCGGTCGGCACGGTAGAGCATGCCACCTTCGGCGAGGAGCGCTTCGGCTGCGACGCGGGCATCGGCCTCGCGCACGAGCGCGACGCCCGTCACGCCCGGGGCAACGCGCACGCGCCATCCGGCATCACGAAGCCGCGCGGCCTGCGTGAAGACCGCGACCGCTTCCGCTCCGCCAAGCACGGCATCCAGCGGCTCAAGGCGCGGGCTCGCGTCTTGCTCGGCAAGCGCGATCATGAGCCGCTCGAGGCCGAGCGCAAAGCCCGCCGCGGGAGCGGCGTGGCCGAACGTGGACAGCACACCGTCGTAGCGGCCGCCGCCCGCGAGCGGCAGGCCGAGACCCGGCGCGTATGCCTCCACCTGAAGTCCGGTGTAGTACCCGAACGAGCGCATGATGCCGAAGTCGAGCTGCACGCGCGCGGTCTGCCCGAGGGAGTCGAGGGTCTGCCACGTCTCGCTAAGGTCGGCGAGCGCGTCTCCGCACCCGCACGCGTCCGCGAGCGCCGATGCCTTCACGAGCGCCTCGGCCCCTCCGCGGATGCGCGGCACCTCACGGAGAGCGCGCGCCACCGCCGGATCGAGGTCATCGCGCGCGGCGAGCCGGTCGAGCTCCACCAGGTTGCGGTTCTGCGCGGCTGCGATGCCCGCAGCCTTCCACTCCTCGGTCCCGCCAGCGCGCTCCAGGAGCGCGCGAAGCACCTCGGCGGTACCGATGCCCACGGTGAACTCGGAGAGGCCGGCTGCTTCGAGCGCCGCGATGAGTAGCAGCACGACTTCGGTGTCGGCCGAAGGACCGTGCGCGCCCACGAGCTCGATCCCGATCTGCGTGAATTCGCGTGCCTGGCCGCGCAGCGACGCGTGCTCCCGGAACACGGGTGCGGCGTAGCGGATGCGGTGCGGTCCGGGGACCTCGGCCAGACGCGATGCCACCACGCGTGCGATCGGCACCGTCATCTCGGGGCGAAGGGCCAGAAGCGAGCCGTCGAGGTCGAAGAAGCGGAACGCGGTCTGGTCGAGTCCGCCGCCCGCTCCTGCCTCGAGGGTGCCGAACTCCTCGGCTACCGGCGTCTCCACCGGCTCGTAGCCCCACGACGAGAACGCCGCTGCGATCGCGGCGGTCACCACCTCACGCTCGCGCGCTTCTGCGAACAACACGTCGCGGAAGCCGCGCGGGGTCACGGGCTGCACAGTAGGTCACCTCCGGGTACTTTAGCACGGTAGAGTGATGCAGAACCGCAGTATGGCAGGCCGCCGGGAACGCGTCAACTAGGCGTCCCACACGGAGTCGGCGCCAAGCAGCTCCTTGAGCTCCGCGTGCAGCCCCGCCGCTGCCGCATTCACCCTGTACTCATCCCCCAACTTAAGCTGCTTCGTACCATTCGGCGTGCGCATCTCTACCTGCACCGAGTCGCGACCCGGGTACCGCCCGAGGATCTCCTTGAACTGCACGCCGCCGCCGTTGCCGAGGAAGTCGAGGTCTGCGCGCACCATCAGCGTGCCGGGCGGACGCTCGAACTGCCCGCTCTCCGACAGCGGCTCGATCTCGTGCACGATGAGCTTGAGTCCGCGGTCCGAACGTTCGACCTTCGCACGCATCCGCACCACCATGTCGAGCCCCACGATGTCGCGGTACTTCTCGTAGACCTGCGGGAACAGCACGCCGTCCAGCGAGCCCTCGAGGTCCTCGAGTGTGAACGTCGCCATGAGCTTGCCGGCCTTGGTTGCCACCCGGTCGAACGCCGAGATGATGCCGGCGAACCAACCGCTCATGCCGTCGCGGAACTCGTCGGTGGCGCCAAACGACATGGTGCGCGCCGCGGCGATGACCGCGGCGATCTCGCGCAGCGGATGGTCCGAGACGTAGATGCCGAGCATCTCCTTCTCGAACTTGAGCTTGATGCCCTTGTCCCATTCGTCCCCGTCCGGCGGCGGGACCTCATCGGCGAGCCCGTGTTCCTCGGCGGCGAAGAAGTCGAACATCGACGTCTGGCCGGAGTCCGCGTCTTTCTGCTTCTTTACGGCCGAGTCCACGGCCGAGTCCATCATCGAGATCAGATGCTTGCGGGTGTAGCCGGTGGAGTCGAATGCGCCTGCCTTGATGAGCGCCTCGAGCGTCTTCTTGTTCGCCTGCCGCATATCCACGCGATTGCAGAAGTCCTGGAGCGATGTGAAGTGGCCGCTCGCCTTGCGCTCGGCGACGATCGTCTCGACGACGCCCTCACCCACGTTGCGGATACCCGCAAGGCCGAAGCGGATCGCACCCTCCACGGCGGTGAAGTCTTTGCCCGAGGAGTTCACATCGGGCGGCAGGACCTTCATGCCGGCCTGATTGCAGGCCGCGATGTACTTGACGATGGTCTCGCTCTTGCCCGTGTAACTGGTGAGCACGGCGGCCATGTACTCGAGCAGGTAGTGCGCCTTGAGGTACGCCGTCTGGTACGAGACGAGCCCGTACGCTGCGGCGTGGCTCTTGTTGAACGCATACTCGCCGAACTTGCGCATGTCGGACCACACGCGCTCGGCCACCTTGAGGTCGTAGCCGCGCTCGCTCGCGCCGGCCATGAACTCAGGCTCGAGTGCGTCGACGATCTCCATCTTCTTCTTGCCCATGCCTTTGCGGAGCTTGTCCGCCTTGGCGGCCGTGAACCCGCCCATCTCCATCGCGATGCGCATGGCCTGCTCCTGGTACACGATCAGGCCGTACGTCTCCTCGAGGATGTGCTTGATGCGGTCGTCGTAGTAAGCGATGCGCGTCTTGCCGTGCTTGCGCGCGATGAAGTCGGGGATCGAGTCCATCGGACCGGGGCGGAAGAGCGCGACCACGGCCACCAGGTCGGCAAAGCACGTGGGCTTGAGGTCGCGCAGAACGCGCTTCATGCCGGCGGATTCCACCTGGAACACGCCGTCGGAGTCGGCGCGCTGCAACAGCGCCCACGTCTTCTTGTCGTCCATCGGGATGGCGTCCAGATCGATCACCACACCGTGGTGGTCCTCGATCGCCCGCACGGCCTTGGCGAGCACGGTGAGTGTGCGCAGGCCGAGGAAGTCCATCTTGAGCAGCCCGAGGTCGGCGATCACGGATCCCTCGTACTGCGTGATGACCGAGCCGCCTTTGGTGTCGAGCTTCACCGGGGTGTAGTAGTGCAGCGGGTCGCGGCAGATCACAACGGCCGCCGCATGGATGCCCTCACCACGCACCACGTTTTCGAGCGAGAGCGCCGCGTCGATGATGCGCTTCGTGTCTGCGTCACCCTGGTAGGCGTCGCGCAGCTCGGCGTTGTCGCGAAGCGCGATTGTAAGGTCCGAGATGTCCTTGCCGTCATCGGGCTTGCGGTCGATGCGCTCGGGCACGAGCTTGGCGACCTTGTCGGGGATCGAATACGGGTAGCCGAGCACCCGCCCGGCGTCGCGGATCGCGGCGCGCGACTTCATCGTGGAGTACGTGACCACCTGCGCCACTCGGTCGGCGCCGTACTTCTGCCGCACGTACTCGATGACCTCGAGCCGACGCTCGTCGTCGAAGTCGATGTCGATGTCCGGCATCTCCATGCGCTCCGGGTTCAAGAAGCGCTCGAACAGAAGCCCGTGCTCGAGCGGGTCGAGGTTCGTGATGCCGAGTGCGTAGCTGATGATCGAGCCTGCCGCCGAACCACGGCCCGGCCCCACGCCGATGCCGTTGTCCTTCGCCCACTTCACGAAGTCGGCGACGATCAGGAAGTACGCCGAAAGCCCCTTGCCGGTGATGACCTCAAGCTCGGTCTCCACCCGCTCGAGCGCCCCGGGTGGAATCGGAGCGCCGTAGCGACGCTCGAGCCCGCGCATGCACTCGGCGCGAAGGAAGTCGGGCTCCTCAGAACCGTCCTCCGGCTCGAACCTCGGCAGGATGATCCGGTCGAACTCGAGCTCGATATCGCAGTCACGGGCGATGGCCGCCGTGTTCGCGAGCGCCTCCGGATACTCGGACAGCGCGGAGGTCATCTCATCGGCGCTCTTGAGGTAGAACTGGTCGGAGCTGAAGCGCATCCGGCTCAGGTCGTCGATCGTCGAGCCGGTGCCCACGCACAGCAGCAGGTCCTGCGCCTTCGCGTCTTCGGCCATCACGTAGTGGATGTCGTTGGTGCCCACCAGCCCGATGCCCATCTCGGCGCCCATGCGCGCGATCTCGGCCGAGAGCTGCCTCTGGGTCACCCCGTTGTCGGCGACGATCCCCTGCTCCTGGATCTCGAGGTAGAAGTCCTCGCCGAAGATGCGCTCGTACGTCTCGGCCCAGCGGTGCGCGGCGGCAAGGTCGCCCTGCTCGATCGATTTGCTCACGATGCCGCTCATACACGCCGAGGTGCAGACGAGGCCCTCGTGGTACTGCTCCAAGAGCTCGAGGTCCACCCGGGGTTTGTAGTAGAAGCCGTGCGTGGAGGCCTCGCTCACGATCGCCATCAGATTGCGGTAGCCCGTCTCGTTCTTCGCGAGCAGCAGAAGGTGGTAGAGCGCCTGCTTGCCCTCGCGCTTGAGCCGCGACTCGGGCGTGAAGTACGCCTCGCAACCGATGATCGGCTTGATCCCCGCCTTCTTCGCCGACCGGTAGAACTCAACCGCACCGTACATGGCGCCGTGGTCGGTGAGCGCGAGCGTGTCCTGACCCACCTCGGCGGCACGCTTCACGAGCCGCGAGATGCGCGCGTGCCCGTCGAGCAGCGAGTACTCCGAATGCGTGTGCAGGTGGACGAAACCGGACATGATGTTACGCGTCGCCACCTTTGGCGGGCTCGAGCGGGCCGAGGTGGTCGAGCACGATGCGGTAGCCCTCGGCGCCGTAGTTGAGGCTGCGGTTCACGCGGCTGATGGTCGTGGACGACGCGCCGGTGACCTGCTGGATGTGCGTGTAGTGTTCGCCCGCGTCGAGCATCCGCGCCACCTCGAGACGCTGGGCGAGGTCCTTGATCTCCCGGATCGTCGCTACATCCTGCAAGAACGCGTAGCGCTCGTCGTCGGTCTCAAGCGCCCCGAATGCCGCGAGCAGCGCATCCACGTCGGGGGTTCGTAGACGGTCGGAAGACATCGGTCGAGGACTCCCCCTTCGCATGAGCCGGGACGCAAGATGGTGTACCCATACTAGCACCGGGGCCCGACATGATGGGGTGCGGATGGGCCGAGAGGTGGCCCTTTCCGATGGGCGGTCGGCGGTGCCTCAGCCGATGAGGCGAACACCCGCAACGCGAGCGTGCGCGCGCTTGTCGGCCGAGACGAGCGGGCACCCCAGCCGTGCCGCGAGCGCCGGTGCCGCGGCGTCGTAGAGTGTGCAGCCGAGGCTGCTTGCGACCTCAAGCGTATCGGCCAGGAGCGCTTCGTCGGAGCTGGCCACCAGCACTCCTGCTGCTGAAAGGCCCTCCCACAGCGCACGCGCCTCGGCGATGCCGAAGAGCCGGCGTGCGACGTCCAGCACCTCGAAGGGGAACACGGCGGGCACCACCAGGCGCGTCGAGCCCTCACCGAGCTGTGAGATGAGACCGCGCGCCGCGGCGGAGCCGGCCTCATCTTTGAACCACTTGACCCCCACCGACGCATCCAAGACGAGCGTCTCCTCGTTCACCGCACGGCCTCGTCGTCGAGGGGGCCACGCGCCTCACGGAGGATGTCCAGTACCGGGCGCCCATCGGCGGGCACGCGACCGCGCAGCTCGTCGAGCATGGCTAGCACCTCGCGTGCGGCGGACCGCTTGCGCACGACCTCGCGCGCAGCCTCCCGATCGCTCACGTACAGCGCCGCCGCCTCACGCACGACATGGCTGCGCGAGACGCCCTCTTCGGCAGACAGACGGTCGATCTCACTCACGAGGCTTGCCGGCAACGAGATTGTGATCTTCTCGACCGCCATGGTCATACCTCCCATTCATACCGAATGGTATGGTACGCCGATCGACGGTACGCCGCAACAACGCCTTCGGGAATCGCACGGCCACGCGCAGCGCTTTGTCTGCGCACCGGCTACACGATGTGGTTGATGAGGCTCCCGATGCCCTCGATGCGCACCTCGACGGTGTCGCCCGCGTAGACCGGCCCGATGCCACCGGGGGTTCCGGTGAGCACCACATCGCCGGGCAGCAGGGTCATCACGTGGCTCACGAAGCTCACGAGCTCGAACGGGTCGAAGATCATGTCCGAGGTGCGCGCGTGCTGCCGCTGCTCGCCGTTCACGTACGTCTCGAGCAGCAAGTCGAGCGGATCGGCGTCCGTCTCGACCCACGGTCCGAGCGGGCAGAACGTGTCGAAGCCCTTCGCGCGCGTCCACTGGCCATCGCGCTTCTGGAGCACGCGATTGGTGATGTCGTTCGCACAGGCGAAGCCGAGGACGTGCGTCGCGGCCTCCGCCGGCGAAACGCACCTCGTGCGCCTACCGAGTATCACCGCGAGCTCGCCCTCGTAGTCCACGCAGTCGAAGCCGGCCGGGATATGCACCTCGGCACCGTGGCCGATCACCGAGGTGGGCGGCTTGAGGAAGATGACCGGCTCGTCAGGAATCGCGTGCCCCATCTCGGCGGCATGGGTGCGGTAGTTGATGCCGGCGCAGACGACCTTGGTGGGCACCGCCGGGGCGAGCAGCTGCGCGTGCGGCAGCGCCACGATCCCCTCGGTCTCCCACGCAGCGAACGGCTCGTCGGAGATCAGCGTGACCATGCTTTCATCGGCAAGGCCGTAGCGCACGTCTTCATCGTGGAAGATGCGAACGACGCGCACGGTGTCTCCTCTCGCCGATAGTGGTGCCCTGCATCGGATTTCCACTGCGGCAGCGGGAATCCTGCACGCCGAATCGACGAGTCTCAGGCAGATTCAGGCGCAGGCTCCACCGGCACGACGCCGTTCGCCCGACGCGTGCGATCGAGCGCGGTTGCTGTACCCATGCTGCCGAGCGCAGCGATCGCCACGAGGATGCCACCTCCGATGAGCGTCTGCTGGATGCCGATGGTCGCCGCAAGCGCAGGGACGAACGCGAGCGGCAGCAGCTCGCCCGCGCTTCTGTGCCACTGCGCCGTGCCGATGATGCGGCCCACGTACTCGTGCGGCGAGTCGAGATGCATGAGCGTCCGCAGGAGCGGTTCCTCGGCGCCGATGATGAATCCCCAGATGAGAGCGCCCACGGCGATGAACATGAGGTCGGTCGAGCCCACGTAGAGTATCGAGCCCAGGCCGGCAAGCGCTGTCATGATCGCCAGACCCCGCGCGGTCACCAGCTTCCTCGGGAGGCGCGGCAGCATAGCGGCACCCGCCGCGAGGCCCACGCCGAAGACGGTGTTCATCCATCCCAGCCACTCGACACCCACGCCCACCACGTCGCGGTAGAACAGCGACTCGAGCGCCTGGAAGCCGCCGAAGCCGAACCACACGGCCGAGCCGAGCAGGATGTAGTAGCGCAGCGAGCGCGTCGTGTACGCCATCTTGAGACCGTCGGTGAAGTCGGCCCAGGCGTTACCCGAGACATGCTCGCGCGGAGTCTCGTCGATGCGCGTGAAGTACGCCACCACGGCAGCGACCGCCGAGGCCACGGCCATGACCCAGAAGACCGAGCGCATGCCGAACGCGTTCGAGATGAGCGCGCCCACGGCCGGACCCATGACGAAACCGATGGAGCTGCCGCCCTCGATGTACGCGTTCGCCCGCTCGAGCTCTTCCCTGCCCTCGGTGATGTACGGCGCGAAGGATGCGCCTGCCGTCCACGTGGGGATGCCGAAGAGCGAGAAGAGCGCCGAGCCCACGATGAACAGCGGGAACGTCGGCGCAACCATCATCCAGAGCACCGGAGCGATGCACAGGATCTCGGCCCAGATCATGACCTTGCGTGGCCCGAACCGGTCGATGAGCACGCCTGCGCCGAGCGAGCCGGCGATCGCAGCCGCCCCGTTGATCGCCGACATGATCGCGAGTTGCTTGGGAGTGCTCTCGAAGATGTAGGCGGCCGTGCCCATGGTCCCGATGAACCAGACAGCCGTGCCTCCGAGGCGGGAGATGAATCGCGCGGCCACGACCAGCGCGAGGTTTCGATTGGAGCGAATCACGAACGGAACACCTTCTTGCATCGAGTGTGCAGGCGCTCGAGCGCCGAAGCAGCAGTGTATACGAACTTGGAGCCGGAATATACGCTAGTGCGGCGTTTTCGGGTGCGAAAGGCCGAAGTCGATCGAGTCGACGAGCGCCTCCCACGACGCCTCGATGATGTTCTCCGAGACGCCCACCGTGCCCCAGCTCTTCTCGCCGTCGCCCGACTCGATGAGCACGCGCGTGACCGCGCCGGTGCCCTTCTTCTCGTCGAGCACGCGCACCTTGAAGTCCGTGAGCTCGATGTCGTCGAGCGCCGGATACCGCCGGCCGATCGCGAGACGCAGTGCGCCGTCGAGCGCGTTCACGGGACCGTTGCCTTCGGCGGTGGCGATCATGCGCTGGCCGCCCACATGGATCTTCACCGTGGCCTCGGTCATCACACGCCCGTCCTCGCGCTTCTCCATCAGGCAGCGGAAGCTCTCGAGCGTGAAGAACGGCTCGTACGTGCCGAGCTCCTTCTTGAGCATGACTTCGAGCGAGGCGTCGGCCGTCTCGAACGAGTAGCCCTTGTGCTCAAGGTCCTTGATGCCGTCCAGCACGCGCGCCACGGTGGCCTGGTCGCCGGCAAGGTCGATGCCGAGTTCGGCGGCCTTCATCGTGAGCGACGCCCTACCTGCGAGCTCGCTCACCACCACGCGCGCGAGGTTGCCCACGCGCGCCGGGTCGATGTGCTCGTACGCCTCGGGCAGCCGCGCGGCTGCGCTCGCGTGCACGCCGCCCTTGTGCGCGAACGCGCTCGCGCCCACGTACGGCTGATGCGGGTTCGGCGCCACGTTCGCGGTCTCGGAGATGAAGTGCGACACCTCGGTCAGCAGGCGCAGTTGGTCGGCCGAGATGCAGTCGTCGTCCATCTTGAGCACCAGACCCGCGATGATCGAGATGAGGTCGGCGTTCCCGGCGCGCTCACCGTAGCCGTTGGCGGTAGCCTGCACGTGCGTGCAGCCGGCTTCCACCGCCACGAGCGAGTTCGCGACCGCACACGCACCGTCGTTGTGAGCGTGGATGCCGAGCGAGACTCCCGGAAGCACCGCGGAGACCTCGGCTATGACCCGCGCGACCGCATGCGGCAACGTGCCGCCGTTGGTGTCGCACAGCACCACGGCATCGGCGCCCGCAGCGGCGGCCTCGCGGCATACCTCGAGCGCGTAGGCGGCATTCGCAGCATACCCGTCAAAGAAGTGCTCCGCGTCGAAGAACACGGTCCGCCCGGCAGCCTTGAGATGCGCCACGCTCTCGCGCACCATCCGCAGATTCTCGTCGAGCGTGGCGTTGAGCGCCTCGGTCACGTGCAGGTCCCACGACTTGCCGAAGATGCAGAGCGCCTCGCAGCCGGTCTCCAGCAGCGTGCGCAGCCCCTCGTCGTCGGCAGCGGGCACGCCCTTGCGGCAGGTGGTGCCGAAGGCGGTGATGGTGGCGGTGTTGAGCTTGAGCGACTTGGCGCGCTCGAAGAACTCGATGTCTTTGGGGTTCGAGCCCGGGAACCCGCCCTCGATGTAGTGCACGCCGAGGTCGTCGAGACGCGCTGCGATGCGCAGCTTATCGTCGACGGAGAGCGACATCCCTTCTCGCTGGGTGCCGTCGCGGAGCGTGGTGTCATAGAGGGTGACCATGAGAAACGGTCCTTCCGAAGTGCTGGGGCGCCTGGTAAGCGTTCATTCTAGCCGAGTGCAGCGCGGCGCGCGCACGCGCCTCAGTGCTCGACGTCGCAGTGCTCCGTGAGAGAGCCGGCCGGGAAGACGAGCTCCATCGTCTCGGGACACTCCGGCCGCGCGATCTTGTACGACTCGGAGCACACCGTGTACACCTGGTCACCCGCGCCCACCTGCGCGTCGGTGGAGGTGGCGGTGGCCGGCGTCGTGCTGACCGACGCCACCTGCATGAACGCCTTCCACACGGCCGCCGGGAAGCTGCCACCGGTCACACGTATGCCATGCACGTTCTCCATCGCCACCTGGGCCTGCGGGTACCCCACCCACACGGCGGTGCTCAGATCGCCCGAATACCCCACGATCCACGCGTCACGCCACGACTGCGCGGTGCCGGTCTTCACCGCACCCCACGCGCCGAAGTTCGCGGCCTGACCGGTCCCGTTCGTGTAGACGCGGTTGAGCACGTAGGCGAGCGTAGTGGCCACCTCGGCCGAGATCGCCTGCGTGCCCTCCCGGTTGGGCGCATAGACGAGCGTGCCCTCGTCGTCGGTCACGCGGTCGACGCCCGAGGGCGCGATGGCAACGCCGCCATTAGCGATGGTGCCGAACGCCGAGGCCATCTCGAGCGGCGACACGCCGCGCGAAAGCCCGCCGAGCGCGATTGCCGGGTCGGGATCGATCTCCGAGGTGATCCCCATGCGATGCGCCACGTCCACGACCTTGTCGGCACCCACCGCGGTGATGAGTCGTGCATACACGGTGTTGATCGACCACACCGTGGCGGTCTCCAGCGTGTACATGCCGCCCGTGATCGAGTTCTCGTAGTTCTCCACGTGCCAGATCTCGTCTTTGACCGGGGTCTCGAACGGGCTCGCGTCCCACATGCTGTCGAGCGTATAGCCCTGCTCGAGCGCGGCGGCGAGCACGAAGGGCTTGAACGCCGAGCCTGTCTGCCGCTTGCCCTGCGTAGCGAGGTCGAACTGCTCGGTGGCGAAGTTGCGCCCGCCCACGATCGCCACCACCGCGCCATCGCGATACCGCACCGCAGCAACGGCCACCTCCGGATCGCCCGGATTCGGGAGCACGCTTGCCGCGGCCGCCTCGGCGGAGCGCTGCGCGGCCGGATCGAGCGTCGTGTAGATGCGCAGACCGCCGCCGTAGAGGCGCTCGGAGCCAAGCTCCTCGAGCAGCTCGCGACGCACGTACTCCACGAAGTACGGCGCGAACTGCGCGGCGGCGACTGCAGTGTCTTCCTTGAGGCCGAGCGGCTCGGCGGTCGCCTCGGCAGCCTCCTCGGTGGTGAGGTAGCCCTGATCGCGCATCTCCCGGAGCACGAGATTGCGCCGGTCCAGCGCCTCGGCGGGGTTCACGAACGGATCGAAGCGCGTGGGACTCTGGATGCAACCGGCGAGCAGCGCCGACTGCGCGAGCGTGAGATCGGCGGTCGTCGAGCCAAAGAAGCGGTGTGCCGCGCTCTCCACGCCGTACGCGCCTCGGCCGAAGTAGACCGTGTTGAGGTAGACGCCGAGCACCTCGTCTTTGTCGGCCCGCGTCTCGAGCTGCAGCGCGAGGAGCGCCTCCTCGATCTTGCGTGTGAGCGTGCGCTCGCCGTCCGTGAACAGCAGCTTCACGGTCTGCTGCGTGATCGTCGAGCCGCCCTGGCGAACCTCGCCGGCCTCGGTGTTCACCGAAAGCGCACGGGCGATCGCCTGGAAGTCCACGCCGCTGTGCTCGTAGAAACGCTTGTCCTCGATAGCCACGACCGCGTCCTTGACCTGCTCGGGGATCACGTCGTTCTCGACCACCGTGCGGTCCTCGGTGTCGTACCACTCGGCGAGCACTTCGCCGTCGGCTGCGTACACGATCGACGTCTGCGCCACCTCGAACGCATCGGGATCGGCGCGCAGGTCGGGAAGCGTGGTGGAGAGATTCCAGAGGTAGCCTGCGAACGCAAGCAGCAGCACGAGGACGACGGCGAGCACGCCCGATGCCCAAGTGAGTATCTTCACGAGCCGCTGCCTGCTCAAGCCTGCCCCGCTCCCGCGTCGTTGCGCGCACGCCATTCAAACGCTGCAAGCACCGTGCCTGCAGGCCTTGAAGACGGGGCGCGCAGGACGCGGCGGTCCTACACCCGGTCGAGCCACTCCTCGTAGTCGGGCTCCTCGCCGCGCACGATGCGGCCGTACATCTCCTGAAGCTCCCGGGTCACCGGGCCGGGCTCGCCGAGCGAATACCCGTCCACGCTGCGCACGGGCACGACCTCGGCAGCCGAGCCGGTCATGAAGAACTCGTCGGCGGTGTACAGGTCGGTGCGTACGAGCGACTCCTCGATCACGGGGTAGCCGAGGTTGTCGGCGATGATCATGAGCGAATCGCGGGTGATGCCCTCGAGGATGCCGTCCGAGACCGGCGGCGTGGAGATCACGCTGTCACGCACGATGAAGAGGTTCTCGCCGGTGCCCTCGCAGACACGGCCCTCTTCGTTGAGCAAGATGGCCTCGTTGTAGCCGTGGCGGTTGGCCTCGATGCGCGCGAAGCTGCTGTTGAGGTACTGGCCACACGCTTTGATGGCGGGCGGCGTGGCGTTGATGCCGCGCTGCCGCCAGCTGGAGACGCCCACGTCCACGCCCTGCTTCAGGCCCTCTTCGCCGAGATAGGCCTCCCATGGCCACACGGCGATGATCATCTGCACGGGTGCCGGGATCGGATCGAGACCCATCACGCCGTAGCCGCGGAAGACGAGCGGCCGGATGTAGCAGCTCTTGAGCTTGTTGGCGCGGATGACCTCGCGCTTGATCTCCATGATCTCCTCGGCAGACACACCGGGATCCATGTACAGCATCTTCGCGCTGCGCAGCAGGCGTTCGGCGTGGTCGCGGCTGCGGAAGATGGCGGGGCCGTCGGCGGTCTCGTAGCACCGCTCGCCCTCGAATACGCCGGAGCCGTAGTGAAGCGCGTGCGTGAGAACGTGTACCTTGGCGTCCGCCCAGGGCACGAGCGACCCATCCATCCAGATGTACTCCATCTCAGGCAACGCCATGACGACTCCTCCCACGCGCGAACGGTATCTGCGTAGTGTACCGCAGTGCGAGTGGGGCGGGCGCTACTCCTCCTCGGGAGCGGCCCTCCCGAACAGCCGCCTCGACAGCGCCGGTCGGGTACCCAGGGCGAGCCATCCGCACGCGACCGACCACCAGAGTGTCGTCACCCGTATCACGAGCGTCGAGGCCGCCGCCGCCGAGGGGTGGAGTCCTGACGCCACGAGAACGCCTGCAAGCGACGCCTCTGTGAGCCCGATCCCTGCCGGCAGGAACGAGAACGCGCCCACCAGCGTCGCCACGGCGTAGACGGACACCGTCGCCCACGGACCCAGCGCCCCGGGAGCGGCCTCTCGTACGAGCAGCCAGAGGCCGACACCCTCAAGACCCCACGCGAAGACCGAGACGGGCACAGCCAGGAGCAGCGTTCGCCATGCGAGCGAGGTCCTGACGGTCTCGGACATGGAGGCAAGGGCCTCCTGATGGTGACGCGCCCATGCCTGGCGGGAGAGCACACGCAAGACGACGCGGTGGAACCACTCGGAGGAAGCCAGCGCGGTTCCAGCCATGACAGCAATCAGGGAGGCCACCAGCACCCAGATGTCGCCGCCCACCAAGGAGAGGGCGCCGAGCGCAAGGATGCACACTGCTATGAGATCCGCCACGCGCTCGCAGAAGACAAGCGCAATGCCGACGCTCATCGGCATTCCTGTCACCTCACGCGCAAGCCACGGCTTGAGCACCTCGCCGACACGCGCCGGGGAGACGCTCATGGTCTGCCCGGCGAAGTGGAGGTAGAGCGCGTCTCGAGTGCTCACCGGATAGCCGAGGCGTCGCATGAGCCACCCCCACCGCAGACCGCGTGCGACGTACGCAGCGGTGCTCATCCCCACAAGCAGCACGACAAGAGCCGCCGGGATCCTCGCGAACGCGTCCAGAACCGCCGGTCCGTCGCTCAGGGCCACCATCACGGCGTAGACGAGCGCACTCGCCAGCACGGCGAACACCAGTGCTCTGATCATCTTGCCGAAACGCATCCGCGGTACCCTCCTGACGTTGCCACGTCCACCGTACCGCTTCTCAGGCCGCCAGGTGCGCGACCACGCGAGTTCTGCCACCGAGGGGTGCTGTTGAGAACCGAGGAATGGTACGGATACTGCTAAAGCAAGCGTATCGCGGCCCGGCCGCTCGCGCGCGCGTGCGCGCGTCATCTCGCAAAGCAGTGGGAGTCAAAGGAAGGCGCACAAGACGATGACACACGCTTCCGATACCACCCGGTCCACCACCGCGCCTGGTGTCGTCGTGCCTATCGTGGTCTTCGCATCCGGAGCGATCGTCATGGTCCTCGAACTGGTGGGCTCCCGCCTGCTCGCTCCGTTCTTCGGCAATTCCCTCTTCGTCTGGACGAGCCTCATCGGGGTGATGCTCGCCTTCATGGCTCTCGGCGGCTACGTGGGCGGGCGCCTCGCAGATCGTCGCCTCTCAACCACCATCCTGTTCTGGATCCTCCTTGGCGCGTCAGCCTCGATCTCGGTCGTGGCACTCGCCGAGCGTGCGCTCCTATCCGCACTTGCCGAGGGCCCGAACCTCCGTGTGGCAGCGGTTCTGTCCGCCACGATCCTGTTCGCGGTTCCGTCCATGCTCCTCGGTGCTGTCTCGCCGTACTGCACCAGACTGCGCCTCCACGCGCTTGCCGACTCCGGCGCGACGGTCGGGTCTCTGTACGCGCTCTCGACGTTCGGCAGCATCGTCGGCACCTTCGCCGCCGGTTTCTGGCTGATCGCCACGGTGGGCAGCCACGAACTCATCAGCTGGCTCGCCGCCGGCGTGCTGGCGCTCTCGCTCCTCGTGGCCGCGCCACTTGCCTCCCGGCGCATCGCGGCACTCGCAGGCGGGGCCGCGCTGGTCCTTCTCGCGATGCTTGCCTCCCATGGTTACGACGGCTCCTTCGACACGCAGTACGACCGGTACTTCATCGGCATGACCCGTGAGGCCGACACCGACAGAGCGATCGTGACGCTTGCACGCGACGACTACTCGATCGAATCGGCGACCTACGTGGATACCGGGGAACCGTACCTGCTGGACTACTACGGCTACTACGACCTGGCTCTCGCCAGCGTACCGACCGTCCGGCGCACGCTTCTGATCGGCGGCGGGGCCTTCTCGTATCCGCGGCACCAGCTGCAGGTGCGCCCCGATTCCACTGCCGACGTGGTCGAGATCGACCCCGACCTCGTCGAGGTCGCGCGCTCCACGTTCTCGCTGACCGCCGATTCCCGGCTCGAAGTGATCGTGGAGGACGGCCGGACGTACCTGAACCGCTCAGACGACACGTACGACGCCATCCTCATCGACGCATTCAAGTCGGCGAGCTCCATCCCCTACCAGCTGACGACCATCGAGTCGATGCGCCACTGCTATCGACTTCTCGACGACCGCGGTGTACTGGCCATGAACATCGTGGCGTCTCCCACAGGTCCCGGAAGTCGGTTCCTCTGGGCCGAGGTAAGGACCCTTGAGGCGGTCTTCCCGCAGGTGGAGGTATTCGCGGTCTACGATTCGGCGCGGCCCGATGAGATCCAGAACATGGCGGTGATCGCCAGCAAGAGCACCTCGGTCGACCTGCTGGAGCGGTTGGCCGAGATCTCACCGGATCTGGCGGCGCGACGCGTCGAGGCCCCCGGGGAGGAGACCGGACTCCCCATCATCACGGACGACTTCGCACCCGTCGACCAGTACCTGATGGACCTGTGATGACCGGATCGCAGGAGGCAACGGCAGTCGCTCACACGCCCCGGACGATCGCCGTCGCGATGGTAGCGTACGGCCTGTCAGGAACCGCCGCGCTCACCTACGAGATAGCCTGGATGCGAGAGCTCAGCTCGATGTTCGGTGCAACCGCGTACGCGTCGGGCATTCTGCTGGCCGCGTTCATGACCGGACTCGGACTCGGGGCGCTGCTGGGCTCGCGCATCGCGCGCACCGCAGAGCATCCGCTGCGCTCGGCCGCCCATGCCGAGCTTGCCGTGGCGGTGTGCTCGCTGGTCACGCTCGTCGCACTGCGAGTTCTTCCCGGAACGTACTTCGACCTGGTGAAGATGACGAGCATGTCAGGGGCCGCTTTCCTCGCGCTGCAGTTCGCGGTCGCCTTCATCGTGATGCTGCCACCGACCATCGCCATGGGCGCCACCTACCCGCTCGCCATCGAGGCGCTCGCTCGTCGCCAGGCCCTCGGCAATTGGGCAGGTCGCCTCTACTCCACCAACACCGCGGGGGCCATCGCCGGTTCGCTCATGACCAGCTTTCTCATCATCCCACTGGTGGGACTGAAGGGCGCGCTTGTGACCGCCGCCGCCCTGAGCTCGGTCGCAGCCCTGATCTTCGGCGCGATGTCGGCGCATACCGGTGCACGGCCACTCTCGCGGTCCGCCGAGTTCGCGCTGGTACCCGCGGTGTTGCTCGCGGTACTCCTCGTCCCCTCACCGACAGGCGCGCCTCTGGGCATCGGCCAGGTGTACTTCTACGAGTCTTCGGAACAGTACAGGCGCCTTGCCGATGCGAGCACCGTCCTGTACGAGGAGGAGGGCGTCTACTCGCGGGTCACGGTCTACCAGAACCCGTGGGGCGTGCGCACGCTCGCAAACGGCGCGCTGGACGAGGGCAACAGCGACGATTACGACCGGACCACCACCACGCTGCTGGCTCTCGGTCCGACCGCGAGTCTCGAGAGCACGGGCTCGGCGCTTGTGGTCGGGCTCGGCACGGGCTACACCTCTCAGACGTACGACCGGCTCGGCTTCGACCACGTGACGACCGTCGAGATCAACCCGGAGGTTCTGCCGGCGGCAACGTACTTCATCGGCGAGATTCCGGAGGACGGAAGCTGGCGTGTCATCGTCGACGATGCACGCGCGCACCTGCTGACCAGCACCGACTCCTACGACGCCATCACCTCGGAGCCAAGCTGGCCCTGGAGTTCCGGCGTGGCGGCGCTGTTCACCGAAGAGTTCATGCTGGCGGCGCGCTCCCGTCTCAATCCGGGAGGCGTCTACGCGCAGTGGCTGCCGAACTACCTGCTCGAACCGGCCGATGTGGCGATGATGTACAAGACCATGCGCCGGGTCTACCCGCGCGTGGACGTCTGGGCCATCAACTTCCCCGAGGATTCCGAGTCTGAATTGCTGCTGATCGGCCACCTGGACGCGCGCGGTCCCTCGATGGAGGAGACAGCCACTCGCGTAGGTGGATTGATGCCCGCGTTCGCGGCCGACAACGCAACGCTCACTCCGGATAGTCTGACGCCGTACAGCCGAACGGACGAGCTCGAAGCCGCGCTCGACGACCCGTCGATTCCCGTGAACACCGACGACCACTCGAGACTCGAGTACCGCACGTTCCGCAACCTGGTGAACAACGTCATCGCCGGATCGAGGGCCCGCTAGCATGACGTCACACGCCGCCGACACGACCGCCACCCCGTCACGCAGCGCCTTCGCCTTGCTGCTCGCCGCCGTCTTCCTGGCAGGCGCTGCATCACTGGTGTACGAAGTCGTGTGGATCCGCCAGCTCGGCATGTCTCTCGGCTCGACGGCCATCGCCTCGTCGGTGATGCTGTCGTCGTTCCTCGCGGGCCTCGCGCTCGGCAGCTGGATCTCGGGGCGCCGCGCCGACGCGGCCGCATCCCCTTTGCGTTCGCTCGTGCGGATCGAGCTGTTCGCGGCACTTCTCGGCGCACTGTCGGTGCCCGTGCTGGAGTTCGCCGGTCGCGCGTACGTCTACCTTGCGATCACAACCGCGGCCGGCCCGACTGTTTCGCTCGGGCTCAGGGCGCTGTTCTCCATCATCGTGATCCTGGTGCCGGCGACCCTTTTCGGGATGACCTTCCCTCTCGCCACAGCTGCAGCCGCGCGACTCGCCGAGGTTGAGAAGGCCGGCGGATGGATCTCGGCGGCCAGCTCGTTCGGCTCCGCCGCCGGGGCACTGCTGGCCGGGCTGATGCTGGAACCGCTCCTCGGCCTCACGGGATCGGCACTGGCGGGTGCCGCGATCAACTGCTCGGCTGCCGCTCTCGCAGTGGCAGCGGCAATGGCAGCCGCTCGCGCCGCCCGCTGACCCGCTCGTGGGCGCGCTCCCTCACGCCCCCCGCCGAACGACCGCGCCTACTGCGCCTCCCCGTGACACAGCCCGCAGAAGTCGCGTCCGTTGCGATATGCCATGGCCGAATGGCAGCTGTCACAACCCGAGCTCGTACCCGACTGGTGCAGGGTGCGGAATGTCGAGCCATGCGATACGAACTTGCCGAGGTGGCACGAGGTGCAGGGACGACTCTCCTCGTTGTGGCACTTACCGCACGTTGCGCCGCCGTTGTACCAGAGGTCCTCGACGCCCTCGCGTGCGTGGCCGTACGACATGAACTCCGGGGTGTGCGGAAGCCGGACGCCGTGGCATGAGTCGCACGTCTCCTGGGTGTGGCATCCGCCGCAGTCGATCCGGGTCACCAGCACCTCGGCGGTCGCCGTCGTCGCCTGACTGCGGCCCGCGACCGCCAGCGCGATATCGCCTGTGTGGCAGTAAGCGCAGTCGGCGGGCGCATCCGTATCGTTGTGGCAGCGGAGACACGGCTGCATCCCGGTGGTGCTGACTCCCACTATGCCATCGTTCACGCGATGGCAGTCAAGACACTCGGCACCCTGTGCAAGCGGCTCGACGTGAGACATCTTGACCGCTTTGGCCTCGTCTTCCGTGGTCCGCTCGATGCCGGCCGCGTGGCACGAGACGCACGCCCGGTCAGAGCTCCCGTACCCGCCGGTGGGAACGTCCCGGAACATTCCGGTCACGACGTGCTCGACCCGTGACGGGACCGCCACGGTCAGACTCGCGAGCGCACCTCCATCGTCGTGGCACCGCACGCAACGTACCTGTTCATGCGGATCACGGTCAGCCTGTGTCAACGCGTGATCGCTGCCCTCGTGGCACGTCAGACACACGGGTGTCGAGGTGGTCGTTACCGCGGTAGCCAGCCACCAGCCCACGATGGCCAGGAGGACCACGACGCCTGCGGGGAGCCGTTTCCTGGGAGGGCGGCTGGCGTCGTGCGAATCCTCGACACCCGTCGGACTTCCCTCGATGGCCGTGGCGGTGTCATCCCCGGTCTCGGCCGTCTGCTGGGGACGGCGAGTGATCATCAAGAGAACGCTGATTAGGAGCATGATCATGCCCACGACCAGAATGCCGAAGATCAGGAGCGCCTCGAGCGGCTTGGATGCCGGGTCGACGACGATCTCCCAGATCAGTCGGAGGGTCTCTTGCGTGTTCGCGGTCAACAGATCACTCACCGGACGCGTCACCGCCGCTTCGTTTCGCGTTGCCGGGATGCACGTGCTTCACATGGCACGTCACGCAGTCGGCCGGCGCGTGGCAACGCTGACAGACCTCATCACCCTCGGCGTTCACGAGCGCGGAGTGGCCCGGCGTGAAGCCGTCGGGGTGCGGCATCGCCAGCCCGTGGCAGTCGTCACAGAACGCAGGGGTATGGCACGAGTCACACCTGGCATCCGGTTGTACCGCGGGCCCGCTGTGATTCGATACGAACGCCGGGGTGTGCGGCACGCCGGCACCATGGCACGACACGCACTTATCGGCGTCGTGACACGCGCCGCACGCGAGCGAGTCACCCATCCCATGAGTCTCTCGCCAGTTGGCGCTATGCGTGAGCGCGAAGGTGCCGGTGCGCACGCGCTCCGCCGGAGAGCGCTCGGTGTGGCAGTAGTCGCACTGAACCGACTGCGCCTGCGACATGTGGCAGGGCACGCAGTCGAACATGTCGTAGGAGCGGGGCCACGACACGGAGTCGCCATGGACAACGCGAGAGTGGCAGTCCGTGCACAGCCGATCGCTCGCGCACATCGCATGATCGATGCGGATCGCCCCACCCTCTGAGGGTCCGCCGGATACGTCATGGCACGACGTACACGCCGCATTGTCGACCCGCGCAGCGCTCCGTCCCTCGAGGTCATCCAGCTGCAGGTACATGCCGTATACCTGGCGTCCGGCGAAAAGCGCAGCGTCGACCGCCGATGTACCGCCGTGGCAGTCAAGACACGCGGAGCCAGCGTGGCTTTCGCGCACCTCGAGCGGTTCTGCGCCGCTCGCCGTATGGCATTCCAAACACCGCTCGGGTGTCACGGCGACGACCGTCACAGCCGCAGCATTGAGCAGCACGAAGACGCCGATGCACCCGA
Source organism: Coriobacteriia bacterium (assembly GCA_030652115.1). Lineage (NCBI taxonomy): Bacteria > Bacillati > Actinomycetota > Coriobacteriia > Coriobacteriia bacterium. The sequence goes on along the minus strand of JAUSBK010000007.1, from coordinate 33,625 downwards.
GGGTGACCGCAAGCAGCCGACGCCACGGGCTTCTTCCTATCTTCTCGCTGTCATTCACGCTCATCTTGTCCTCGCGCATGGCCTGCCAGATCACGCTGACGCGCATGGAGGGACCGGCCCGTTGACGGAGCCGGTCCCCCCTCGCGTTATACCCCTAATCCAATCCGAACCTAGTACGTAAGGCCAACACCCGTCGTGGCATCGGCGCGGTGGCACTTGAGGCACGCACCGTCCATACCAGAGGTGTAGGTCGCGTCGGTCGTGCCGCGGCCGTCGGTTGCGATGGCGGCGCCACCGACCGAGTCCTTCAGCATGAACCATGCGGAGCTGTTGGCACCGGTGTCGACGCCCAGGGTGCTGATGACGTCGTTACCGTGCGGGAACTGCTTCGTGGTCGGGCTGATGCGGTAGTCGATGCTGTCGTGGCATGCGCTGCAGGCGCCAACGTTGGCGTAGGCGACGTCACGCACGGTCAGATCGGCAACGGCGGCAAGCGTGTGGCCCTTGATGGCCGTCTTGCGCATGTGCAGGAGGTCCCACACGTTGTTGGTGTACGCACCAGAGGTCCAGGTGTCGGTCGAGGTGTAGGTGCCAGCCGGCAGCGTAGCGGTCGTGTTGGTGCTCTCGTCAACCGTCACGGTGTATCCGCCGGTCTCAACGATGACGTCGCCGCCCCAGGCGCCGAACGTGGCGTCCTCGGTGAGCGCGTTGAACTGGCCGTTCATGTGGCAACCACCGTTGGAGCAGACATAACCCGTACCCACGGCGCGACCAAGTGCGATCGAGGAGGGGGTGCTGGTGTCGTTCAGCAGCGCAGCGGTGACGCCCGGGTTCTTGACGGCGATCGTCGCGAGCGGCACGGTCGCCGGATCGAGAGCGTCGGACACCGTCGGCCAGATGTTGCCGGTCTCGGCAACGCCGCTGGCGCCAGAGGCGACAGCCGCGTCGAGCAGGCTGTCAGCGTGGTTGGTCAGCATCGCGGTCTTGAGGGTGGCGTACTTGGAGATGTCGCCAGCGCCATGCGGAGCGATCGCGTGGCAGTAGCCGTTGGTGCAGCCGGTGGCAGAACCGTGACGGTTGCCCGCGGAGACCTTCAGGCCCGAGGTAGCGGTCGCGCCGAGGTGGCACGGAACGCACGCCTGGGCTGCGGTGCTCTGAAGCAGCGTGTCGCCAGTGGCGGACGCCTTGTGAGCGGAGTGGCAAACCTGGCACTTGACTGTCGTCGTGCTGTAGTTGCCGTGAACGCTCGCAGTTGCCTCAGCGGAAACGCCGACGGCCGCCATCTTGGTCTGGGCGTCGGCCCACTCGATATAGCTCTCGCCCTTGGCGAGGTAGGAAGACGAACGGTTGCCCGGGTTCACGCCCTTTGCGAGCGCGGTCCCGCCGAGTGCGAGAACCAGCACGGCGGCCATGGCAACGATAAACATAGCCCTTTTCATTGATGCTCCATTCTTGCGAGTTGGCTGTGTTTTCATGTCTCTTGTTGCACACCTCCTTTCCGAGACGGATTTTCCGAAAGGCCGTGTGGCCTCCGAAAGCGTATCTGGCGACATCACGCGCGGGCACGGTCCTCGGCCCGCCGTGAGCGCATGTCGCGGAACGTGCGGTAGAGCCAGTAAGCCAATCCGATGATCAGCAGGATGAGCGGCAGGAACAGCGCCCGAAGCGAGCCGGTCAGGGCGCGGCGGGCGGATGGCAGCACGGTGGATGCCGAGGAGTCGGGCAGTCGGACGATCTGCACCCGGTTGTTGCCGAGATCAGCGACGGCGAACCAGTCGCGGTCGGGGTCGTACGCCAACCCCGACGGATACATGAAGGTGCCCTCTTCGGTTCCGTACGTGCCGTACTTGGCGATGACGTCGCCATTCTCGGGATCGAACACCGCCAGAGAGAAGTCGAGCATGTCGAGCACGACGAGGCGGCCTGCCCCGTCAATCACGGCGGCGCCGGGAGTCTGCATGGCGGCCGGAGCGTCGGTCTCGATCGTCAGGCTCTCCGCGCCCTCGTTGGCGGCACGGTTCGCCGGGTTGCCGGTCTTCACGATCCACAGCCTCTGGCCGTTCCGGTCGAACTTGCTGATGCGGTTGTTGTAGGTGTCGACCACGTAGATGTTGTCGTCCTCATCCACGGCGAGGCCGGAGACCGTGTCGAACTGGTCCTCCTCGAAGCCCTGGGTACCGATGATCTCTATCGGCGAGCCCTCCATATCGAGGATCGCAAACCCGGCTTTCGCGCCGACGAAGATGCGATCGTCCGTCACCGCGACGGCGGTCGGCGCGTCCACATCCACCTGAAGCAGCGTCTGCTGGCCGTCCGGCGTCAGCTTCAGCAGGTTTCCCTGCGTGCTCTGGACGATGTATATCGAGTCGTCCGGGCCCACGGTCACGCCGGTCGGAAACAGGACCCGACCCTCGGCCTCGTTGCCAAAGAATGAGTCGACGAACGCGCCATCCGCACCGAAGCGGTAGACCTGAGAGGTGTCCGCAACGCTCGGCACGAGGATGCGCCCGCTGCTGTCGATTGCCACCGAGGCCGGCTGCTGGAGCTGCTCGCCCGGCCCGTCGCCCCATCCGTAGATCGACCGCACCCACTCGATGCCCCTGGCCTCTTCGGTGGTGGCTATCTCGCCGGCCGGCTGCACGAAGCGTAGCAGCAGGTACGACCCCGAGCAGAGCAGCAGCGCGAGGAATACGAGCAGGACGATCATGATCTTACGGCCGCGGCTGGACCGAGCGCCCGTCGGCCGGGCCTCCGAACGCACCGCAGCTGCGGTCATGGTGTCCGAGGTAATCGGATCAGTCATCTGAGACTCCCAGCTTCGCTAGCTTCTCCGCGAGCGATTCGTCGCCCGGCATGAAGACCGAGGCTGCCTGGTAGTCCTCGATGGCGCCGGGGGTATCGCCGATCTCGGCCTTGAGGTCGCCGCGCCACAGCAGGATGTCAGCAGCCCGCTCGTTGTTTGCCAGGTAGCCGTCAAGCTCGGCGATTGCTTCATCGAGCCGCCCAAGCTCCTCGAGCGCCTCGGCCTTGTTCAGGCGCAGCATGTCATAGTTGCCGGTGAGACCCTCGGCCAGGAACGCGGAGCCCTGCTGGGTCTCCTCGAAGCGCTCCTGCGCCATCTCGTACTCCGCCTCAAGGGCCTCCATGGCGGTCCCGGCATGCTCCACGGCAGCTTCGTACTCGCCGCGGGCGAGATCGAGACGCACCTGCGCCAATGCGATGTACTGCTTCGTGGGGTCTTCGACGCCCTGATCCCGCGCTGTCTCGATGATGCGCTCGGCCTTCGTGTACTGGCCCGTGGAGACGAGCGCGGTCGCGTAGGCGTACCAATCCTGGGCAGTTGCAGTGGAGTCACTCGATTCGATCTTCGCCTGCGCGATTGCGAGGTCGCGCTCGACTGCTGTGCGCGGTGCGGGAGGATCGAGGATCCCAAAGAACAGGGCACCGACGACCGTGGCGAGAAACGCCACGACCATGAACGCGCTCACCCAGCCCATCATGCGGACGAGCGGATCGGCGAATATGGAATCACCACGAGCGGACACCGAAGTAGCTTCGGTCGTCTCGCCGTTGTGGGGGGTGGAGCGCTCGACGCCCGCCCGGGCGTCGAGCTGCTCCCCTTCGCGCGGAAGGGGCTTCGACATTCCAGCCTCCGTACACTTTGCAGGTCGATACTTGTCTGTGGCAGCGGATGCCGCACCCTACCGCTTGTCCGGCAGCCGAAGCGCCGAATGGTCGTTTGGAAAGCACGAAGCGCGCCAACTTGGCGCGCATCGCATGAGATTCCTGAAGAATTCTTGCGTCTTGCGACGAACGGTCGATCAGGGCACTACGCGCGCAGCCGCTCCGTAACCAGCTCGCCCATGCCGCTCGTGCCCACGGTGCGCTGGGGCAGCGTGCCGGCGTCGGCGATATCGCGCGTGCGCCAGCCGTCGGCCAGGACGCCCTCGATGGCAGCAGCCAGCGCGTCGGCGGCCTCGTGCATCGCAAAGCTGTAGCGGAGCATGAGCTCCACCGAGAGCAGCATCGCGAGCGGGTTGGCCACGCCGAGACCGGCGATGTCGGGCGCAGAGCCGTGGCTGGGCTCGTAGAGCGCGGTGCCCGCGCCGAGGCTCGCGCTCGCCAGCATCCCGAGCGACCCGGTGAGCATGGAGGCCTCATCGCTCAAGATGTCGCCGAACATGTTCTCGGTCACCATCACGTCGAACTGCGCGGGGTTGCGCACAAGCTGCATCGCCGAGTTGTCCACGAGCTGATCGATGAGCTCCACGTCGGCGTACTCGGCCTCGTGGAGGCGGTGGACGACCTCGCGCCAGAGGCGGCTCGATTCGAGCACGTTGGCCTTGTCCACCGAGTGGACCTTGCCGCGCCGCGTGCGCGCCGCCTCGAACGCCGTGCGCGCGATGCGCTCGATCTCGAACTCGCGGTAGTCCATCGTGTCGTACGCGCGCATGCCGGGCGCGCCGCCCGTGGCCGCGCCTTCCACGTCCATTTCGCGCGCCCGCGCGCCAAAGTACAGACCGCCGGTGAGCTCGCGCACGATGAGCATGTCCACGCCCTCGAGGTACTCGGGCTTGAGGCTCGAGGCGTCCTTGAGCGCGTCGAAGATGCGCACCGGCCGCAGATTGGCGTACAGGCCGAGCGCCTTGCGGATGCCGAGGAGCCCCTGCTCGGGACGCGGCTTGGCCGGGTCGGTGGTGTCCCACTTGGGTCCGCCGATGGCCGCCAGCAGCACCGCATCGGCCGCGTGTGCGACGGTGAGCGTGGCTTCAGGGAGCGCGGTTCCGGTTGCGTCGATAGCTGCCCCGCCGAGGAGCGCCTCGGAGAACTCGAAGCTCACGCCGTAACGCTCGCCGATGACGCCGAGAATCTTCACAGCCTCGGCGGTGATCTCAGGGCCGATGCCGTCGCCGGGCAGCAGGCAGATGCGGTAGGTGGTCACGAGTAGCCTCCCTAAAACGTGTAGGGAGAAGAATACACCAGCGCGGCAGAGACGTCGGCTAGTGCTCGGGGAGATCCCCATGACAGTATTCGCAGACATCGGGATCCCCATGACAGCCCGCGCACCGCTTGGCGGTCAAGCCGGGATGCTGATCCATGAGTTCTGCGTGCTGTTCATCGACCCTCGATAGCCCGTCGTCGCTCACGATGTCTGCTGAGAAGTTGTGGCATCCAACGTCGTTGCAGAACCTGTCCATGTCGTGACACGACAGACACATGTCGAGGTCATCGTACGCCCAGCGCGCGTGGTAACCGGCCACGAACTTCCGCGTGTGCGGGAGCTCGATGCCGTGACACTCGGTGCACGGCTGCATGCTGTGGCAGCCGCGGCAGTCCTCGCGCACGACATCGGTCTTAGGAAAGACACGCCTGGACCGCCGGATGGCCACACCTGTGTCCTCAGGATGGCAGGTCGAACACTCCGATTGCTCGTCGGAGCCGTCGTGGCAGACGATGCAGTACCGCATCTCCGGATACCTGGGACGAGACACCTCGCGCCCGTGTCCTTCGGTGTTGTGACACTCGATGCAGTGGTAACCGGCATCGATGATGTCCGAGTGACGGACCTTGATGCTCCTTGCGACGATCGTCTCCTCTGCAATTTCGGCATGGCATCGGAGACACGCGGCGTCGGCCACTGTCGTGGCGGTAGGCTCTTCCGAGTACGAACCGGTCAGCTGCGTGCTCAGGTTGACCAGCCCCCGAGCCTTCGCATCGAGGTAGGTCGTCACCCCACCCGCCTCATGGCATGAGCGGCACGACACTCCGGCGTGGGCGGCTTCAGCCCGCGATTCGAATGCGCGCTCCGTGTAGTGACACCGCGCGCAGAAAGAGTCTGTCGATGTGTACGCGATTCCCGCGATGAGGCCCGCGAAAACCACGCCGACGAGAACGAACGACCACAGCACATCCCGCTTGCGCGTCTTCTGCCGCTTCGCGGCTGCGGAGTCGGCAGTCACGTCGGTAGCAGCTGCGGCCTTACGCTCCGGGCCGAGGACTATCACGTATGCCGCGATCACGAGGATCAGGAAGATGAGCACGATGATGGCAAGCCCGAGGATGGCTGCCAGCGGATTGGACGCAGGATCGGCCAGACTCGTCTGCAGCGTCTCCCACGTCTGCTGGACTCTCTCAAGGAGCGCACTCACTGCGGTTTCGCCTCATACATGCCGGTAGGCGGTCGCATCCGATGCGACGACCCGGGGTGCAGGTGACGCTCGTGGCATTCGTTGCAGTTGGCCGAGACGTGGCAGACCATGCAGCGCCCATCGGTCATGCCCTCAGCGATCTGCGAGTGCTCGGGCAAGAAGCCGTCCGGATGCGGCATGTCGATACCGTGGCAACTCGCGCAGAAGGCATCTGTGTGACACGTCTTGCAGCTGGCGGCACCTACCGCGATCGCCTCCTGCCCGTGGGTCACCCCGAAGTCGGACGGGTGCGGAAGCCGCGTCCCGTGGCACTTCACGCATTTCCCAGGTTCGTGGCACACCCCGCACGTCGCAAGATCGCCGAGCCCGTGCGCCTGCTCCCACCCTGAACCATGAGTGATGGCCCACTCCGCGTCCCGCAGTCTGTCGCCGTCGTCCGGGGCGCGCTCGGGGTGGCAGGTGTCGCACTGCGCGGTCTCCGCGATGCCGTCATGGCATCGGGTGCACATCCCCATGGTCGGCACAGGCAGCTTGCCGGCGGCCACACCGTGGACCAGACCCTCGTGGCAGTCCACGCACTCGTAGCCGCCTTCCGTCAGTCCCGCGTGGGACATGCGGACCCCGCGACTGATCGTGACCTGGACCGTACTCTCGTGCGGATGGCACGTGGAGCACGATGCGCTGTCAACGGCACCTGCGGACGAGCGTGCCGCGCCCGAGGGACGCAGCACGGCGCCCACAGCGTGCGTCGCACCGACCAGCCCCCCGAATGCCGAGTACGCAGTGTGGCACTCGAGACAGGACACATCGGCGTGCGCGGAGGTCTCGTGGCCATCCAGCACCCGTGCGTCATGACATCCGACACACGCGCCCGGAGCATACGTCACGACCGACGAGCCCACGATGCCGACCAGCACCAGGAGCAGCGCGGTCCCGGCCGCGGTGCGGCCTATGAGGCGCAGGGCGCGACGCCTCCGCTCGATGCTGTCTGGATCCTGTGGGTCGATGGGCATGCGCATCTGCGCGTTCTCCGTCGTCTGTGGCTTGGGTCCTCAGAAGAGTCTTCACTATGGTAATGCACGCGTGGCGACAGGACTTCGCCGACTTGGGTGTGCTCCGCGCATAGAACAGGCGCCGGGGGATTCCCCCCGGCGCCTGATCCATGCGGCAGGAAGCCAGGCTTCATGCGCAGTCCCGAACATCAACTACTAGTACGAGACACCGACCGTCGCGCCGTGGCACAGACGGCACTCAGCATCAAGCGCATCCGCGGCCGATCCGGCCGTCAGAAGCTTGTACTCGCCAGAGTGCGGGAAGTCCGTCACGTCAACGTGACAGTTGATGCAGTTCTCGCTCGTCACGCCCGCGTCAGCGTCATCAGCCGTGATGTCGCCATTGCGAATGTACGAATCGCCCACGGCCACCATAACGTGCGTGTTGGTGTCCGCGATCACGCCCAGGGTCAGGCGACCGTCGTTCTCATCGTGGCAACGGAGGCAGAAGTCGTTGTCGTCATCCTCGGTCACGAGAGCGTACCCCGTGCCAGCGCCGGCACCGTGCGGTGCGGCGTTGTGACAGTCAAGGCAGCCAAGAACCGCGTCGGCGCCCAGCATGCCAGCGGTGTTGCTGCTGTCCGGCAGGGTGGCAAGTGCGCCGCCGATCACGTGCGCATCCGTAGCGCCGGTGTAGACGTTCGGCGCAGCGGTAAGGGTCACGTGACAGGTGCTGCAACCGGTGCTCACGTTGTTATCGATAAACAGTTTGTAGTTTGCGTTACCGTGAACGTCGTGGCACACCTTGCAGGCGTTGGTCGTGGCGGCGTAGCCGCTGTGAACGGTGTCAACGCCGTCCCACTGCGAGATACCAGCAACACCCTCGGTGTTACCGGCGAACGCCACGCCCGACATGGTGGCGAGCATGGCCAGAGCCAGAACTGCAACAAGAATCATTCTCTTCATATTCTTGCACCTCCTTTCGCGAGTGGATTTGTGGCAACCGGAACGAGTCCGGTGTATCACCCGGCTAATCACCCGATTAATCCCCTAGCCAATCACCTAGTTAATCGGCAGAAGTGTTCCCCTGCTAAAGAGTAGCCACCCTGAACATGAACGTCAATTATCATTCGCCGATCGTCGTGGTGCCTTCAACGGACTCCCCGGGCGTCATCACGGCATCTCCCACCGCATTCAAACGCACCCCCAGCAGACGGTTGTTGGCCTGATCCGCGATCACGAAGAGGTCCTCCTCCATGTGGTCGAGCGTGGAGGGGTTGTAGAACTGATTGTCGAGCGACCCCTTCTCGCCCAGAGGCTCCCCGATCATGTTGCCATTCACATCGAACACGCGGATGGAGCAGTTCAGCATGTCGATCACGAAGGCCGTCCCGTCGGAGTCGAGCGCGATGCCAACGGGTGAGGCCAGTATCCGGCGGTTTTGCGCTTCTTGCGTGGTGGCGGCGCGCCCGAAGATCCACACGGGCTCAAGATCGGGCGAGAGCGCAACGACCCGGTAGTTGTTCGTGTCTGCAATGAGGATCGTGCCGTCATCGGTCACCGTCACGCCTACCGGATAGGACAGCTGATCGAGACCGCGGCCGAACGTGCCCCACCGTCCCACTTCCGTGCCCTGCCTGTCGTAGATGTGGAGCGTCCCCTTGGACAGCACGTACACGAGCCCGTTCTTCACGCACAGGTACCGTGGCGCCATCGCGGGAATCTCGCGCAGCTTCGTGCCGTCCTCGTCGAACACGACCACAGCCGCCTTCGGCTCGCATGCAATGTACACGTCACCGTTGTCGTCCACGTCGATCCCCAGGGGGCGCACGACCTTGAACTCGGACAGGGTATCCCTCGGAACGCTCGAATCGTCCTGCACGAACACGCGCCCGTTCGAGCCATCGGCGTCAAAGACCACCACGGTGTCCTCGGTGGGCATGGTCGCGTAGATCCGGTTGTCGCCGTCGTAAGCCACTCCAACGGGCGTGACCATGTTGGTCTGCACGCCCTCGCTGTTCGTATACGCGTACGCGCCAAACTCGAACTCGACACCCGCCACATCCGCTTCAACGACGGCTCGCTCGGGAGAGGTGCTCAGCGACTGGTAGATCCAGAGCAGACCGCAGAGCAAGACCACGAGAAGCAGCAATACTGCAATCAGGAAGACCCGGGACTTGCGTGAACGCGCCTCTGACATCGTCGGTTCCTTCTGTTTGTGATTACTGCACTTCGGACTGGACGCGTTCCAGTGCTTCAACGGCCTCAGCATCATCAGGGATGTACTTGACCGCCTCTTGCAGCTGGGCCAACGCAAGATCGTACTCGCCCTGCGCCTCATAGATGGCCGCGATCTCCACGCGCAGGGTGGCCGCTGAAGGCTCCAGCGCGATGGCCTTCAGCCAGTAGTCCAGCGCCTCGGCATCGTCACCGGCAGCCGCCGCGATCGTCCCGAGTGCGTAGTTCGCGTCGAACGACTCCTCGAAGTCCAGCGCTGCAAGGTAGTGCTCTTCGGCCTTGGCGGCGTCTCCCATAGCGTCGTAGACGCGGGCATAGCCGATCTCCACATACGCGCCCAGGGTCGCGGTCGGCTCGAGGGAGCGCGCCCCGTCCAGGGTGGCCAGTGCATCGTCATAGAATCCGTACTGGAAGTACGCGTCGGCGAGCTGGATCTGCGCGTACACATCCGTGGGCTCCGCGTCGGCCGCTGTTCGGGCCTGCGAGATCGCGGCGTTGGCAGCGGTACTCGGCGCCTCGCCCTCGCGGGGAATCTCGCGGATGACGAACACCAGCGCGCCGGCTATCGCGAGCACAACAACGATGATCGCAACCACGAGCAGTCTGTCGGCGCCTGACCGGGCTCGGCCGGACCTCCTGCCCGCGCGTGATGGATCCGTCCCGGAATCCACGACTTCCGGCGTATCCGCGCCGTCTAGTGGTACACGTGGCTCTTCAGTCATGCTTTGGTCTCTCTCCCGCTCCGGTCCACACGCCCGTGTGAAAGCATTCAGTCAGTCTAGCGTAAGAGCGCAGGCCCGGAGGCCGCTGCCCTACCCGACCCTCTTCTTCGCGGCCTCCACGAGGCCGCCTGTCTCGATGATGTCCTTGATGAACGGCGGGAAAGGCTGTGCCGTGAACGTCACGCCGGTCGTCTCGTTGGTGATCACGCCGGCATCGGCGTCTACGGTGACCTTGTCACCCGCGCTGATGCCGTCCACCGCTTCCGGGCACTCCATGATCGGCAGCCCGGTGTTGATGGCGTTGCGATAGAAGATGCGCGCAAAGCTCTTGGCGATCACGACCGAGATGCCCGCGTGCTTGATGGCGATCGGCGCGTGCTCGCGGCTTGAACCGCACCCGAAGTTCTCCTCGGCCACGAGGATGTCGCCCGCCTGCACCTTACCGATGAACCCCGCGTCGAGGTCCTCCATGCAGTGGAGCGCCAGTTCGTCGGGGTCAGAGGTGTTGAGGTAGCGCGCCGGGATGATGACATCGGTATCGATGTCTCGCCCGTAGCGATGTGCGGTTCCGGTGAACTTCATCTCGGAGGGCCCTCCTCGTGATGGTCGCTGCAACTCAGGTGCCAGGGGTTCTACCCAAGATCCTCCGGCAGGCCGATGTGGCCGAGCACGGCGCTCGCCGCCGCCACGGCCGGCCCGGTGAGGTAGACCTCGCTCTTCGGGTCGCCCATGCGGCCAACGAAGTTGCGGTTGGTGGTGGCCACCGCGCGCTCCCCCGCCGCGAGGATGCCCATGTGCCCGCCGAGGCACGGCCCGCAGGTGGGCGTTGAGACTGCAGCGCCGGCGTCCATGAAGATGTCGGTGAGGCCGCTGTGCATCATGTCGCGGAACACCTGCTGCGTGGCCGGGATCACGATGAGCCGCACGTTCGGGTGCACCTTGTGGCCCTTGATCACCGCGGCAGCCTCGGCCATGTCCTCATACCGTCCGTTAGTGCACGAACCGATCACGACCTGGTCGATCGTCACGTCGCGGGCCTCGGACACCGGCCGCGTGTTGCTGGGCAGGTGCGGGAAGGCGACCGTGGGCACGATCGTGGCGGCGTCGATCTCGTAGACCTCCGCGTACTCGGCGTTCGCGTCTGAGAAGTACTCGGTCCACGGACGCTCGGTGCGGCCCTCCATGTAGGCGCGGGTGACATCGTCCACGGCGATGATGCCGCTCTTGCCGCCCGCTTCGATGGCCATGTTGCAGATCGTCATGCGGCCGGCCATGGGAAGCGCCGCGATCGTGTCGCCGGTGAACTCCATGGCCTGGTAGAGCGCGCCGTCCACGCCGATCATCCCGATGATGTGCAGGATGATGTCCTTGGCGCCCACGCCGGGCTTGAGCTCGCCGTTGATGCTGAACTTGAGGCTCTCGGGCACCTTGAACCAGGCCCGTCCGGTGGCCATTCCCACCGCGGCGTCGGTGGAGCCCACGCCGGTCGCGAACGCGCCGAGCGCACCGTAGGTGCAGGTGTGGCTGTCGGCGCCGATGATCACGTCGCCCGCGCCCACCACGCCCTGCTCGGGCAGCAGCGCGTGCTCCACGCCCATGCAGCCCACCTCGTAGTAGTGGGTGATCTCCTGGGCGCGCGCGAACACGCGCATCATCTTGGCCTGCTCGGCGCTCTTGATGTCTTTGTTGGGGGTGTAGTGGTCGGGCACCAGCGCGATCTTGGCCGGGTCCCACACGCGCTCCACGCCGATCTTGGCGTACTCCTTGATGGCGATGGGCGCGGTCACGTCATTGGCGAGCACGAGATCGAGATCGCACTCGATGAGCTGCCCGGGGGCGACCTCTTCGAGGCCCGCGTGGGCGGCGAGTATCTTCTCGGTGATGGTCATCGGTCGGGGCATGGGTTCTCCATCCAACGAGCGTGAAGCCGGTTAGGGCATTCTACGCGAACGGGGCAGTACGTGCCACGTTGCAGGCGCAGCCGTCACGCACTCTCCACAGGTCGGTCCGCCGTTCATGTGCGTGTTGTACCTCTTGATGGAATGATGGCATGACGCTATCCTGAATGCATGGCAAAGACCAAGACAACCGTGTACCTCGACGAAGACGTCCTCCGCGGCGCCCGGGTCATGGCCGCTCGCAGCGGCAAACGCGACTACGAGGTGGTGGAGGAGGCGCTCCGGGCCTATCTCGGCATGGACGTGCTCGACCGCGCCTGGACTTCCGCTGACATGACCGAGGACGATGCGCTGAGACTCGCCGTCGAGGAGGTTCACCGCTTCCGCTCCGGCACCTCGTGATCCGCGCCGTTCTCGACACCAATGTGCTCGTCGCCGCACTCCTCTCTCGCACCGGCGCGCCCGCCCGACTCATGCGTGACCTCGAAGACGGACTGTTCGATGCAATCGTCTGTGCACGCCTGCTCGCCGAACTCCGTGGAGTCCTCCAGCGGCCCAAGATCGCACGGCACATCGATGACGCCACCGCGCAGGAGTTCGTCGCATGGCTCGAGCGCATCGCGGTGGTCGTTCCCGACCCGGAGGCAGTCGCCCGAATCTCGCCCGATCCAGACGACGACTACCTCATCGCACTCACCCGCATAGGGCGTGCGCAGGCGATCGTGTCGGGTGATGCCCATCTACTCGGCATCGCCGGTCTGGAGCCACGGGCGCTCTCGCCTGCGCAGTTCGCCGCTCTGGTGGAAGGGCTGGGCTAGACCTCGTCCGGTACGCTCGGCGCTTCGGCGGCCACGAGCAGCCGGTTCAGCGCGTTCACGTACGCCTTCGCGCTCGACACGATGATGTCCGGGTGCGCGCCGCGGCCGGTGAACGTGCGACCGTCCTCGCTCTTCACGCGGATGGTCACCTCGCCCACCGCGTCGATGCCGCGCGTGACGCTCTGCACGCTGAACTCGGTGAGATCGTTGGGCTCCTGCACGATGCGGTTGATGGCCTTGTAGACCGCGTCCACCGGGCCGTTGCCGTGACTGGAGTCGATGAAACTGGTGCCGTCCCGGTCGATGAGCTCCACGGTGGCCGTGGGGATGCCCGGATCGCCGCAGCTTACGTGCACCTGCTCGAGGTGGTAGACCTCGCCCACCATGCGCTCGGCCTCGCCCACGAGCGCCTCGAGATCCTCGTCGTAGACTTCCTTCTTCTTGTCGGCGAGTTCGAGGAACGCCTGGTGCATGGTCTCGAACTCGTCGTCCTCCATCACGTAGCCGAGTTCGGCCAGGCGGTGCCGAAGCGCCGCACGACCGCTGCGCGCGCTGAGCACGATCGACGAGCCGCCCGCACCTACGTCGGCCGGGTCGATGATCTCGTAGGTGGAGCGCTCCTTGAGCACGCCGTCCTGGTGGATGCCGCTTGAGTGCGCGAACGCGTTGGCGCCCACGATCGCCTTGTTGGGCTGAACGAGGATGCCGGTGATGCTCGAGACCAGCCGCGACGCACGCACGAACTCCTTCGTGTTGATCCGCGAATCCACGCCGAAGACGTCGGGGCGCATCTTGAGCGCCATCACGACCTCTTCCATCGCGGTGTTGCCCGCACGCTCGCCCAGACCATTGATGGTGCACTCGATCTGCCGCGCACCCGCCCGCACACCTGCAAGCGCATTGGCCGTGGCCATGCCGAGGTCGTTGTGGCAGTGGATGGAGATCGTGACGTTCTCGATGCCCTTCACGCGCTCGCCGAGCGCAGCGATGAGCTCGCCGAAGACCTCGGGATAGCTGTAGCCGGTGGTGTCCGGGATGTTCACGACGGTGGCTCCAGCCGCCACGACCGCCTCGATCATCCGGCACAGGAAGTCGCGGTCGGCGCGCGCCGCGTCCTCGGCGTAGAACTCCACGTCCTCCACGAAGCTCCGCGCGAGCTTGACTGCCGCCACGCCGCGCTCGATGGCCACGTCGCGGCTGATGTGGAGCTTGTCGTTGAGGTGACTGTCCGAAGCGCCGATGCCGGTGTGGATGCGCGGCCGGGCCGCGCCCCTGAGCGCCTCGGCGGCGCGCTCGATATCGGCGGGGATGGCGCGAGAGAGAGCGCAGACGGTCGCGGCGTCGCCCACCTCGGCGGCCACGCGACGCACGCTCTCGAAGTCACCGGGACTCGAGATCGGGAAGCCGGCCTCGATCACGTCCACGCCGAGGCGGACAAGCTGGCGGGCGATCTCGAGCTTCTCGGCGGTGTTCATGCTCGCGCCCGGGCTCTGCTCGCCGTCGCGCAGCGTGGTGTCGAAGATGAAGACCCTATCGGGGGTCGGAGATGAACTGCTCACGGGATGCTCCTTGCGAATCGAACGCGGGTACGGGCGGGTTCGCCGGCGCGAGAACCGTCGCTAGACGGCGGCCGGCTGCATAAGTCGTCCGATGGTACCCAGAAGCATGTGAGCTGGTGCGTTCATGCGGGGAGTATAGCGCAGGGCGCATCGAGCGCCTACCCGCGATGGGCTGCGGAACCAGCCGGGGGGTATATACGGGGGACCAGCCGAACACAACCGCGCAGCCGGCGGCGCGCAAGGAGCAGAGATAATGGGCGGCCTTCTCGACGGTGTCACCTTCCTTATCGCCGAGGACAATCCCCCGTCACTCCGGCTCGTCATGACGCTCGTCACCCTGGCGGGTGGAACCCCCACTGGCGTGGTCAACGGCAACGAAGCTGTCGAGGCCGCAGCGGCCGGGCAGTTCGACATCGTGCTCATGGATGTGAAGATGCCGCTTGTGGACGGGCTCGAAGCCACCCGCGCCATCCGGGACCGCGAGAAAGACACGGGCGATCACCTGTTCATCGTCGGCGTCACTGCACACGCAATGGCCGAGCACGTGAGCGATTGTCACGAGGCAGGGATGGACGCGGTGATAACCAAGCCGCTCGATCCGGTGGGCTTCGCGCAGGCGATTCGAGACCTGCTTGATGCCGGCTGTCCCGCGCAGCAGTAGGAGCAGTGCGCCCCTACCCGGCCGCCGGTAGCACGAGCGTGAAGACCGAGCCCTCACCCAGGGCGCTCTCCGCCCGGATTGAGCCTCCGAGCAGCCGCGCGTATTCGAGTGAGAGCGCCAAACCGAGCCCGGTTCCCTCCGCCTTCTCTGCGCCTGTTTGTTCGAGCCGGAAGAACGGCTCGAAGAGCCGAGGAAGGTCCTCCTCGGCGATCCCCGGCCCGGTGTCACGAACCGCGATCTCAGCGCCGCCTTCCGAGGTTGATGACACGCTGACCGTGATCTCTCCGTCGTCCGTGAACTTGATGGCGTTTCCGATGAGGTTCATCAGAATCTGCTTCATCTTTCGCTCGTCGGTCGTGAGGCTGATCGGCTCGTCGGGGCGCTCGAACACGATAGCGAGCTTCTTCTCGTCCGCGAGTGCCTTCAGTGTCTCGACCACCTTCGAGGCGGTGTCCGTCGGGTCACACAGCGCAAGGACCACGTCCATGCGCCCCGCCTCCACCTTGGAGATATCAAGCACCGCATTGATGAGCGTGAGAAGGTGTCGCCCCGCACTGTAGATGAGATCGGTTTGCAGGTGCTGCGCGGGTGTGAGCTCGCCGCTCATGCCCTGGCTGAGCAGCCCCGAGAAGCCGATGATCGAGTTCATCGGCGTCCTCAGCTCATGGCTCATGTTGGCGAGGAACCGGCTCTTGGCCTTGGTGGCCTCCTCCAGACGCTCGTTGGTCTCCTCGAGCTCGTGCGTCCTCTCAGCCACGAGCTCCTCGAGGTGATCGCGGTGTTGCTTCAGTTCGGCCTCGGCGAGCTTCTGGTCCGTGATGTCCTGGAAGCCCCCATGGACCGCTACTATCTGACCCGCTTCGTCGCGGACGGCGACTCCGTTGGTCCTCACCCATACGCGCTTGCCGTTCGCAGTGAGGATCTGCATCTCCTCGTCGTAGGGCACGCCCTCGGTGACGCACGCGGTGAACACCTCGGTTATCCGATCACGGTACTCGGGAGCGTAGAAGGCGATCCCTTCATCGACCGAGGGCGCAAAGCCCTCGGGCACCTCATGGATGCGCGCTACCACCGGTGACCAGTACATCTCCCCCGAGCCAAGGTCGACTCGCCACGCGCCAAAGTTGGCGAGGCTCCCGGCTGTGCGGAGTAGTTCATCGCTCGCCTTCAGCGCCTGCTCGGTGCGTTTGTGTTGAGCGATTTCCCACGCAACGTCTGCCAGGTAGGAAACCACGCGAACGTCGTCTTCTGTGTACTCCTCCGCCCTGTTGCCCACGCCGACGACTGCCACTACCCGGTCGCCGCGCATCACGGGAACGAGGATCTCCCGCACCAGAGGAGCGTGACCCTCCGGAAGGCCGTGCCTGTCGGTGAGAGACTCATAGTCGTTGTGCACAACGACTCTTCGTTGGCGGATGCAGTCTGCCCAGACGCCGGCTTCGTCGAGACTGTAGTGCAGTCCGCCGCCTTCGGCCGTGCAGTACTGCTCAAGCGTGCTCGTGGACCACGCCTGCAAGGAAAGCGTCGTCTGGTCGGACTCCACGAAGTGGAAGAAGCCAATCGGGCTAGCCACCAGCTCGGTCACACGATCCAGCGCCTCGCGCAGCAGCTCGTCGAGCGTGTGATCGCGCTCGAACTCGAGTAGTCCCGTTCTGATTCGCTCGACCGCGTCGTTCCGAACGCGCTCGGTGGCATCGCGCACGAACACCAGCGCGCCGCCCTCTCCTTCGTACGTGATCGGTACCGCCGAGACCTCGACATGGACCGGACTGCCGTCCAGCCGAATGTGGACCTGGTCGGTGGCCTTCTGCGGTTCACGACGCACACTGAGGGCTTCGATTCGCCCCATGACCATTTCGTGGAAGTCCGGGTGGAACCTCTCGAAAACGGGAGCTCCAAGGAGCTCGTCGGGTGACTGAGCGCCATACAAGCGCCACGCGGCCTCGTTGAGGTAGGCGAAGCGCATGTTGGTTTGCACGAAGATCGCGTCCGGCGCGCCCTCCACGAGCAGGCGAAAGCGCTTTTCGCTATCTTCGAGCGCCCGGCGCGCCTCCCGCTCCTGTGTCTGGTCCCTGAACACCAACACGGCACCGGTTATCTCGCCGTTCTCGTTCCTGACCGGCGCGCCGCTGTCCGCGATCGCCGTCTTCGTGCCATGGCGTGATTGCAGGACCGTATGATTCGCCAAGCCCACTACGATGCCCTCGCGCAGCACGCGCATAACGGGATCCTCGACCTTGGCGCGGGTGTACTCGTTGAAGAGTGCAAAGACGTTGAGCAGGGGCTCGCCTCTTGCCTCTGCGAGGGACCAGCCCGTGAGTTCCTCGGCGATCGGGTTCATGAACTCGATCCTGGAGTTGGTGTCGCACAAGATGACCCCGTCGCCGATGCTTGCTAGCGTGACTGCGAGGCGCTCGTCCGCCTCCCGTCTCGCGCGCTCGGTGTCGAGCAGCCGTGCGAGACGCCCGGCGTTCAGGCGTTGCCAAACGTAGGTGAGCGTTCCCAGTAGGCTGAGCACCATCAAGACCACAACGACGATGATGTACCGGGAGCGGACGGTCCACGCGTCAAAGGCCTCCTCCGAGTCGATCTTCGCCACCATGAACCACCCTGAGGCCGGGACGCGCGCGAGGTAAGCGAGCACGGGCTCGCCCCGGTAGTCCACGCCCTCGAACGTCCCGGTGCGGCCGAGGACGGCCTGCACTGCGGGAACGTCAGTTGCGGACAACGGCTCGCGCAGGGAGAGCGCGCTGTCATCGCGGTGACGTATGTCGTTGATGTAGAGCGCATCCTCGCCGTCACGGCGAACGAGCAGCGTCTCCGCGGTGCGGCTTTCACGTGTCCATCGACTGAGCACAGGGAAGAGGAAGTCCTCCGCATCGGTACTGAGCACGATGGCGGCAAGATACTCGCCTGTCTCGGAATCGAAGAGCGGCGCGACCACATCGAGATCCGGGGTCGTGTCCGTCTCGGTCCGGTATACGTCGGTCAGCACGGCCGTGCGACTTGAACCCGCGATTCTCACGGTCTCGCGCACTTCGTCGGCGATGCTCTCGCGCTCTTCGCCCACCTGCGCGAGAATCTCGCCCTCTGGCGAGACGAGCAGCGCCGAGCGATAGCGGTCTCCGAAGAGTTGCGACTCGAGCGCCCGCTTGAGTGCCAGTAGGCCCTCGGGCGAGGGGCTAGCGAGCCATTCATGTGCGATGCCGCGCATCCCGGGACCCTGGGTCGCCCTGGCGCCATCCGCAAGCCGGTCCTCGCGCCACTGCACGATCTGATCAACTTTGAGAATGGCTATGGACTCGAGATCCCGCTGCGCCTGGTCCCGCAACTCGCTCGACTGCCGGGTGTAGAACGCGGCGCCTGCACTCAGGATCACGAGGGTTCCCGCGATCGCGATGGTGGCAAGCCAGGTTGCAGGAACGCTCACCCGGCCCGGATCTGAGGCTCTTCGCATGACCGCTTCATACCCTGATGAGTGCTTCGTGTAGCGCGGACACGCAAGGGCCGGGGAACCGCCCCCGGCCCTTGCGTGTCCTGAGAGCCGTTGCCTACAGCTCGATGTTCCAGGCCTCGGACACCTCGGCCTTGGCGTTGATGCGCTCCATGAGCGCGTCGGGGATCGCCGTGTCCACGTTGATGCCCATGAGCGCCGTGCCACCCTCGCCCGTGCGGCCCACTTGCATCGACGCGATGTTGATCTCGTTTTCGCCGAGTGCGGTACCCACCTTGCCCACGACGCCGGGCACGTCCGAGTACTCCATGAACAGCATGTGCGCCGACGGCGCCATGTCGATCGCGAACTCGTTGAACACCACGAGGCGCGGCTCGTTCTTCTTGCCGATGAGCGTGGCGCCCAGCTTGAACTCGCGGTCGCCGGCCTTGGCCACAACGACCATCAGGCTCACGTAGTCCATGCTCTCAACGCGCTTGTTCTCGGTGACCGAGATCCCGCGCTGCTCGGCATAGTGGTTCGCGTTCACGAAGTTCACCGCGTCCTGGCCCACCACGGTGAGCAGACCCTTGAGCATCGCGGTCTTGAGGATGCGGGTGTCCTGGTCGGCGAGATGACCGATGAAGTGAACCTCGATCTGCGAGACCGGGCCCCGTGCGATCTGGCCGATACCGGTGCCGAGCGCCTCGGCCACCGGCACGTACGGCCCCACGGCCTCCATCACTTCCGGCGGCACCGGCGCGATATTCACGGCCGTCTCCACCATGTCGCCACGCAGCCCGGCGGCGATGAGCTCGGCGATCTGGTCGCCGGCACGGTCCTGAGCCTCCTCGGTGGACGCGCCAAGGTGCGGCGTGAGCACGACGTTCTCCAGCTCGTGGAGCGGCGACTCGGTGCACGGCTCGACCTCGAACACGTCGATGCCAGCCGAGGACACCTTGCCGCTCTTGAGCGCGTCCACGAGGGCGTCCATCTGGTAGATGCCGCCGCGGGCGGTGTTCACGAGCCGCACGCCGTCCTTCATCTTGCCGAACTGCTCGGCGCCGAACATGCCGATGGTCTCTTTCGTTTTCGGCAGGTGCACCGTGAGGAAGTCGGCCAGCGGCAGGAGCTCGTCGATCGTCGGGTAGAGCGTCACGCCAAGCGACGCGGCGCGCTCCTCGCTCGTATAGGGGTCGTAGCCGATGAGCTTCATCCCCAGCCCGCGGGCGCGCTCTGCCACGAGCGTGCCGATGCGGCCGAGGCCCACGATGGCGAGCGTCTTCTCGTACACCTCGGTACCGGTGAACTTGGAGCGCTCCCACTTGCCCTGCTTCATGCTGGCGTTCGCCTGCGCGGTGTTGCGCGCGGTGGCGAGCATCAGCGTGATGGTCTGCTCGGCGGCCGACACGATGTTGGAGGTCGGTGCGTTGCACACGATCACGCCGCGCTCGGTGGCCGCGGCCACGTCCACATTGTCGATGCCCACGCCGGCGCGACCGATGATCTTGAGCTTGCCGCCGGCCTCGATGATCGGGCGGGTGGCCTTGGTGGCCGAGCGCACGATCATGGCGTCGTACTCCGCGATGATCGCCACCAGCTCGTCCTCGGAGAGCCCCGTCTTGACGTCTACCTCGTAGCCGTCGGCACGGAGCTTCTCGATGCCGCTGTCGCTGATCTTGTCTGCTACCAGTACCTTCATCGTGTCTACTCCCCCATGAAGACGGCTTCGGCGGCAACGATTCCCGCGCCGCGCTCGAACTCGTAGCCCAGCTCGGCGAGCGTCATCTCGAGGCCCGCAAGCGTGGTGATGATGTCGAACTCGCCGAAGTAGCCGAGGTGCCCCACGCGGAAGATCTTGCCCGCGTAGTCGTCCTGGCCGCCGGCGATGGTGATGCCGTACTTGTTCTTGAGGATGCTCACGATCTTCTTGCCGTCCACGCCCTCCGGAACCCACACGGGCGTGACCGCGCTGCCGCGACCTTCGGCCGGCGCGAAGAGCGTGAGGCCGAGCGCCTCGCAGCCCTTGCGGGTGGCCTCGGCGAGCTTGGCGTGACGGGCGATGGTGTTCTCGAGGCCCTCGTCCATGATCATCTGAAGCGAGACCACGAGACCGAGCACGAGCGAGACGGCCGGGGTGAACGGCGTGGTGTCGTTGGCGATGTTCTTCTTGTACTTCATGAAGTCGAAGTAGAACTTCGGCAGCGTGGAGCGCTCGTAGGCCTTCCAAGCCTTCTCGCTCACGGTGCAGGCGGCAAGGCCCGGCGGGAGCATGAGACCCTTCTGCGAGCCGGTCATCACGATATCGAGACCCCACTCGTCGGTCTTGCAGTCCACTGCGCCGATGCCCGTGATGCTGTCCACGATGAGCAGGCAGTCGGGGTACTCGGCCACGATCGCGCCGATGGCCTTCACGTCGTTCAGTACGCCCGAGGAGGTCTCGGACTGCGTGACGATCACGCCGCGCACGCCCGGGTTCTCCTCGAGGGCCGTGGCCACGTCGGCCGGGTCCACTACGCTCGTCCACTCGTACTTGAGGTCGATGATGTTGAGGCCGTAGACCTCGGCGATGTTCTTCTGGCGATCGCCGAACTTGCCGTTGCGGCACACGACCACGGTGTCACCCGCGCAGAAGCTGTTGGCGATCGCAGCCTCCATCACGCCGGTGCCCGAACTTGCGAACAGCAGCACGTCGCCCTCGGTCTGGAAGACGTACTTCAAGCCCTCGATAGCCTGCTTGAAGGCCGCCGAGAAGTCGGGCGTGCGGTGGTGGATGATCGGTGCGGCCTGCGTGAGCAGCACCTCGGCGGGTACCGGCGTGGGGCCCGGCGTCATCAGGTACTTCTTCTGCATCGTTCAACTTCCTCTCAGGGGTACTATCCTCGCCGGCCCCGGCATGAGACGGCGTTTCGTACCGTGCGGCCGTGCATGAGCGGCAGTAGTCCGCTCGATGCACGGCGTGACGCAGACGTGCGAGCCTACGGCTCGCATCGCTGCGTCACTACTTCTTGATCCAGGCGAACATCGAACGCATCTCGGCGCCCACCTCTTCGATCAGGTGCTCGGATTGGATGCGACGCATCGCCTTGAAGCCTGGCTGCCCCGCGCGGTTCTCGAGGATCCAGTTGCGTGCGAACGTGCCGTTCTGGATCTCCCAGAGCACCTCGGCCATCGTCTCGCGCGTCTCGTCGGTGACGATGCGCGGGCCGGTCACGTAATCGCCGTACTCGGCGGTGTTGCTGATCGAGTCCCGCATCTTGGCCATGCCGCCCTCGTACATCAGGTCGACGATGAGCTTCACTTCGTGCATGCACTCGAAGTACGCGATCTCGGGCTGGTAGCCGGCCTCCACAAGCGTCTCGAAGCCCGCCTGCACGAGATGCGTGAGGCCGCCGCACAGCACGGCCTGCTCGCCGAAGAGGTCGGTCTCGGTCTCCTCGGCAAAGGTGGTCTCGATCACGGCCGCACGCGCGCCGCCGATGCCCATCGCCCACGAAAGCGCGATGTCCTTCGCCTTGCCACTCGCGTCCTGGTGGACGGCGATGAGGCACGGCACGCCCGAGCCCTCGGTGAACACACGGCGCACCATGTGGCCGGGGCCCTTGGGGGCGATCATGATGACGTCCACGCCTTCGGGTGCCTCGATCTGCGCAAAGTGGATGTTGAAGCCATGCGCGAACGCGAGCACCTTGCCTGCGATCATCGACTCGTGGATCTCCGCGTAGTAGATGTGCGCGGTGGTCTCGTCCGGCGTGAGCATCATCACGATGTCGGCTTCCTGCGCCGCCTCGCGCGGCGTCATGACCTTGAGTCCGGCCTCCTTGGCCTTCTCCCAGCTGCTGGAGCCGGCGCGCAAACCCACGCGCACGTCGCAGCCGCTGTCGTGCAGGTTGAGCGCGTGCGCATGACCCTGCGAGCCGTAGCCGATGACCGCGATCTTGCGGTCACGGACGAGCGACAGGTCGCAGTCCTTCTCGTAGTAGACGGTTGCCATTCTGTCTTCCTCCTCCTCGCGCCCGAGCGGGCGCCCTTGCTGACCTATACGAGCCCCTATGCGTCGCGGCTCCCGCGCGCCAGGGCGATCTTGCCGGTCCGAGCGAGTTCCTTGATGCCGTACGCGCGCAGCAGGTCTTCCATGGCTGCAAGCTTGTCGCTCGTGCCGGTGGCCTCGATCGTGAGCGAGTTCTTGCCCACGTCCACGATCTTGGCGCGGAAGACGTTCGCGATCTCGATGATCTCGTGCCGCCGCTCGGGAGCGGCGTTCACCTTGTAGAGCACGAGCTCGCGGTCGATCATGTCCTTCGGATCCAGGTCCTGGATCTTGATCACGTTGATGAGCTTATGAAGCTGCTTGGTGACCTGTTCGATGGCCACCTCATCGGCTGCCACCACGATGGTCATGCGCGAGAGCGTGGGGTCCTCGGTCTCGCCCACCGCGAGCGAGTCGATGTTGAAGCCGCGCCTCGCAAACAGCGACGCCACGCGCGTGAGCACGCCGGGCTTGTTCTCCACGAGCACCGAGAGTGTGTGCTTCATTACTCCCACACCTCCTCGAGGAACTCCTCGGCATCCAACATGTCGGAGACGGGGCCTCCCGGGATTCCACCGAGCATCTCATCGATCGAACCGCCGGGCGCCACCATCGGGAACACGTTCTCTTCGCGCTCCACGCGGACGTCAACGATCGCCGGGCCGTCGTAGGCGAACGCCGCGATCAGAGCCTCATCGAGCTCGGCCGGCGTGGTGGCCCGCACGCCGAATGCGCCGTACGCCTCGGCGAGCTTCACAAAGTCGGGGCAGTCCTGCGGCAACGTGGAGCTCGAGTAGCGCTTGTCGTAGAAGAGCTCCTGCCACTGACGCACCATGCCGAGGTAGCCGTTGTTCAGGATGACGACCTTGACCGGCAGCTTGTTGATGGCCGCCGTAGCGAGTTCCTGGCTGTTCATCTGAATGGAGCCGTCGCCGGCGATGTCGATCACGAGGTAGTCTGGCCGGCCGAGCTGCGCGCCGATGGCGGCCGGAAGGCCAAAGCCCATCGTGCCGAGGCCGCCGGAGGACGCCCACGTCCGCGGTTCGCGGATCTTCAAGTACTGGCAGGACCACATCTGGTTCTGGCCCACCTCGGTGCAGTACACGGTGGGGCGGTCCTTCGTGAGCTCGCGGACGCGCTCGACCGCATACTCGGGCATGATCGACGTCTCGGAGGCGTGGTAGTGGAACGGGTACCGCGTCCGCCAGTCATCGATGACGCGCATCCACGCCTCCGTGCGCGGCTCGGCGTTCATCTTGCGCAGCTCGGAGATGATGCCAACTAGAACGGACTTCGCGTCTCCCACGATCGGCAGGTCCACGCTGCGGTTCTTGCCGATCTCCGCCGGGTCGATGTCGGCATGGATGACCTTGGCCTTGTTCGCGAAGGTGGCAAGCTTGCCGGTCACGCGGTCGTCGAAGCGCACGCCGATGCCGAAGAGCAGGTCGGTCTCGGTGATCGCGTAGTTGGTGAACTTGCCGCCGTGCATGCCCGGCATGCCCACGAAGAGGTGGTGGTCCTCCGGGAACGCGCCTTTGCCCATGAGCGTGGTCACCACAGGAAGCTGCATCAGCTCGGCAAGCTCCTTGAGCTCCCTGGCCGCGTTGCTCGAGAGCACGCCACCGCCCACGTACAGAAGCGGCTTGCGCGCCTTGGAGATCAGCGTAGCAGCGTCTTTGATCTGCTTGGCGTGGCCCTTGATGGTGGGCTTGTAGCCGGGCAGGTTCACGCGCTCGGGATACTTGAACATGATCTCGCCGCGCGAGATGTCCACCGGCAGGTCGATCAGCACCGGTCCGGGACGACCGGTCGAGGCGATGTGGAACGCCTCGGCCATCACCTCGGGCACGTCGGCCGGGTCGTCGAGCAGGTAGTTGTGCTTTGTGATCGGGATGGTGATGCCCGTGATGTCGGTCTCCTGGAACGCGTCGGTGCCGAGGACATGCGTGGCCACCTGGCCGGTGATCACCACCAGCGGCACCGAGTCCATGTAGGCGTTCGCGATGCCGGTGACCGTGTTGGCCGCCCCCGGCCCGCTCGTGACGATCACGACGCCGGGCTTGCCGGTCACGCGCGCGTACGCATCCGCCGCGTGCGTGGCACCCTGCTCGTGCCGGGTGAGGATCACGCGGATCGACGGCGCCTCGTACAGCGCGTCAAAGAGCGGCAGAACCACACCGCCGGGGTAGCCGAATACGACCTCGACACCCTCGGCTTCGAGCGACTTGACGATGGCCTGTGCTGCGGTCACTTTCATGCGTTCACCTCCTGGTCGTCTCGCGTGCTCACGATTCCAGCACCGCGCCCTTGTCCGCGCTCGTGACGAAGTGCGCGTAGCGGGCGAGATAGCCGGTCTTCACCTTGGGTTCCGGGGCCGTCCACGCGCGGGCGCGCATGGCGAGGTACTCGTCGGTCACCTCGAGGGTGAGCGTGCCCGCGTCGATGTCGATCGTGATGGTGTCGCCCTCCTCGATGAGCGCGATCGGTCCGCCCTCGGCGGCCTCGGGGCTTACGTGCCCGATCGAGGCGCCCGAAGTGGCGCCACTGAAGCGGCCGTCGGTGATGAGCGCCACGCTCTTGGCGAGGCCCATGCCCTTCACAGCCGAAGTCGGCGAGAGCATCTCGCGCATCCCCGGACCACCCTTTGGGCCCTCGTAGCGGATGACGATCACGTCGCCCTCGCGGATCTTCCCGCCGAGGATGGCGGCGCTCGCCTCCTCCTCGCTTTCGAAGATGCGCGCGGGGCCCGCGTGCTGGCGCATCTCGGGCGCGACCGCCGACTGCTTCACAACCGCGCCGCGCGGGGCGAGGTTGCCCTTGAGGACCCGCAGGCCGCCGACGGTGGCGTACGGGTCGTCGATGGTGCGGATGACCGCGCCGTCGGCTCCGGCGACGTGCTTGATCGTGTCGCCGATGGTGTGGCCTGTCACCGTGAGCGCATGCGTATCGATGAGGTCGCCCTTGGCGAGCTCGGCCATGATGGCCGGGATGCCACCCGCGAAGTAGAGGTCCTCGATGTGATAGTCGCTCGCCGGCGAAACGCGCACGAGGTTGGGCGTGCGCGCGGAGACTGCCTGCCAGTCGTCGAGCGTGATGGGTTCGCCGGCCTCGGCAGCGATCGCGGTGAGGTGCAGCACCGTGTTCGAGGACCCGCCAAACGCCATGTCCACGGTCATCGCGTTGGTGATGGCCGCCTTCGTCATGATCTTCCGCGCGGTGATGCCTTGCTCGAGGAGCGCCATCACCTGCATGCCGGCGTACTTGGCCAGACGGATGCGTTCCGAGTAGACCGCGGGGACCGTTCCGTTGCCCGGAAGTCCCATGCCGATCGCCTCGGTGAGGCAGTTCATCGAGTTGGCTGTGAACATGCCGGCGCAGCTGCCGCACGTGGGGCACGCGTTGTTCTCCAAGTCGAGCAGCCGCTCGTCGCTCACTTCGCCCACTGCGTGCCCGCCCACGGCAGTGAACACCGTGTCGAGGTCGACGTGCTTACCCTCCCAGCGCCCCGCAAGCATCGGGCCGCCGGAGACCACGACAGTCGGCAGGTCGAGGCGAGCGGCGGCCATAAGCATGCCGGGGATGATCTTGTCGCAGTTGGGGATGAGCACCACCGCGTCGAAGGCGTGCGCCGACACGGCGATCTCCACCGAGTCCGCGATGACCTCACGGCTCGCGAGCGAGAACTTCATGCCCTCGTGGCCCATGGCGATACCGTCACATACACCGATGGTTGAGATCTCGAGGGGTGTGCCGCCGGCGATGCGGACGCCGGTCTTCACGGCTTCGGCCACACGGTCCATGCCCACGTGACCGGGGATGATGTCGTTGGCCGAGTTGATGACGGCCACGAGCGGGCGCGCGATCTCCTCATCGATGAGGCCGTCGGCCTTGAGGAGGCTGCGGTGGGGCGCCCGGACGGCGCCCTTCTTCATGCGGTCGCTGCGAAGCTCCATGCGCGTACCCCTGCCTCTTGGGGGCGGGGCGCCCGCTTGATGCCGCATGCAGCGCAGGAACGCACGGGGCGTGTGTGCCCGTGCGCTTGCGAGTGAGTTTCATGCGGCAGGTAACGGATGCCACCGACCCGTCTTACTGGTCCCGGCTCTCAGCGGAGGTCATCCGCGCGAGAGCACCGGGCACGTTCTTCCGGGTGGCTCAGGGGTGAGTTTCGAAGCGTCCCGCGTCGGGTTTCCACCGTCCCCGACTCTCTGCTGCTGGGATTGGCCCCTACTGATCCCCGTCAACGCCGATCGTGCTGTGTCATTGACAGGTTTCGCAGTATACGGGACGCGCTGCGGAGCCGCAAATCACCGGCGTTCGCCACCGGAGATGCAGCTGAAACGTTCACGCCACGCCCCAAGCGGGCATCTACTGCCCGAAGGGAGATGCGCCGTGGAAGTGGCCTTCGCCTACACGCACGAGCTCGACGCGTACGACCTCGGCCCCGAGCATCCGTTCCGGCCCGAGCGGGTATCGCTCGCCGTAGCGATGATGGAGGCGCACGGTCTCATCGCCGAAGGCGCGTTGCGGCCGATCCCCTTCGAGGCCGCGACCGCCGAGGACCTGTTGCGCGTCCACACCGAGGCGTACCTCGAGACCGTGGAACGCGCGTCCGGACCCGGCGGGCTCTGGCGCCCGCAGGCCGGCATCGGCCCGGGCGACACGCCGGCCTTCCCGGGGATGCACGATGCCGCTGCGCTCGTGTGCGGGGCCACCGCCGCCGCACTCGAAACCGTCACGAGCGGAGCATACATTCGGGCGTTCTCCCCCGCCGGAGGCCTCCACCACGCACACCGCGATTATGCCTCCGGGTTCTGCGTGTACAACGACGTCGCGGTGGCAATCGCAGCCGCGCTCGAGCGAGACCCCGCACTACGCGTGCTCTACGTGGACATCGACGCCCATCATGGCGACGGCGTTCAGGACATCTTCTACGAGGAACCCCGCGTACTCACGATCTCGCTCCACGAGACCGGCCGGTACCTCTTCCCCGGCACGGGTGGCATCGACGAACGCGGGTACGGACCCGGCCTCGGCAGCGCGCTCAACGTGCCGCTGCCACCGCTCGCCACCGACGAGTGCTACCTGCTCGCCTTCGATGAGGTGGTGACACCGGCCGCGCGCGCGTTCGGGCCGGACTTCATCGTGGCGCAGTGCGGCGTGGACGCGCACTGGAGCGACCCGCTCACCACACTCGGCGTGACGCTCGACGGATTCCGGAGCCTCTACGGGCGGATCGTGGCGCTCGCCGACGAACTGTGCGAAGGCCGGCTGCTCGCCACGGGCGGTGGCGGCTACTCCTGGCAGCGCATCGTGCCCAAGGCCTGGACGCTGCTCGCCGGTACGCTCACGGGTGTGGAGTTGCCCCCGGCGCTCGCCGAGGACCCGGGCGCCCCCGGGCGGCGGCCCGATGCCGCGCTGGAGACCACGCGCGAGGTTATCGAGGCGCTTCGCAACACGGGTGCGGTGTAAAGAGAAGCGCCCCCGCCGTAGTGGCGAGGGCGTCTCGAACGTCACCCGGAGGATGCGCCTCCCGGACTTTGCCGACTAGTTGCCCCAGACCTCGAACTCGTTGACCCGGTAGTTGGTGGAGTTCGCACTCGTGCAGTAGACGCGCACGTACCGCGCAGAGACCGACGGTATGGCGATCGTGTCGATGCCGCCGTTGCCCGACGTCGTCGTGAACTGCTGCGTCCAGTTCGAGCCGTCGTTCGATGTCTCGATGCGATACGACTTCGCGTAGTAGCTGGTCCAGTTCACCACCACGCTCGAGATGGTCTTCGCGGACCCGAGGTCGACGCGCAGCCATTGCGTACCGCCCGAGGATGACCGCCAGTATGTGCTCGTGCTTCCATCGATCGCCTTAGCAGCGCTATAGGAGCCGCTTGCCTGACTCGATGCCGAGGCCGTCCCGGTCCGGGCGAGGTTCGTGGCCGTCGGCACCGCCGCCAGCGTCACGTTCTTAGTGGCCGTGCCACCTGCCGTGATCGAAACCTGACCCGTCCACGAGGTGTAGCCGGTGGCGCTCACGGTCATCGTGTAGGTGCCGGCCGTGATGCCGGTGACCGAGTACACCCCGGTGCTCGACGTGGTCGCGGTCTTGCCCGCAACGCTTACTGTCGCACCGGAGATGGCAGCTCCAGCGGGGTTCTTGACCGTCCCACCGATGGCGCCGGTCGTCACCGGGACGGCCGAGAGCGTCACGTTCTGCGCGAGGGTGCCGCCCACGGTGATCGTCACGGAGCCCGACCACGAGGTGTAGCCGGCGGCGCTCACGGTCATCGTGTAGGTGCCCGCCGTGACATCGCTGACGGTGTAGACACCGGTGCTCGACGTGGTCGCCGTCTTGCCTGCGATGCTCACTGTCGCACCCGAGATGGCAGCACCAGAGGAGTTCTTGACCGTCCCGCTGATAGCGCCGGTCGTGACAACGATGTCAGCCGTAGGCCATGCCGGCGACACGGTGTTTTCGTGACTGTGGCAGCCCGCGTAGCAGTCGCTGTCGTCCCAACCACTCGTGGCGGAGTGGCTCGTGAGGCTGATGCCCGCAAGCCTCCGCGCCGCGTAGGGGGACGGGTCGCTCGTGTACGCCAGCAACCGCGGCAGACGCCAACCGTGCGGCATCTGCGTGTGGCAGTCGGTGCAGTACGCACCCTCGTGAGCGCCCTTGCCGTGGACCTCGTTCATATTGCTGTAGTTGGTGTTGTGGCACTTGTCGCAAATGACCGCGCCGGTCGAGGTGCCCACATAACCCCCCGTGTACGCAGGCGCAACCGGGCTGCTGTTGTAGTCGCTGAAGCTCGAGCTCCCGGCCAGCCGCTTGGTCTGCCAGTCGGCTGGATACCCCGGATCCATCTTCACCTGCATGGTCGCTCCATGCGGTCCCGCTGCGCCCGTGTACGCGTGACAGCTGTCGCACGACATCATGCTGCTCGCGGTCCAGCCCGACTTGAGGAAGCTGGTGGTCGACGGCAAGCTCCAGGTGTACGACCGGCCGCCCACTACGAACGACGAACGCATCCCCGGCAACTCGACACTCACGCGGTGAACGCTCGACATGCTCGGGTTGAACTCGTAGTTCTGCTTTCCGTGCAACCCCGGGTGGCATGTCTTGCACCGCAGATCGCCGGCGGCGATCGCCGCAACGACTGCGCTGTTCGTCGAATCGTGGCATGCCGCGCAGGCGTATCCGAGTGCGGAATGCTCGTCATCGAGATACATGGAATGGCAACCCTTGCAGCCGCTGGGGTTCACCGACGCCGCGTTGTGCGCCTCGTGATGATTCGTTCCGATGCTCGCGTGACAGCCCGCGGCCGTGCAAGTCGTTGTCGTAGCGCGAACGGACGGCGAGACGTGGCACGCCTTGCATCCGCTGCTCGTGGCCGAGTGGATCGCGTCCACGTTGGCGATGTCGTGGCAACCGGTGCCGCCGCAGCTTGCGGATGTCGAGAGGTGCTTGGTGTTCTTGTCACGGTGGTTGGTCGGGTGACACGAGCCGCACGTCTTGTCCCACGGCGCCGCGAATGCATCCACCTTGAGCTCATGGCACGACACGCACGTGACCGCCGGCGACACGGTGGCCAGGAAGTGCTCAGCCTTCATGTCCTTGTAGTGGCACTGGTTGCAGCCCGTCTGGGCCGACGCGTCGTGCGCCGCCACCGGATAGTGGGCCGGGTCGATCTGCGCGTACGTGCCGTGGCAGTACGTGCACTCCATCGACACGGTAGCCGGGTCCCAGTTGATGCGGCCGGCCGCCGCGTTGTGACACAGAGCGCAGTTGGTGTCGCCGCTGCCGTCCTTCTTGACATGGATGTCGAGCGCGTTCTGTGTCTCATGACAGGCTCTGCATGACTGGCTGGCTGTTGCCGTGTGAACCACCGCGATGTCGCCATGGATCTCGTGGCACGTCGAACAGTCTGCTGAAGCAGTCGCCCAGTCGATGCGACCCGCATTCGCGTTCAAGTGGCACAGGGCGCAGGTATCGGCGTACGACGGATACCGCGACAGGTACCTCGCGTGCTCCTCGGGTAGCGTCTTCAGGTGACAGCCGGATTGCTGGCAGCCGCTGCTCATGGTCGTGAAGTCGTGGGTGCTGTCCATTGCCGCGTGGTACGGCGCTACGGTGGTGTTGTGGCACGTGGTGCACTCGGCTGTCTTGGTCGAGGCATCGATCGTGCTGTTGTGGCAGGTTGCGCACGCTGCGTCGTGGATCGGCTCGAGCTGCGAGCCGTCCGCCAGCCGCTCGGTGTGGCAACGCGTGCAGGCCGCGCTCGCGGTGGCGGTATGCAGCCCCGGTAGTGTGGTGTGGTATCCATCGTCGTGACAGCCGCTGTCGGTGCAGTTCTTGGTGAGATCAGAGGCAAGCTGTGCCGGGCCCGTGTGGCAGCTCTTGCAGCCCATCCAGGGCAGACCACTGTGGATCGCGGAGACATCCGACTCGTGGCAGCCCGACGTGCTGCAGTCGGCGCGCGTGGATGCATGCCGCGTGGCTTCGTCATCATGGTTGTCCATGTGGCACTGATCGCAGTTCATGTTCCAGCCGGCCGCAATGATCGCTGAGTCCGACGGGTCGGTGTGGCACTCGATACACGCCACATCGACCTTCACGTGCTCGGACTTCAGGTCCATGTAGTGGCAGTCAACGCAGACGTCCGCGTGGACTGCGAGGTGCTTGTCCGCCGGGTAGTGGTTCGTGGCGGCCGGGTACTTGTCGTGGCACCCCTCGCAGTCCGAGGTGGACTTGTCCCACGTCATGTTGCCAGCAAGCGGATTGCGATGGCAGGTATTGCAGTTGTCCAGGGACCCGCCCGTGGGTTCGTATGCGTTGTGGGTCTCCACGACCCAGTCATCATGACAGCCGGCACAGTCCAGACTCTGGACCGAACTCGCCACGTGGCTCATCCGATCGTGCGGCGCACCGTGGCAATTCCAGCACGTCCCGTTGGTGGCCACGTCCCAGTCGATGCGGTCGGGGTCATCGTTCAGGTGGCAGAGCGAGCACGTGTCCTGGTACTGCGGATACTGCGTGCCCGGACCGATGAACTCCTCGTGCAGCGTGGCGACGTCCCGAACGTGGCACGCCGAACCTTCGCACGTACCCGAGGTACCCAGGCCGATGTGGAGCACGTTCATCGACGTGTGGAATGGCACGCCCCCGGCGTTATGGCACGTCTCGCACTCAGCTGTCATGTCAGCCGAGAGCTCGAATGTGGCGTTGTGGCAGACATCGCACGAAGTGTCTGGATCGCCAGCAGTCGCTGCGTGGACGAGCCGCACATCCGCCGAGTCGTGACAGCGCACGCAACCCTGGCTTGCCGTTGACGTGTGCAGCACTTCAACGTCGCCGTGAATCTCGTGACACGTCGAGCAGTCGGCCGAGGCCGTGTCCCAGTTGATGCTATCCGGGTCGGCATTCTTGTGGCAGAGCGCGCAGGTGGAGCTGTACGCCGGGTAGCGATCGAGATAGTCCGCATGCGCCTCGGGGAGCGTCTGGTCGTGACAGGACTTGCAGCTCTCACCCATGGCGGTGAATGTGTGCAGCCCGTCCATCTCGGCGTGATAGTCGGTACCCGCCGTTGCGTGGCAGCTCGAGCACTCGGCGGTGTGATCCGAGATCGCGCCGAGGCGCTCCGCCTGGTGGCAGGTGGCGCAGGTGGAGTGGACCGACGTCACGTCGATCGTGGTCTGGCCCTCGGCATGACAGACACCGCACTCGAGACTCGCAGCGCTCGAGGCATCATGCGCCGTCGAGTCGGTGTGGTAAGCGGCGTGGCAGGCCGAACAGCGCGTGTCGTTGGTCTCGGAGATCGCAGCCTGGACCACGTCTCCCCGCTCACCGTACGTGTAGCTGTGGCAGACGGCGCAACCGGTGACGTTCTTCAGACCGTCGGCGGTCTGCACCGGATAGGTCCCGTCGTGCTCTGAAACCAGGTCGTCCTCGTGGCAGTCGGCGCATTCGACCTCCGGACTGTCGACGAACGTCGAGGCATGGGCGCCGGAGAAGACCGGCCCATGGATCGCGTGACAGGAGTCGCAGGCCGTGGCGCCGTCCGCGATCGAACCCGTGACCGTTGAGTCGGATGAGCCGTGGCAGGTGTTGCATGTGAGCGCATTGCCCTCGCTGTCGTAACGCGGCCGGCGGCTCCAGAAGCCGATGGTCGCGTCCCAGCGGCCGTTATGCTCTTCGACGAGGTTCGAGGTGTGGCACATGGCGCAGTCACCCGTGGGCGCGCTGCCCGAGGTGCCATCGTAGTAGGAGTAGTAGTTCGTGTGCACGTTCGTGACTGGGTCGACCGTGAACAGCGGCGGCTGAGCCCAGTGGACCGAGTAGTGCGGGCTTGTGGGAGACACATCGGCGTGACAGTCGAAGCACGACGTGTCTCCTTCGGCGATCGCATCCTGCACCGCGACCCGCGTGCTGTCGTGGCAGCCAACACACCCGAACTCGGCGTTGCGCTGCGTGTGAACCGCGAAGAGGTCCGGGGTCTCGTGGCAGCCGGTGCCACTGCAACCGATGAGCGTGTCGGACTGGTGCGCCACCTCGTCGTAGTGCTCGTCGAAGGTGAAGTGGCAGACCGTGCAGTCGTTGGTAGCCGGTTCGCCGGTCTCGCCAGTGTGGCAGACGAGACAGGACGCGTCTCCCGTGTCGGGGTTCTCGGCGCCTGTGTGTATCAAGCCGAGCTCACTGCCAGCGTGGCAGCCGAGGCAGACCCCATTGCTTTCCGAAACCGCGTGCGCCACGGCCATCTCGAGATGCATCGGCGCACCGGAGGTGGCCGTGTGGCAGTCGGCTGTGGCGCAACTGCCGTTCCAGGGCTTGGCGGCGGCAGCGGGAGTCGGATGACACGCCGTGCAACCCTGGCCCGAGCTTGTCGACTCGGGCTTCTCGTGCTCGATCGTCATGCTCAACTCGTGGCAATCGGAGCACGCCACTCCACACACAGCGTCGTCTGTCGCCACATGCGGGGCCCCGTGGGTCTCATCGGCACTCGACGCGTGACAGCTGCCGCACTCGGGGATGAAGCCTCCTGTGCTGACCGCAGCGTAGTCGTGGCATGCGGGGTTGATGCAGGTGGAAGGCTCATAGGTTACGCCGGTAGGACCCGTGGCCTGCTTGGCCCCGACTGCC